>NZ_SRID01000220.1 GCF_004684805.1 Streptomyces palmae
CCCTTCCCCCCGGCGCCTGAGCTCCCGGCCCGCACCCCTTCCCGACGAGGAGTCACCACCCGTGTTCGACAGCATGCGCCAGGACCTGCGCGCCCAGCTCGACGAGATCCGCGCCGCCGGCCTGTACAAGGACGAGCGTGTGATCGGCAGTCCGCAATCGGCCGGCATAACGGTCGCCGAGGACCGTGTGCTCAACTTCTGCTCCAACAACTACCTGGACCTGGCCGACCACCCCGAGGTGGTGGCCGCCGCCAAGCAGGCCCTGGACGACTGGGGCTTCGGCATGGCCTCGGTCCGCTTCATCTGCGGCACCCAGACTCCGCACAAGGAGCTGGAGAGCCGGCTGTCGGCCTTCCTCGGCACCGAGGACACCATCCTGTACAGCTCCTGCTTCGATGCCAACGGCGGTGTCTTCGAGACCCTGCTGGGCAGCGAGGACGCCGTCATCTCCGACGAGCTGAACCACGCCAGCATCATCGACGGCATCCGGCTCTCCAAGGCCGCCCGCTTCCGCTACCGGAACCGGGACATGGCGGACCTGGAGCGCTGCCTGAAGGAGGCCGGCGACGCCCGGCACAAGCTGATCGTCACCGACGGCGTGTTCTCCATGGACGGGTACATCGCCCCGCTGGACGAGATCTGCGACCTGGCCGACCGCTACCAGGCCCTGGTCATGGTGGACGACTCGCACGCGGTGGGCTTCACCGGCGAGGGCGGTCGCGGCACCCCCGCGCTCTTCGGCGTCACCGACCGGGTGGACATCGTCACCGGCACCCTCGGCAAGGCGCTCGGCGGCGCCAGCGGCGGCTATGTCTCGGCCCGGGCCGAGATCGTCGAGCTGCTGCGCCAGCGGTCCCGCCCGTACCTGTTCTCCAACTCGCTGGCCCCCTCGATCGTCGGCGCCTCGCTGCGCATCCTCGATCTGCTCGCCGAGTCCGACGACCGCCGCGCGCGGCTGGCCGAGAACACCGCCCTGTTCCGCCGGGAGATGGAGGCCGCCGGCTTCGACGTGCTGCCCGGTGAGCACCCCATCACCCCGGTGATGGTCGGCGACGCCGCGCTCGCCGGACGGATGGCCGCGGCGCTGCTGGAGCGGGGCATCTACGTGATCGCCTTCTCCTTCCCGGTGGTGCCCCGGGGCCTGGCCCGGATCCGCGTCCAGCTGTCCGCCGGGCACTCGACCGAGGACGTGCTGCGCGCGGTGGCGGCGTTCCGCGAGGTCCGCGACGAACTGGCCGGCTGAGCCGGCTCGTCCGCGGGACCGCGGGGCGCGGGCCCGGCTCCGAACAGCGCCGTGCACGGAGCCGGGCCCGCGGTCCGGTACGCACTCCCGGACCGCCGCCGCGCCGGCGCCCTCGGCTCACGGGCCCTGGGGGTGGTCCACCGCGAGGATCTGCGGGGCGGTCTCGGAGACCCGGGTCCTGATCCACTTCAGTTGGCCCAGGGTCTCCCGGTGCAGGGCCGTCACCTGCCCGAGGAGGTCCTGGTCGCGCAGGGCCCGGGCGGCCTGGGCGAGCATGGTCCACTCCAGGCTGCCGCGCTGGCCCAGCTGGTAGAGCCGGCGCAGGTCGTGCAGGAGGGACAGTCCGGAGCCCTGGTGCCCCGGGCGCAGGGCCTGGCCGGCGTGCCGCACCGCGCCCAGGGCCGTCTCCAGGAGGCCGGGTGACCTGGCCTCGGCCAGATCCACCCCGTAGGGCTGGGCGAGGGTGTGCAGGGCCGTGGTGTGCTGCTCGCACTGCTGGGCGAGGGCGCGGCAGACGCGGTGGGTGCCGTGGTCGCCGGGGTGGCGCTCGGCGGTGCCGCGGAACTCCCCGGCCAGTGCCGTCTCGGTGTGGTGGAGGTCGGCGAACAGGGTCCCGATCCTGTTCATCGCGGTTCGTCTCCGGCGCTCTCCGGGGCAGCCTCGGGCGCGGGGGCGGCGCCCGCCGCCGTACTGCCGCCGGTGGCGCTGAGCGCGTCCTCGGAGATGACCACGGGTCTGCCGCCGACCGCCGCGTCGGCGACCTTCCGCAGCCGGACCGGGGTGAGCTTGAAGACCGGCTGCTTGGAGACCGGGTCCCACGCGGTGTGGGTGACCTCGTTGGCCGCCCGGGTGTGCCGGCCGGGGTCGGCCTGGTCCCAGTAGCCGTAGTGGAAGGGTACGAAGACGGTGCCGGGCCGGTGGCCGCTCAGGGTGGCCGGGCCGACGATGTCGCCGTGGCGCGAGCGCACCCGTACCAGGTCGCCGTCGGTGATGCCGAACGGGCGGGCGTCGTCGGGGTGCAGTTCGATCCGCAGGTCGGGGGCGGCCTGGTCGAGTTCGGGTACCCGGCCGGTCTTGGTGCGGGTGTGCCAGTGGTGGACGAGGCGGCCGGTGGTCAGCAGCAGCGGGTACTCCTCGTCGACCGGGTCCGGGGAGGGCCGGTAGTGGGCGGCCCGCAGCAGGGCCCGGCCGGCCGGGTCGTGGGCCCGGTGCTCGTCCGCCGAGTACTGCGCGCCGGTGTCGAGGTCGTGGCCGAAGTCCTCGCAGCGGTCGGTGCCGGTGGGGAAGACATGGTCGGTGTAGAGGCGCTCGGTGCCCTCCGGGGCCCGGTGGGTGCACGGCCACTGGATGCCGCCGCCGCCCCGCAGCCGCTCGTAGCTCAGGGCGCTCTGGTCGCACGGCCGGCCGCGGGTCAGGGCGGTGAAGTCCTGCCAGGCCTCCTCGGGGCCCTGCCAGCGCAGCAGTGGCCGGCCGTCCTTGTCGCGCAGGTCCATCCGCCGGGCGTAGTCCAGCAGGATGTCGAAGTCGGCCCTGGCCTCGCCGGGCGGATCGATGGCCCGTTCCGACAGGTGCACGGTGCGGTCGGTGTTGGTGAAGCAGCCGGTCTTCTCGCCCCACAGCGCGGTCGGCAGCACCACGTCCGCCAGTTCGGCGGTCTCCGAACGGAAGGCGTCGGAGACCACCAGGAAGAGCCCGCCGCGCCCCAGCACGGAGCGGACCCGGTGCAGGTCGGGCAGGGAGACCGCCGGATTGGTGCCGGTGACCCAGAGGAAGCCGATGGATCCCTCGGCGCAGTAGCGGAGGATCTCCATGGCGGGGGTGGGCGGGCCCCAGTGCGGGATACGGGACGGCTCGACGTTCCAGGCTTCGGCGATCTCCCGGACGTGGTGGGGGTTCTGCCAGTTCCGAAAGCCGGGCAGGTTGCCGTCGGCGCCGGTCTCCCGGGTGTTCTGCGCGGTGGGCTGGCCGTTCATCTGGAAGACCGTGCAGCCGGGGCGGCCGATCATGCCGCGCAGCAGATTGATGTTGTTGACCTGGATGGCCGCCGCGGTGGCCTGGTGCGACTGGTAGACGCCCTGGAGCACGGTGGAGACCAGCCGGCGCGCGGTGCCCAGCAGGTGCGCCGCGTCGCGGATGGCGTCCGGGGGGACGCCGCAGATCCGGCTCACCCGCTCCGGGGGGTACTCCCCGACCACCCGGGCGAGTTCGCGGTATCCGGTGGTGTGGGCGCGTACCCACTCCTCGGCCACCCGTCCCTGGGCGATGATCTCGTGCAGCAGGCCGTTGAGCAGTGCCACGTTGGTCCCGGGCCGCAGGGCCAGATGGACGTCCGCCTCCCGTGCGGCAGGGGTGGCCCGGGGGTCGACCACCACCAGGCGGGGCCGGTCGGGGCCGGTCAGCCGGTCCAGCATCCGCGCCCACAGCACCGTCTGGGTCGTGGCGACGTTGTGCCCGACCAGCAGCAGGGTGTCGCACTGGTCGATGTCGGTGTACGAGCCCGGGTTGCCGTCGCTGCCGAAGGTCTCGATCAGCGCCGAGGCCGCGGTGGCGGTGCACAGCCGGGTGTTGCCGTCCAGATGCGGGGTGCCGATCCCGCCGCGGGCGATGAGCGCCTGGGCGTAGTACTCCTCGGCGAACAGCTGCCCGCTGGTGTAGAAGCCGAGGGCCAGCGGGCCGCGGTCGTGCAGCACCTGCCGCGACCGGTCCACCACCAGGTCCATCGCGGTGTCCCAGTCGGTCGGGCGCAGTCTGCCGTCGGTGCGCACCAGTGGCTGGGTGAGCCGGTCGGCCGAGGCGTTCGCCTGCCAGCCGTGGAGTCCCTTGGGGCCCAGCCGGCCGTGGTTCACCCGGTCGCCGGCCCGGCCCCGTACCCCGACCATGCGTCCCTGGCGCACGGCGATGTCCAGTCCGCAGCCGTTGGAGCACAGCACGCAGGCGGTCGGGACCCACCGCTCGACCTCGGCCTCGGGCACCGTCAGCCGCTGGTCCACGCGGATCGGCCACGGCGCGCCGGAGGAGTACGGCGTACGCGGGCCCCATACGTCCACGATCCGGTCGGACACCTTCGCTCTCCCGTCCCTGCGGCCGGTCCCTGCGGCAGCGGCGATCCGCGGCCGCTCGCCCGCCCGGTGCCACGCCGCCCGCCCCTGCGCCGGGCGCCGGCCCCGGGGACGGTACGAGGTCCCGGGGCCGCCGTCCCCCGATGGCCGCTGCGCCGGCCGGGCGGGGCGGGTCGGCCGGTCCGCGCGGCCCTGGCGGCGGATCAGTCGATCGTCGAACCGGTGGCCTGCAAGGCCTCGGTCACCGGCTGGTAGAAGCTCTCCCCACCGGAGGCGCAGTCACCGCTGCCGCCCGAGGCGAGCCCCAGTCCGGTGGTCCCCGCGTAGAGCGGGCCGCCGCTGTCGCCGGGTTCGGCGCAGACGGTGGTCTGGATCAGGCCCTCGACGGTGCCCTCCTGGTAGTTGACGGTGGCGTCCAGGCCGGTGACCTCACCGCCCCGCACATGGCTGGTGCTGCCGCTGCGCTGCACCTGCTGGCCGACGATCGGGTCGTCCGCCTGGGTGATCTCCTGGGCGCCGGGGTACGTGTCCACCGCGCTGGGGTGGTCGACGTTGGTGGTGTACGCGGCGATGCCGTAGTCGTCGCCCGGGAAGCTGCCGCCCGCGGAGGCCGCGATCTGGGCGCCGTTGAGGGAGTCGGACCAGCTGTCGACCGCGTTGGTGCAGTGCCCGGCGGTCAGGAAGTACGGTTCGCCGTCCTTGGTGACGTTGAATCCGAGGGAGCAGCGGACGCCGCCGCCCCACAGGCCGTCCCCGCCGGCGAGCAGCAGTCGCAGGGATGCCTTCGAGTGCCGCACCTCGGCGCGGTCGCCGAGTGAGGAGACCACCTTCTCGAGCCGGTCGAGTTCGGCTCCGGTGACGGTGCTGTCCGCGGTGACGACCACCTTGTTGAGCTTCGGGTTCATCACCCAGGACGTGCCCGGGATGGCGGCCTTGTCCCGCAGGGTCTGCCGCGCCTCCTCCAGGGAGCCGAGCGAGTGCCGGACCACCTTGGGCTCCGCGCCCGCCGCGCGGACCTTGTCCCCGGCCTCCTCGTTCACGACGTTGACCACCAGGGTCCGCCGCTCGACGTCGTAGTACGCGCCGGCCGCGTCGGAGCCCAGTTCGGAGTTGATGCCCTCGGCCAACTGCTCCGCCGCGTCGGCCGACAGGGTGTCGGGTTCGGGGTCGGCCGGGGGCCGCAGGCCGAGCGTGGTGATGGTCACGGCCGCCACCGCCGCACCGGTGATGACCGTACGGCGCCTCCGCGCGGTTGTGCGCTTCATCGCGAACCTCCAGTGGGGGATGTGGGGCCGTCGACAGGGGGTCAGGGCCCGGGCGGACACCGACGCGCCCTGCTCGGAGCACCGGCGTCCGCGCCGGGGCGCCCCGGGCGCCGGGGGGTGGGCGCACGGGTTTGCCGCCACCGCCGGACACGGTGTGCTACCTGTCGGACACGATACGTAACGAGAGCATATTTTTGGCGCACCCCGGGATCACCGGCGATCCGCGGCCGGTCGCCCGTCCGGCGCCCGCCGCCCCGGCCCCGGACCGGGGATTCTCCGGCCCGCGCAGACGGGGGCCGGACCCGTCCCGCGGCGGCCCGGCCGGCGCGCCCTTAGCCTGGAAGGGTGTCTGGGGACGGCGGTCTGGTCACCCTGTGCCTGGCCGGCGACGTGATGCTCGGCCGCGGAGTGGACCAGATCCTTCCGCATCCCGGTGATCCGGCGCTGCGCGAGCCGTACATCCGGGACGCCCGCGACTACGTCGAACTGGCGGAGGCGGCGAACGGCCCGATCCCGCGCCCGGTGGACTTCGAATGGCCCTGGGGGGACGCCCTGCGGGTGCTGGACGAGGCCGCGCCCGACGCCCGGATCCTCAACCTGGAAACCGGTGTCACCCGCCATGGCTGCTTCGCCCCGGGGAAGGGCGTGCACTACCGGATGGCCCCGGCCAACCTGCCCGCGCTGAGCGCCGCCCGTCCGGATGTCTGCGTGCTGGCCAACAACCATGTGATGGACTTCGGCCGGCGCGGTCTGGACGAGACCCTCGGCGCCCTGGCGGCGGCGGGCCTGCGTACGGCGGGTGCGGGGCGCGACATCGACACGGCCCGGCTCCCGGCCGCCGTACCGCTGCCCGGCGGGCACCGGGTGCTGGTCTTCGCCCTGGGCATGCTCTCCAGCGGCATCCCGTTCGGCTGGGCGGCGGCCGGTGACCTCGGCGGGGTGGACTTCGTCCCGGAGCCCTCGCTGAGCGCCGCCGCCGAACTGGTCGCCCGGGTACGGCAGTGGAAGCGGCCCGGCGACCTCGCGGTCGTCTCGCTCCACTGGGGCTCCAACTGGGGCCATGAGATCGACCGGGACACCGTCGGCTACGCCCGGGCGCTCATCGACGGCGGAGTGGACCTGGTGTACGGACACTCCTCACACCATCCGCGTGCCCTGGAGGTCCACCGCGGCAAGCTGATCCTCTACGGCTGCGGCGATCTCATCGACGACTACGAGGGCATCACCGGGTACGAGCGGTACCGCGACGACCTGCGGCCCCTCTACCTGGCCACGGTGCGGGCGGACAGCGGCCGGCTCGAGGGGCTGCGGATCGCCGTGCTGCGCGCCGAGCGGATGCGGCTGCGGTACGCCGGCGACCGGGACCGCGCGTGGCTGGGCACCACCCTGGACCGGGTCAGCCGCCCGTTCGGCACCCGCGTCGAGGTCGCGCCGGACGGCGCCCTGGCCGTCCGCACGGTCTGAGCGGGCCGAGGCCGCCCCGGGCCTAGCCCTGGTGTCGGCGCCGCGCGCGGACGCCCCGGGGTGGCGGCGGCCCGGATCGCCGCCGGTCCGAAGCCCCGGGCATGTGCGCCCGCGGCACGGTCCACCTCCGGCGGCACCGAGCCGGCCCGCGAAGTGGCCCACGATCACCGGGCTGGATTGTCCCTGATCCCCGGGCTGCTTCGCGGCATACCGTTCCCTGGTCAGTGACGGGGGGCGGCTCCAGGGCGGCTCACGGCCCAGGGAGTTCCGAAGTGAAACAGCTCATGCCGCCGGCAGGCGCGCCCCGTACCCTGGCCGCCGCGCAGTTGAGCAACTCCATCGGCGACGGCATGTACTACACGAGTTCGGCGCTCTACTTCACCCAGGTCGTCGGCATGTCGCCGACCCGGCTCGGCCTCGGCCTGACCGCGGCCTGGGCCGTCGGCTCCCTGGCCGGAGTGCCGCTGGGGCATCTCGCCGACCGGCGCGGGCCGCGCACCACGGCGGTACTGCTCGCCTTCGCCACCGCGGCCACCGTCCTGTCCTTCCTGGTCATCCACGACTTCCTGCCCTTCCTGCTGGTGGCCGGCGGGTACGCCGCCGCCCAGTCGGGCCTTGCGGCGGCCCGCCAGGCGCTGCTCGCGGGCCTGGTCGAACCGGCCGAACGCACCGGGGTCCTGGCCCATATGCAGTCGACGCTCAACGCGGGTCTGGCGGTGGGCGCGGCGCTGGGCGGGCTGGCCCTGGGCAACGGCTCCCGTGCCGCCTTCGTCGCCCTGTTCGCCCTGGACGCGCTCGGTTTCCTGGTCTGCGGCCTGATCCTGCTGCGGCTGCCCGCGGTCGGGGCCGCTCATCGGCCGGCCGGCGACGAGCCCCGGCTCGCCGTGCTGCGGGACCGCCCGTACGCCCTGGTCACCCTCCTCAACACGGTTCTGCTGCTGCGGCTGCCGCTGCTCAGCCTGGTGATTCCGCTGTGGATCGCCGCCCGCTCCCCCGAGCTGACCTGGCTGGCGTCGGTGCTCTTCGTCCTCAACACCCTGGGCGTCATGCTCTGCCAGGTCCGGATCGCGCGGACGGTGACCGATCTGGGGTCGGCTTCCCGGGCCGTGCGCCGCGCGGGCGCGGTCCTGCTGGCCTCCTGCGCCGTGTTCGCCGTGTCCGCGGCCCACCTGCCGGTCTGGGCCACCGTGGCGGTCCTTGTCGCCGGTGCGGCGCTCCAGGTCATCGGGGAGATGCAGCAGTCCGCCGGTGGCTGGCAGATCGGTTTCGACCTGGCCCCCTCCCATCGGATGGGCCAGTACCAGGGCTTCTTCGGTACCGGTGTGGCCGTGGCGCGCACCCTGGGGCCGCTGCTGCTGACCGCGCTGATCGTGAACTGGGGCGCGCCGGGCTGGCTGCTGCTCGGCGCCCTCTTCCTCGGCGCCGGTTGCGCGATGGGCCCGGCGGTGCGCTGGGCGGAGCGCGACCGCCGCGCCCCGGCCCCGGACCCCGGGGCGCCGCACCGCCCCGTACGGGCCTGAGCGCACCCGCGGGAACCGCCGCCGGGCCATCGCTCACCCGGGCGGGCGGGAGCGGGCGCCGGGCCGACCGGACAGGACCAAGGCGGGGGTAGCATCCGCTTGGGCCGTGCACGCAGGAGGTTACCCATGGCGTCGTCGAACCGGCCGGGCGGAGTCCTGGCGCGCACCGCGGATCTGCTGCGCGAGGCTCCGGAGGAGCAGGGGGGCGCGGTGTGGCGGCTGTCGACCGCGTCCCGGCAGTTGGACTCCAATCTGGTCCGCCTGGCGCCCGGCAAGCAGGTCGCCGGGCATGTCGAGCCCGACCTCGATGTGCTGGTGTACGTGACCGGCGGCAGCGGCGGGCTGGCCGTCGACGGTGCCGCGGCGCAGGAGTTGGTTCCGGGATGTGTGGCCTGGCTGCCGCACGGCAGTCACCGCAGCCTCGCCGCGGGCCCGGACGGCCTGACGTACCTCACCGTGCACCGGCGCCGTCCCGGCATGAGCATCCGCTCCGCCCCGCCGCGGCCGGCCGGGGGCGAGCCCGCCTGCCTGCTCGACAGGGTCTGCCCCGAGTGCGGCCGCCTCGCCGAGGAGAGCGGGGCGCGCTTTTGCAGCCGGTGCGGCGAACGGCTCCCGGACTGAGCCGGGTTCCGGCCCGCGAGGGCAGACGGATCCTCACCATCGGTGCCACCCGCGCCCTGAGCAGGCCCTGCGGCCGGCTCGCCGCGTAGAGTGCCGGCCATGGACGGACGACGCGCGCGGCGGCAGTTGGACCAGATCGCCGAAGTGCTGCGGCTGGCCGGGGATCTCGGGATCGGCCTGTGGCTGCGCGGCGGCTGGGCCATGGACTTCTTCCTGGGCGAGGTCACCCGCGACCATGCGGACATCGACTGGTTCACCTGGTCGGACACTGCCGAGACACTCGCCGGCGCGCTCCTCGGGCACGGTTACGCTCCCGTCCCCGGGCCGCCGCCCGAGCTGCAACTCGACTTCGCCAAGGACGGGTTGGACAGCAGCTTCACCCTGCTGACCGGGGACGCCGCCGGGCAGGTGCTGGTCGCCGGCGGGCCCTGGGCGGGTACGGCCTGGCCGGAGGGGATGCTCGACGGCGCGCCGGGCCGTATCGGCACCCTTCGGTGCGCGATCGTCAACCCGCGGGTGCAGATCGAGATCAAGCGGATGATGCCGGTGTGGGATCCGGCGCTTCCGCGTCGGGCCAAGGACGCCGCGGACATCGCCCGCCTGGAGGCGGCCCTCGGGAGCTGATCGCACCCGCCGCGGGACCGCTCGGGACATCCCTTCCCGAAAAACCGTCATCCTCCAGCTCCGCCCCGCTCTCCCCTGTGCCGGACCGACCGGCGCGGACAGGAGAGCGGAGCGGACATGCACCCCCACGAGGACGAGCAGACCACCTTCCCGGCCCCCGAGAGCGGGCCCGAACCCTCGGTGGGAACGAGGAGCGCCCGGCGCCGGGCCGCGGACGGCCGACGGCACGGCCGACGGCGGCGCGCCAGGCGAGGGGCCGCCCCGGTGGTCCTCGCGGGGGTGGCGGTCGCGGCCGTCGCCGCGGCCGGAACGTTTCTCCTCAGCAGTGGCGACGCGTCCGAGGACCAGGCACCGGCCGCCGACTCCGTCCGGCACTCTCCGGCCCAGGCACTGGCGACCCCGGCCTCCTCCCGGCCGACCGCCACCCCCTCGGCCGAGGCACCGTCCTCGAAGACGAAGAGGAAGCCGCGCGCCAGGACGTCCGCCGCCCCCTCGGCGACCCCGCGCAAGGACTCGGCGGACCGCCGGCCCGGCGGGACCCGGGACGCGGGCACCGGCCCCGCCGCCGGGAGCCGTACCGGACGGCCGGCCTCTCCCCCTCCCGCCACCCCTCGGGGCGGCCCCGCCGCCGGCCAGGGCGGCTCGTACGCACAGCGACTGCTCACCCTGGTCAACTCCGAGCGGGCGAAGGCCGGCTGCTCCCCGCTGCGCCTGGACCCGAGGGTGCAGGCCGCGGCGCAGGCCCACGCGGACGACATGGCGGCACGCGACTACTACGACCATGCCAGCCCGGAGGGCGAGCACGCCGACTCCCGGCTGCGCGCGGCGGGCTATCCGGCCGGGAAGTGGGGCGAGAACATCCACCGGGGCCCGAAGGACCCGGCCTCCGCCATGCGCGACTGGATGAACAGCCCCGGGCACCGCGCGAACATACTCGACTGCGGGTTCAAGGACTTCGGCGCCGGCGTCGACATGAGTGCCAACGGGCCCTGGTGGGTGCAGAACTTCGGCACCCGCGGGTGAGTCGGCGCCCCGCCTCGGTGCCGCCCCTCAGGACGGCTCGGCCAGGTCCTGGACCCACACCATGCCGTCCGGGCCCGGTACGGCGGCGACACCGGTGTCCCGGTAGCCGCAGTCCAGCATGTTCTGCTGGTGGATCGAGCCGTCCATCCAGTCGTTCACGACGACCGCCGGGTCCGCGCTGCCCCGGTCCAGGTTCTCGGCCCACCGCGACCAGGTGTAGCCGGTCGCGGTGATCCGCTGGTCGGCGTGGTTCCCCTCGGGGTCGGCGTGGTCGAAGTAGCCGCGGGCGACCATGTCCCGCGCGTGCTGCCGGGCCGCCCTGCCGAGCAGCGGGTCGATGCGCAGCGGGGCGCATCCCACCTCGGCGCGGCGGGCGTTGACCAGGCGGGTGAGCCGCTCCGCCGGGTCCGGGGAGGTGGGACCGGGCCGGGGCGGTCGGGTGGCCGGCGGCGTCGGCGTCCGCTCGGGTGCGCCTGCGGGGGTGACGGTGGCCGACGGGCCGGGGTCGGGG
>NZ_SRID01000221.1 GCF_004684805.1 Streptomyces palmae
CCCACCCACTCCGCCGGCGAGCCCCGCACGGACGCGGTCTCACCGCACGTGCGGGGTCGCGGCGGGCGGTGCGGGGGCGCCGCCCGGCAGCACCGCCCGCCGGAAAACCAGTGGAGCCGCACTCCCGGGTGCCGTTACCGTGCTCCCGCCCACCGTCACCCTGTCGAGGACATGCCGTTGTACACCAAGTGAGATCCCCCAAGCGCTGAACCGTCGCGCGTCGCACCTGTGCGGCGTGCTCCTTTTCGCTGCGGTCTTCTCACTGGAACCGGTGTATCTCTGTGTCCACGAACTGGGCGACCACGCCCACCTGCCCACCGATCGTCCTCCGCCACTGCCACAGGTGCGCCTCCGGGCGCTCCCGGGTGGACGGAAACCTCCGCGTGCTGCTGTGCGGCGGGTGCGGGGACGCGAGCAGCCTCACCTTCCTGGAACGGGTGAGCGTGTGTTCCGTACGACCCGGACTCCCGAACACGGTGTACGGCGACGCCCCCGGCCTGGCAGTCGAACTGCCCCGGGCCCTGGTCGTACGGCGCCGGGCCGCGGGCGCCTGGGTCCGGACCGACCGGCCGGCCTGGCAGTCGCCGTACGGTCCGCCGCCGCACCGGGTACACCGGGGCCGCTGGGCGCCTGTGCCGGGGTTGGCCACGGCCCAGTCCGCTGTGCGGCACGGATTCCCGTGCGGCCGGTGCGACTGATCGCCGAGGGCTTCGGCCCTTCGCGCGCCGGGGCCGACGGACTGCCGACCGTGGGGAACCTCGCATCGACGGACCGCCTGAACGGCGAGCCCTCGGGCGACCTCGCCCGCGGCCTGGACGCGACCAGGCCCGTCCGTACCGACAGCACCGGGAGCCCGCTCCAGCGCTGAGTCCTTCCGCCCCCGGGCCCGTCCGGCGGGTATCCCACCCGCCGGACGGGCCTCAGCCTGACGTCTGAGCCGGTCCGCGAGCCGCCGACCGCTCGTGTCCCCAGACGGACAGCGGCTCCAGCGCGGTGTTGAGGCGCACGCCGTCCGCGGTCAGCGAGTACTCGACGCGGGGCGGCACCTCGTCATAGGCGACGCGGAGCACGATGCCGTCCGCCTCCATCTCCCGCAGGTGGGAGGCGAGCACCTTCTCGGTGATGCCCGGAACCAGTCGGCGCAGCTCGCCGAAGCGGCGGTGGGGGTGCTCGTGGAGCGCCCAGAGGATCGTCGCCTTCCACTTGCCGCCGATCACCTCCATCGCGGTGTCGAGCCCGCAGACCTCCTTCTCCGGCGCGTCCGGACGGTTCGGCGTCGTCATCCCCACCCCTTCCGAGCTGCTCGCTCACCCCGAGGTAACCACCCACTAAAAAGTGCGTACTTGATCAACTTCGGGCCTGTGACCAGCCTAATCGACATGGCACCGAACATTTCTGAGAAGAATCCCGTCACGCTGCTGGGCCTGGGCGCGATGGGCACCGCCCTGGCCCGTACCTGGCTCGCCGCCGGTCACCCGCTCACCGTCTGGAACCGCACCCCGGCCCGCGCCGAGGCGCTTGCCGCCGAGGGGGCCGAGGTCGCGGACAGCGCCGCGGCGGCGGTCGCGGCGAACCCCCTGGTCGTCGTCTGCCTGCTGGACGACGCCTCGGTCGAGGAGGTGCTGGGCGGCACCGACCTGGCCGGCCGGGACCTGGTCAACCTGACCACCAGCAACCCGGCCCAGGCCCGCGCCCGCGCCGAGTGGGCCCGCGAGCGCGGCGCCCGCTACCTGGACGCCGGCATCATGGCCGTCCCCCCGATGATCGGCGTCCCGGAGGCGGGCGGCTACGCCTTCTACAGCGGCTCGCGGGAGCTGTTCGAGCAGCACCAGGAGACCCTGGCCGTCCCGATGGGCACCACCTACGTCGGGGAAGACGCGGGCTTCGCCGCCCTGTACGACGTGGCTCTGCTCAGCGCCATGTACGGGATGTTCGCCGGGGTCTCGCACGCCTTCGCCCTGATTCGCAAGGAGGACATCGACCCCACGGCGTTCGCCCCGCTGCTCGCCGACTGGGTTGTCGCGATGGCGCAGCCGGCGGTGCACCAGACCGCCGACCACCTGCGCAGCGGCGACTACACCACGAACGTCGTCTCCAACCTGGCCATGCAGGTGGCCGGCGTGCCGACCTTCCTGGGCACCGCCGAACAGCAGGGCGTCAGCCCCGAGCTGCTGGCCCCCTTCTTCGAGCTGATGCGCCGCCGGCTGGCCGAGGGCAACGGGGAGGAGGACCTCACCGGCGTGATCGATCTGCTGGCCCGCTGACCGGCCGGGTGCCGGGCCGAGGGTCCGTGCCGGTCACAGCCGCCCACCGCACCGCTGTGACCGGCACGCGAACCCGCGCTAACCGGCTCGGTGTACGGCGAGGAGTACGCCCAGCAGCAGGGTGACCGCGCAGATCCCGACGCCCCAGAGGGCGGCCAGGAAACCGTCGACGGTGACACCGCCCCGTAACGCGGCCCGGACGGGGGCGATCCGCAGGGGCCGCAACGGGGCACGCGGCCCGCGGTGCCTGCCGGTGGGCTCGCGGACGTACGGCCCGAGGGCCGCGAGGAGCAGCAGCAACAGCCCGCCGCCCAAGGCCAGTACGCCCAGGATCCCGGCCGAGGTGCCGGGCCCGCCCGTGACCGTCATACCGGGCGCTCCGCTCCGGTGGTGTCCGGCCCGGCCGGTCGGATGTCACCCAACAGGGTGTGCCAGACCCCGTTTTCCAGGTCACCGGGCCGATCCGGATCGGCGAGCCAGATCCAGCGGCCGGGCATGGGCCGAGTGGTGATGACCCCCCGGCGCTTCCGACGGGTGTCGTACACGGTGTCGCCGACGGCGTAGGCGTGTGGATTGCGCAGGCTGGTCATCGAGACGTCCTTCCGCGTGGCGGGGTGCGCGCTGGGTGCGCGTTTCCCCTTTCGGGTGGCGGCACTCCGACACGGCCCGGGCGCTTCAACGCCCGGTCCCGCGCCCACCGTTGGAGTCATCGGTGCCGTGCCATGTCCTCCGATCGAGACCGTAGGGCGCATTATTGAGACGGCGCAATAGTGCGCCTGGCTTTACACCCGACCGGGGGACCCTGGCAGAGTTGGAGCGACCGGCCCGCAACGACAGACCGAGGGGTACGACATGCCGCCGCGAGGACACCCCACCGCGCGCCAGGTGCGCCTGGGTTCCGAGTTGCGCAAGCTCCGTGAGCAGGCGGGCATGACCAGCGCGGAAGCCGCCGCGTCGCTCGGTTGGGAGAGACCGCAGGTCAGTCACATCGAGTCCGGGCGGTGGGGCGTCAGCGGCGAGCGGGTGCGGCATCTGGCCGCCCACTACTGCGTTCGCGACGCGGCCTACGTGGACGCGCTGGCCTCCATGGCGGAGGAACGGGTGAAGGGCTGGTGGACCGACTACCGGGACGCTCTGACCGCCAGCTCCCTGGACCTGGCGGAACTCGAGCATCACGCGAGCTGTCTGCGCGTGATCGAGATGTCCATCGTCCCGGGACTGCTTCAGACCGAGGGGTATGCCCGCGCGGTCTTCGCGGGTGCCATCACCGAACGTCCGGCGGCGGAAGTCGAGGCCGCGGTGCAGCACCGGATGGCGCGACGCTGCATCTTCCAGAGGCCGTCCCCTGCGCAGTTGGACGCGTACGTTCATGAGGCCGCGCTGCGTATGCGGTATGGAAGCCGCAGCGTCATGCGGGAGCAGCTGGACTTCCTGGGAGCCGCCGCGGAGTGGCCGACGGTGCGCGTCAGGATCGTCCCGTTCGACGCGGAGGTCACCTCGTCGATCCAGTCCCTGACGTTTGCGGGCGGTCCGGTCCCGCAGCTGGACACGGTCCAGGTCGACAACGCCTTCGACGGTGCCTTCCTGGCGGCAGAAGCCCAGCTCGCGAAGTACCGGGCGCTTCTCGACCGGGTCGACAGGATCGCGCTCGATGTCAGCGAGTCGAAGAAGGTCATCCGCTCCGTCGCAGAGGAATTGTGAACCACCATGACCGACAGTGCAGTGCAGTGGCAGAAGTCGTCCTTCTCCAGCGGCGGGGACGGGGGCCAGTGCCTTGAGCTGACCGCTCTCGCGGAGGGCATCCTCATACGCGAGAGCGAGAACCCCGGCACGGTCCTGGCCGTGGACCGCGCCGAGCTGCGAGCCTTCGTACGCGGGGCCAAGACGGGGGAGTTCGACCGCCTGGGGTGACGGGTCCGGGGCAGCGGCCCCAGACCCGGCGGGTGGGCCATGTCCCGCACGTGGCCCCCGCGCTCACTGCCTACCGCTGCGGGCAGGCGTACTCGGGCCGCAGTCGGTTGGGGCTGCATCCGATCAGGCATACCGAGAGGAACCGCTGCCCGGTCAGGTACCAGCCGCCGGCCACGTCCTCCCCGCCCGCCACCGCCCTGGCCGCGCTCTCGATCTTCGCCGCGAGCCGCTCGGGGTCGCGGTCGTACGCCGTGGCGAACTGTGCCGCGTGCTCCCGGCTCCGCTGACCGAACCACGCCGCCGCGGCCTGGGGGTCATCCCAGGTCCCGTGGACGTACGAGCGGGGCTTGAGCAGCCAGTGCGCCAGCTCCAGCGGTACGACCTTCGACGTGGCGAACTCCGGGTGCTCCGGTCGTCGGGGGCCGTCCTTCCCCAGTTCGTGTCCAGAGCCGAGCCAGACATATCCGTGGTGGTGCATGTCGTGCCTCACTGCGATGGAGGCCGACCCCCGCGCCGTGCGGGGGCCGACCTCGGCGTTCTCGCGGCCGTCAACCACGGCCGCAGCCGTCACCACTTCCGCAACCGCCCTGCTGGCCACCCTCCGTCGGAGCGTCGGTGTCCGGCATGGTGTCGCCGTCTTCCGGATCGTGCCGGATGGCGGCCTTGATTCCGTTCAGGCGCATCGGGAAGATTCCCTTCTGTGCTGTCCGCGCGAGGGCCTTCCTCGCGCCGTCGTGCACGTGCACCCGTTCCGGCAGGGCTCGACCTGCCAGGGCTCCGGTCCAGCCGGAACGGGGGTTTGTGTGCGGGCGTCGCGCCTGCCTCATCCGCGCGGAGTCCGCGCCTCGCGAGGGGCCGCCTTGAGCAGGGCCCGCGCCGTCTCGCAGCCCCGGGTACCGGTCCGGCAGGCACAGCCGTCGAAGTGGTCCAGGACGGACCGCCATGCCTGGGTCCCGCGTTCGTCCATGGCGCCGGTGCGCCGCTTCTGCCGCATGAACGGGACGTTAGGGGCGAGGAGTTGGCGGTGCGCGAGGATATTCTCGATTATTCTCGCGACGCCCCTGGCTATGCCTCGACATTCTCACGGAGGGTGTGGATGCTGTAGCCGAGAGTCGTCACAGGGGAGGAATGGACGTATGGCACGCAGGCTGCGCTTCAACGGCACGGGATCCAACGGGGGTGGCTGCCCGTCGGTCCACGAGGATCTGGATAGTGGCGAGGTCATCGTGCATGGCCCGCCGCTCACCAAGCCCGAAGACATCGCCCAGCTCCAGCATCTCTCCGAAGGGGAGGTAGCTGTGGCAGTGCCGCGGGAGCTGCTGGTGGACTGGGCGCCGAAGGACGCCACCCGGGCAGCCAAGACCATCGACTTGGACGAATTCGGGGGTCTCTTCGGAAAGTTCGAGCACACTGCGTGGCGACTGGAAACAAGGCGGCGTTTCAAGAGCGACGAAGCATCCCCGGGCTACAAGGAGTTCGTCGAGACGGGTGGTGGCCCACTCGATCCCTACCACCCGTTCTTCGCCACGATCCGTTCGCAGGTGGAGCAGGGTAAGCGGTGTGAGCGCGTGCGCATCGTGGACAACCCGCCCACGATCGGGCAGCGGTACCTCATGTACTCCGCGAAGCGGAACCGCGACATGGGCGAGGACATCCGCAACCTCTGGCGCGCGGACGCGGACCGGCTGCGTCTGCCCGCCGAGGACTTCTGGATCTTCGACTCTCGGCTGGTCGCGCTGCTCAACTTCGATGACGACGACGACCTGATCGACGTCGAGCTGATCACGGAGCCTGCTGAGGTGGTCCGGTACTGTCAGGTCCGCGATGCGGCTTGGCACCACGCTGTCCCTGGCGAGGAGTTCGAGGCGGGACTGCCTTCGACTGAGTAAACGGTTTACGTTTGACCGGTGAGCACTGACTTTCAAAAGGCGCGAGCAGAGCTGGGCATCCGCCTCCGCGAGCTGCGCGAGTCCAGTCCTGAAGGTCAGCTCACCGGTTCAGCGCTGGCGGAACGTCTCGGCTGGGCCCAGTCGAAGGTCAGCAAGCTGGAGAACGGCCGCCAGACCGCGACCGTCGAGGACTTGCGGATGTGGGCGGAGGCGACGGGGCGGCCCGATGCCTTCGAGGAACTGGAGGCGCGCCTCAAGAACCTTGAGTCCCGAATCCGGTCATGGCGGAGGCAACTCGCATCCGGTCATCGTCCAGTGCAGGAGACCTGGAACGCCCTCGTGGCGGATGCTGCCGTCTTCCATAACTGGGAGAATGCCCTGATCCCGGGCATGGTCCAGACAGCGGAGTACGCACGGCACGTCTTTATCAGGCACGCGGAACTCCAGAACTCGCCGCGAGACACCGAGGATGCCGTCCGGGCGCGCATGAGGCGACAGGAGCATCTCTACGAGTCCGGCAAGAAGTTTCACCTCCTCGTCTGGGAGGCGGCTCTGCGGGTTCTCGTCTGTCCGCCATCGGTGCTTGCCGCTCAGCTTGACCGGCTCACCGGGGTCGTCGGGATGGACACCGTCGAGCTGGGCATCGTCCCCTTCTCGGCCCCGTTGAAAATTCCCCCGGCGGGCAGCTTCATGGTTGTGGACGAACGCCTCGCCATCACCGAGGACTGGCACGCCGAGCTGTGGTTGGACGACCCGCACACCGTGGCCACCTACAAGCGCGTCTGGGACAGGCTCCATGAGTCCGCCGTCTATGGGACCGAGGCCCAACGCCTGATCAGCGAGGCACGGCAGGCGCTGGGTGGCGGGTAGGCGCGGTCGGACTCGTCCCGGCGGCCATCGGCCCTAGCGGTCGTGGAGTACCCGCGGTCGTGTGACGGGAACGATGGTGAGCAGGTCGTCGAGGCCCTTGAAGTCGTCTGGGTTGGTGGTGAAGAGCGGGAGACCTTCAGCGACGGCGATCGAGGCGATCATCAGGTCGGCGATGCGTCGCCGGGGCTGGCGGCCTGCGCTGATGACGGCGGCGGAGACGCGGCCATAGATACGGGCGGCTTCCACGTCAAAAGGAATGGGATCGAACTCGTTTTCGGCGCGCTGAAGGATGTCCATGCGCCGGGCCCGTTCGGCATGTTCGTCGTAGTCGTCCTGCTCTGCGTTGCTGCGCACCTGGTGAGGGCCTGCGGATAGTTCGGCCAGGGTGATGGCGGTGATAGCCATCTCGGCCGGCAGTTCCTCCGGGTTGATCCACTTGCGCAGGATCATGATGTTGGTATCGAGAAGCCCTTGCCGGTGTGCGATGGGCTGGTGCTCAGCGGGCATAGGCGTCGTCCGGCCCCTGGTCGATGGTGGCGTCCTGGTCGGCGCGGAAGCCGCCCAGTGAGATGTCGGGTGCGGAACGCGACATGGCGGCGAACTCGCTGCGGGGAACGAAACGGCGGCGTCGGCGCAGCGGGACCAGCTCTCCGATGCGGTGCCCATCCCGGGTGACGGTGAAGGACTGCCCGCTTTGGACAGCATCCATGATCTCTCTGGACCGGGTACGGAGGTCTCGTTGGGTGATTTCTGGCTGGGCAGGCATGTGTCCACGGTAGCCCCGAGTGCTATCCGGTGCTACCTGATAGCACAAAGAAGCTTGTCGAGAGCTTGGCCCCGTCCGCAAGCGATCCGCGCCACCCACGCAGAGGAGTACGCCATGACGAACGCGCCCACCTCCGTGCCGACCTACGGCTACGTCACCTACATCCGCGCCACCCCCGAGCAGGTGTGGCGGGCCCTGACCGACGCGGACCTCACCGCGCGCTTCTGGGGACACGCCAACGTCTCGGACTGGCAGCCGGGCTCGACCTGGGAGCATCGGCGGGTCGACGGTTCGGGTGCCGTCGACGGGGTCGGCCGGGTGCTCGCGGCCGACCCCCCGACACGCCTGACCTTCACCTTCGAGGTCGACCGAGGGGCCGACCTCGATACCGCCTCCGCGCGTGAGCCCTCGGTGGTCACCTTCCTCACCGAGCCGCACCAGGACATCGTCCGGCTCACCGTGACCCACGAGAAGCTGCCCACCCAGGGCATGTTCGAGAGCGTCTCGCAGGGCTGGCCCGCCGTGCTGGCGAACCTCAAGTCGCTGCTGGAGACCGGCGAAGCCCTGCCGCAGGCGCCGTGGGAGATGCCGCCCGGGCAGGGCTGAGCCGGAGGGTGGAGGGTCGGGTCCGGTGGGCTGAACCGCGGGGCCGGGGCCGCCGGGGCCTCCGGTGGCCCGGTCCGTCAGCGGCCGGTGAGTCGGATCCCGGCCAGGGACGGACCCGCGGGGTGGGCGATCCGGGCGCGGTGCTCGGAGTGGGCGGCCCGGGTCCCGTACAGGGTGATCGCGCTGGCGCCCAGCACCGCGCACAGGCCCAGCAGCACCGTGCCGGACCACCCCATCGCGTGGAAGGCGACCGCGCCCAGCGCACCGCCCACGCTGCTGCCCAGGTAGTACGAGGTCTGGTAGAGCGCGGACGCCTGGGCGCGCCCGGTCTTGGCGATGCGGCTGACCGCGGAGGAGGCCACCGCGTGGCCGGCGAAGAACCCGGCGGTGATCAGCACCAGGCCCAGCAGCACCGCCACCAGCGAGGGCGCCAGGGTCAGCAGCAGGCCCGCGGCCGTGGTGCCGACGGCCAGGTACAGCGCGCCGCGCCGGCCGATCCTGCCGACCAGCCGTCCGGCGTTCGCCGAGGAGACCGTACCCACCAGGTAGACCAGGAAGATCGAGCCCACCACGCCCTGCGGCAGGTGGAAGGTGTCGATCAGCCGGTAGCCGATCACCGTGTAGACCGCGCCGAAGACGGTCATGAACAGCGCGCCGATCGCGTACAGCCGCCGCAGCAGCGGGTCGGACAGGTGCCCGGCCACGGTACGGGCCACCGCGCGCGGGCTGAGCGGGCTCGGGGTGAAGTTGCGGGCCTTGGGGATCAGCATCCGGAAGGCCAGCGCGGCCAGGACCGCCATCGCGGCCACCGTGCCCAGCGCCGCGCGCCAGCCCCAGAGCTGCGCCACCCAGCCGGTGAGGATGCGGCCGGACATGCCGCCGATGCTGTTGCCCGCCACGAACAGGCCGATCGCGCCGACCAGCGCCTTGGGCCGCACCTCCTCGGCCAGGTAGGCCATCGCGGAGGCCGGCACCCCGGCCAGCGCCACGCCCTGCACCGCGCGCAGCGCGATCAGCCAGCCCAGCCCCGGGGCGAACGGGATGGCCAGCGACACCAGCGCCGCGCCGCACAGCGAGGCCGTCATCATGGCGCGCCGTCCGAAGCGTTCGGACAGGGCGCTCAGCGGCAGCACCGCCACCGCCAGCGCGCCGGTCGCCGCGGACACCGTCCAGCTGGCCTGGTCCGGGGTGACCGCCAGGTCCGCGGAGATGGCCGGCAGCAGCGCCTGGGTGCAGTAGAGCAGCGCGAAGGTGGCGACCCCCGCCGCGAACAGGGCGAAGCTCATCCGGCGGTAGCCGGGGCCACCGGGGTGCAGCTGCTCGGACTGCCGTGCGTCGTCGCCGCCTCCGTCGCCGGGGAGCGGCTGCCGGGACCGCCGTGCGTCGTCGCCCTCGCAGGGACGCGCCTGCCGGGGCTGCCGTGCGGCATCGTCGCCGGGGAGTCGCCGCTCCGGCTGCCGCGGGGTGGGGAGGGTACGCGCCTGGGCACCACGGTCGGTGCGCTGCCGTAGGTCGCCGGTGGGCCGGTCCGCGAGGGCGGTCGCGGAGGTCGCGGAGGAGGAGGGGAGGGACGGCGCGGGGGAGGCGTCCACACGGCGAACGGTGGACGCCCCGGTATCGGCAGGAGGCATGCCAAGAAGGTAGGCACCCCACCGCTCATGCGTCCAATGCAGGAAAACGCGATAATCGATGCCGTGCAGCATGAGCAGAGGTCAGGGCGGCCGGTGTCACGGCCTCGCAACGAAAAAGACACTTCCGCAACCTCCGGACCGGCGGCGGAATCCTGGGCGTACGAGCTGGCCCCGCGGCTGGCCCAGTTCGCCGCGGTGGCCCAGCACGAGCATGTGACCCGGGCCGCGCAGCAGCTCGGCGTACCGCAGTCCACGCTCAGCCGGTCCATCGCCCGGCTCGAACAGGATCTGGGCGTGGCGCTGTTCGCCCGGCGCGGTCGGGCGGTCTCGCTCACCCCGGCCGGCCGCACCTTCCTGGCCTCCACCGAACGCGCGCTGGCCGAGGTGGAACGGGCCGCCGAGTCGGTGCGCGCGGACGCCGACCCCGCGGCCGGCAAGATCGCCTTCGGCTTTCTGCACACCCTGGGCATCGAGACCGTACCCGGGCTGATCCGCGCCTTCCGGGTGGACCACCCCCGGGTCCGCTTCCAACTGGTGCAGAACTACGGCGAGGCGATGATCGAGCGGCTCCGCGCCGGCGGCCTGGACCTCTGCCTCACCTCACCCGTCCCGGACGCCCCCGACCTGGTGGCACGCCGACTGGACGAGCAGCGGCTGCGGCTGGTGGTGCCGGACGACCACCGGCTGGCCGGACGCAAGCGGATCCGGCTGGCCGAGGCCGCGGGCGAGCTCTTCGTCACCCTGGAACCGGGGTACGGGCTGCGCCGCATCACCGACGCGCTGTGCGCCGAGGCCGGGTTCTCGCCCCGGATCGCCTTCGAGGGCGAGGAGGCCGAGACCCTGCGCGGCCTGGTCGCGGCCGGGCTCGGGGTGGCCCTGCTGCCCCCGCCACCGGTGCCCCGGCCGGGCGTCGCGGAGCTGACCGTCACCGCCCCCCGCGCGGTCCGGGAGATCGGCGTCGCCTGGCTGGAGGGCCACCCGGACACCCCGCCGGTGGCCGCGTTCAAACGGTTCCTGCTGGCCCAGCGGGGGCGGCTGCTGGCGTGAGCCTCCGCCTCCGTACCGTCCGGCGATCTCCCGCGCCCCGCACCCGGTGACCGTTCGGATTCCCGCCAGGCCGCCGCGCCGCCCGCGGCACCGGCGCCGAGGAACGCCGCACCGGAACAGAACCGGTGGCTGCGCCGACCGGGTGACCTTCGCGGTGCGTGCTTCGACTTCGGTCGCTCATTCGTGGAAGAACAGGTTGCTCCGTGCAGACCACGAAGACGACTTGGAGCCTTCAATGACGATGGGCAGGACTGCGGTACTCCTCGCCGCGGCGGTGGGAACCGTCTTGCTGGGAGCGGGCGGAGCAGAGGCCGGCGGTTCTCGGGGCGGGAGTGGCGG
>NZ_SRID01000222.1 GCF_004684805.1 Streptomyces palmae
CCGTACGGCGGGCGGCCCCCGACGTGTCCGGCGCGAGCGGGGTGACGGGCCGCGGGGTTGCGGCGGAGGGGACCTGGACACGCGCCGGCCGGCCGCGGGGGCGCGGCCGGCGAAGGAGAGTGGCAGGCCTCAGGCCAGGGTGAGGAAGAGCTGCTCCAACTCCCGGCTGTCCATGGTCGGCGATCCGTCCTCGGCCGTGGTGAGGCAGTAGGGCATCCGCGAGGCCACGATCTTGAAGCCGGCGCGGTCCAGCGCCCGGGAGACGGCGGCCAGCTGGGTGACGACGTCCTCGCAGTCGCGCCCGGCCTCGATCATGGCGATGACGCCGGCCAGCTGCCCTTGGGCGCGGCGCAGCCGGTTGAGGACGGCCCTGGTCGCCTGCGGATCCACCTGCATGTCGATGCTCCTTCGCCGGTGGGGTGGTGCGGTGGTGTGCGCGGGGTCAGGAGACCTCGCCGGCCTCGGTCTGCTGCGCGATGCGACGGCGGACCTCGTCCATGTCCAGCTCCTCGGCCTTGGTGATCAGCTCCTCCAGGGCCTGCTCGGGAAGGGCTCCGGGCTGCGCGTACAGGACGACACCGTCCCTGACGATCATCAGCGTCGGGATGGAGGAGATCTGGAAGGCGGCGGCCAGTTCGGGCTGGGCCTCGGTGTCGACCTTTCCGAAGACGGCGTCCGGGTGCCGCTCGGCGGCCTTGTCGTAGACGGGGGCGAACGCGCGGCACGGGCCGCACCAGCCCGCCCAGAAGTCGATCAGGACCAGACCCGGACTGTCCACGGTGGCCTGGAAGTTGTCCGCGGTCAGGGTGAGGGTCGCCATCGCACGTCTCCTTGTCTTGGTCGGCCAGGGACTCACAGATACCCCGGCGGGTATATCAACGGATGGGTGCGGGCGGGTATTCCGCCGCCCGCACCCATGGGTCCGCCGCGGCGGGTCAGGCGGCGGACTGCCAGGCCTGGTAGCCGCCGAGGAGGTCGTGGACCTCGGTGCGGCCGCGCTGCCGCAGCAGACTGGCGGCGATGGAGGAGCGGTGACCGCCGGCGCAGTGCACGACGAGACGGCCCTCGCTCGGCACCTCGTCCAGGCGCGCCGCGAGTTCGGCGAGGGGGATGTGCAGGGCGCCCTCGATGTACTGCCCGTTCTCGCGTTCGCCGCAGTTGCGCACGTCCAGCACCAGCGGCGGCCGCTCGGAGGCGAGTTCGGCACGCAGCGCGTCGGCGGTGAGGCGGCCGGCCTGCCGCATGTCGCCGGAGCGGTCGCGGAAGAGCTGCTCGGGGTCGGCGGCGTGGCCCAGGACGCGGTCGAAACCGATGCGGGCGAGGCGGGTGACGGTCTCCTGCGCACGGCCTTCGGGGGCGATGACGAGGATCTCGTCGGTGGGCGCGAGCACACTGCCGGCCTGTTCGGCGAAGCGGCCCTCGATGGAGACGTTGACGGCTCCGGCGAGGTGGCCGGCGGCGAACTCCAGGGGGTCGCGGGCGTCCAGCACCAGGGCACCGTCGGCCCGCAGCGCGGCGAACTCCTCGGCACCGAGCGCGCGGGACGCCTGGCTCGCGTCGAACAGGTCGCGGTTGCGGCGGTTGAGGTCGGCGTCGTAGGAGAAGTAGCCGGGGGCCGCGGGCTGGCCGGCCGTGACCAGCGAGACGAAGGTGTCCTGGTCCATGGGGCGGCAGGCGTAGTTGGTCCGGCGCTGCTCGCCGATCGTGGACCAGCGCTCGGTGGACAGGTTCTTGCCGCACGAGGACCCGGCGCCGTGCGCGGGGAAGACCCGGACCGCGTCGGGCAGCGCCAGCAGCTTGCGGTGCACGCTGTCGTAGAGCATCGCACCCAGTTCCCGCGCGGTGACACCGACGGAGGCGAGCAGGTCGGGGCGGCCGACGTCGCCGATGAAGAGCGCGTCACCGGTGAGGACACCGTGGGGGACGGCATCGTCGGCGTGCTCGAACACCAGGATGCTGATCGACTCCGGGGTGTGCCCCGGGGTCTCCATGATCTCCAGGGTGACCTCGCCGAGGCTGATCCGCTCACCGTCGCCGAGCTTGCGGATCGCGTACTCGGTCTCGGCGCGCCTGCCGTAGCCGATCCAGGCACCGGTGCGCTCGGCGAGCTCCAGGTGCCCGGCCAGGAAGTCGGCGTGGAAGTGGGTGTTGATCACCGCCTCGACGGTGAAGCCGTGCTTCTCCGCGTCCGCGACGTACGCGTCCACGTCCCGGCGCGGGTCCACGACCACGGCGCGACCGGTGGTCTCGTCACCGATGACATAGGCGGCCTGGGACAGGCAGTCCAGATAGTGCTGGGCGAAGTACACGGGTGCCTCCCTGTGCGGGCTGATGCGGTGGAACTGGAAGCGCGTATGCCCCCAGGGGTATGGTGCCGGTCGGCCGCATACCCGGTCGGGTATTACGCTTCCAGCATCGTATACCTGGGGGGGTATATGCAAGCGCGGTGGATCAGCATGGGAAAGGACCAGGTCAGACGCCTCTGTCCGTCCCTCGCCCACCGCGCAGAAGACCGGACGGCCCGGCTTGCCGGGGTCGCTCGCGGCCGAACAGGCCACCCGATGACCGCGCCCGCCCGGCCTGCTCGCCGGCATCGCGCCGACACCGAGCACGCGGCTGGTGCGCTGACGCCGGCCTCGGCCCGCCTCCGCACGCGAACCACTCCCGTATCACCGTTTCGAAAGGACCGCCCCGCCCATGACCACGTCCCTGACCGTCGCCGAGCTCAAGCCGCGACTCGAGCTCCTCACCGTCATCGATGTGCGCACCCCCGCCGAGTACGCCGGCGGCCACATCCCCGGCGCCCGCAACGTCCCGCTCGACCAGCTCGCCAAGGCCGTGCCGGCGCTCCGCTCGGCCTCCGAGCGCACCGGGATAGCCATCGTGTGCGCCTCGGGAAACCGCTCCGCCACCGCCTGCCGGCAGCTCGCCGACGCCGGCATCGCCGTGCTGGACGTCGCGGGCGGAACCACCGCCTGGGCACAGCAGGGCCACCCGCTCGACCGACCGGCCGGAGGCCGTACGGTGTGGGCCCTGGACCGCCAGGTCCGCTTCGTCGCGGGCGTGCTGGTCCTGATCGGCGTGCTGGTGGACCTCGCCCTGCCCGGTGCCCACTGGGTCTCCGCGGCCGTCGGCGCGGGCCTGGCCTTCTCGGCCCTCACCAACACCTGCGCCATGGGCGCCATGCTCGGCAAGCTCCCCTACAACCGCCCCAAGGCCGCGCTTCCCAGCCTCGACGACACCCTCGCGGCCCTGCGCCGGTAGCCCCGCGTCACCGCCCCCGGAACGACACCGGGGGTACACCGACGGCGCCGACGGTCTCCCTGCCGTCGGCGCCGTCAACAGGCCCGTTTCCTTGTACGCGTGGCGCCCGGGCTGGGCCGCCGCCCTCTGGACGCGCGGCGTCGAGCCCCGGCCGCGCCATGTGCTCGACCGGCGCCCCCGATCGGGGCCGCGGCCTCAGGCGAGCGCCAGGAACAGCTTCTCCAGCTCTTCCTCGCTCATCGGGGCGGCGCCCTCGTCCGCCTCGGCCAGGCACTGCCGCATGCCGCTGGCCACGATCTTGAACCCGGCCCGGTCCAGTGCCCGGGAGACGGCGGCGAGCTGGGTCACCACGTCCTTGCAGTCGCGTCCGGCCTCGATCATCGCGATGACTCCGGCCAGCTGCCCCTGCGCGCGGCGCAGCCGGTTCAGCACCGGCGTCATGGCCGTCTCATCCACCTGCATGTCTGCCTCCTCCTTCGACCAGCAACTGTACCCCGGCGGGTATTCCCCGAGGCGGGGAGCGGGAGCGCGGAGGGCGTGGGGCAGCGCGGGCGTCGGGCGGCGCGGGCGGGAGAAACCCGGAGGCCGAGAGGGCCGGCGGGGCCGGCGGGCGACAGGGGTGCGTCAAGGGCGGGGTTCGCGCGCGGCCCCACGAGGCACCCGGGGAAGGCCAGGAGTGGTACCCATCTCATGCCCCCGCGGAGGGCCCCCGCGGGCCCGGCAGGACGGCTCGCCCACTGCCATGCGTGTGGCGGCGTCACCGGGCCCGGGGGCAGACCGGCCGTTCCGGCGAGGAGCTCGCCGGGTCAGATCTCGAGCTCGGACTCGATCCGGCGCAGCTGGTGCCGGGCCATGGCCAGGTTGGCCCGCTTGCGGTCCAGGGCCAGGTAGAGGAACAGGCTCGAGCCGGCGCGGCTGGTGAGCGGCCGGATCAGGTGGTACTGGGAGCTCAGGGTGATCAGGATGTCCTCGATGCTCTCGCCGAGGTTGAGTATCTCGATCGCGCGCAACTTGGCGCGCACCACATCGGTGTTGCCGGCCGCCGCGACGGTGAGGTCCAGTTCGGGCCCGCCGCCGAGGGTGCCGAGGGCCATACCGCTGTTGTAGTCGACCAGCGCGACGCCGAGGGCGCCGTCGATCGAGCTCATCGCGTCCTTGAGGGACATGTCGGTGTTGGGCACGGTGGGGTTCCTCTCCGGTGGAGTGTGAATGGGGTTGTCGTTCGGTCGCTCGGGACGGAATCAGGGTTGGATCTGCCGGCGCAGCACCGCCTCGGTGTGTTCGGCGATGCGGCTCCCGGCCCGGCGGGCCTCGAAGTGCAGGAGGCCCACATTGGCGTCCGGCCCGGCGAACAGGGTCAGGACGACCGAGGCGCCGACCGCGTAGGTGGCGATGTAGCCGTGCTCGCCCCGGGTCAGCAGTTCCTGGAACGCGCCCTGGCCGGTGGCCTCGGCCAGGCGCGCGCCGACGCCCAGTGCCGCGGCGGTGAGCGCGGCGACCGCCTCGGGTTCCGGACCGTCGACGTCATGGGTGAGGACCAGTCCGTCGGTGGTCGCGAGCAGGCTGCCGGTCAGGTAAGGCACCCTGCCACGCAAGGCTTGGAGTTCTGCCAGGACTTCGGGTAGCACGATCGACTCGCGATCCTGCGGCAGGGGTTGCCGCCATCCGGAGCGGGGGCGAAGGGCGCGCTTCATGACGGGGCGGTGCCTTCGGTGATGGGCGGAACACTCACAGCTTGGCCTCCAGTGCGGCTCGTAGTCGCAGCAGCAGAGCGACTTCCGGGTCTGACGGGTCATGGCGTGGTTCGGTCCGCGAGAGGGGTGGGGGTGGCCTGTCCGGCACGGCCGGCGCCGGCGCGATCGGGTCCGGCGCGGCGGACGGTACGGCCCGCAGCCCCGGTGTCTCGATCAGCCCCGCCGCCGCCAGTTGCCGGACGTCGAGCAGCGTGCCGAAGGCCGACCGCCGCAGCAGTCGGGCGATCTCCGGCGGGGTCCGCAGACCGTCGGCCGCCGCCAGCACCGCGTGCTGCCGGGCCGGGCGTACCGCCAGCCGCCGGCCTCGGGCTGCCTGCCGGTGGTGGCAGGTCACCGCCGCGGTGTCCACATCGGGCCAGGGCCATACGCGGTCCAGGAGCGCCAGGCGCTGCCCGACGGCCTCCCGCAGCGCATCGGCGGACAGGGCGTGTACGGCGGCCAGACGCGGCGGTTGACCGGTTCGGAAGGTGAGGGGGGCGCGGTCCTGCTGGAGGGCGAAGTAGGCGGCGTCCAAGAGGGCGGAGAGCTGGCACAGTTCCCGTTCGCAGGCGCCGAGGAGGCCGGCGGCGGGGGTCTGCGCCCCGGCCGGCGGGGGCGGTCGCCGGTCTCCGGCGAGCAGGGTTTCGACATCCGGGGCGAGGGGGCTCTCCGCGTGGACCACGGCGCCGTCCGTCAGGTACACGCTGCCGGCGGGGCCCGTCAGGGCGCCGGTGGCGCCTTGCGCGCACAGTTCGCCGAGTGCGGCCTGGAAGGTGCTGGGCGGGAGTGAACCGGTGCGGCGTCTTCGCCGCGGCAGGGGCGCGGGCGGCCCGGGGCTCGGGGTCATGACGTGGAGACCATCCGGTCGATGATGGCGGTCAACCGTATTCGGGCCATCGCGAGATTGGCCGTGTTCCGGTCGAGCCGCAGATGGATGAGGAGATTGCCGTCGAAGGAGGTGTCCACGAATCTGAGCAGGTGGTAGACGCTCGCGGAGGTGACGATCACGTCTTCGGCCGAGGAGCCGCCGGCACCCGGGTCGGCGAAGGCCTGCCGCAGCATCACCACGCGGGCCAGCTCCGCCGCGTCGGCGGCGTCCGCCGCCGGGTCGCCGTCGGGCCCCGTGCCGGCCGCGCTGAGCACGAGTCCGCCGGTCCAGTCCACCAGGGTGACCCCGAGCGCCCCGGTGATGCTCATGGCTTCGGCAAGACATCGATCGATCGATGACACCGCCACGTCCCCTCCCTCGACCATGACGCACTGTCGCCGCTTCGTCACAGCACCGGCTCGACGCGTGACACTACCGGGTGCGGGTTCCAGGACCCGCAGTTTTCGCCATACCCGAACGGCATATGCCAACTTGTGATATCGCTCGAGGCATCCCCAACTTCCCATCAACCACACCGGGTTGGGAACCACGCCGCGGACGACACCCGCCACCCGAACGCCGGCGCCGGCCATCGCGCGCCGCTCTCACTGAGCCGGAACCGGCCCGGTCGGTGGCCGCTCGGGATGGAAGCGGGTCTGCATCCGCATGGCCACGTGGCCGACACCGGACAGGGCGCAGGCGAGCAGCAGTTCCGGAACCGTCAGGGCCTCGGTGCCCAGCAGGTGGCGCAGGGGCGGCAGCAGCACGCCGGCCACCTGGAGGGCCAGCGCCCCGGCCACCGCCACCAGCAGGAAGGGATTGGCCGTGGTGCCGGGGCGGGCGCGCGAGCCGAGCGCCACGCCGAGCTGGGTCGCGCCCAGGACCAGGAAGACCAGTGACTGCCAGGGGCGGTCCGTGTGCCGGGCCCAGACCCCGATCACCAGGGTCACCGCGGCCACCAGGGTGCCCATCACCAGGATGCGCGGCACCAGGCCGGCTCCCAGCACGCTCTCCTCCGATGGCCGCGGCGGGTGCCGCATCACCCCCGGGTCCACGGGTTCGGCGCCCAGGGCCACCCCCGGCAGGCCGTGGGTGAGCAGGTTGATCCACAGGATCTGGGCCGGCAGCAGCGGCAGCGGCATCCCCAGGAACGGGCCCAGCAGCATCACCAGGATCTCGGCGGTGCCGCCGGCCAGCCCGTAGAGCAGGAAGCGGCGCACATTGGCGTAGACGCGACGGCCCTCCTCGACGGCGGAGACCACCGTGCCCAGGTCGTCGTCGGCCAGGACCAGGTCGGCGGCCTGCCGGGCCACCTCGGTGCCGCGCCGCCCCATGGCCACCCCGATGTCGGCCCGCCGCAGGGCCGGGCCGTCGTTCACCCCGTCGCCCGTCATCGCGACCACGTGCCCCGCCGTGCGCCAGGCCTGCACGATGTCCAGCTTCTGCTCCGGGGAGGTGCGGGCGAACACCCGCACCCCGGTCAGCCCGCCCGCCGTCCCCTCCCGGATCTGCTGTCCCGTCACGATCCGCTCTTCCGGGGCCGTGATGCCCAGGCGCCGCGCCACGGCCCCGGCGGTCAGCGGATGGTCGCCGGTGATCAGCACCGGCGCGATCCCCGCCCGGCGGCAGGCGGCGATGGTGGCCGCGGAGGCCTCTCGCGGCGGGTCCACGATCCCGATCAGTCCCTGCAGTTCGAGTCCCGTCTCCCAGGTGCCGGAGCCCGGCCCCTCGGTGCGGCGGGCGGTGGCCACGGCCAGCACGCGGAAGCCCTCCCGCGCCCATCGCTCGGCCTCGGCCGCGGCCCGTGCGCGCGCCTCGGGCGCCCCGTCCAGCACCCCGCCGCCCAGCACGGCCTCCGGCGCCCCCTTGCAGGCGACGTACAGTCCGCCGTCCGGGGCGCGGTGGACCGTGGTCATCCGTTTGCGGGTGCTGTCGAACGGCACCTCGTCGACCCTGGGCAGCTCGCTCTCCAGCGCCGCCTTCACCAGCCCCAGCCGGCCTCCCGCGACCAGCAGGGCGGCCTCGGTCGGATCGCCCAGCGCCTGCCAGGCGGTGTCGGCCTCCCGGGGCGGTTGGAGCCCCGCGTCATTGCACAGCATGGCCGCGGTCAGCAGGGCACTCAGGTCGGGGGCGCGCTCCGCGGTGACGGGCCGGCCGCCACGCAGGACCTCTCCGGCGGGCTGGTAGCCGGTGCCGGTGACGGTCGCCTCACCGGCCGGGGTCCACAGCCGCTCGGCCGCCATCCGGCCCTCGGTCAGGGTGCCGGTCTTGTCCGTGGCCAGCACCGACACGGAGCCGAGGGTCTCCACCGCGGGCAGTCTGCGGACGATCCCCCGGCGATCGGCCATCCGCCGGGCGCCCAGCGCGAGCGAGAGGGTGATGACGGCGGGCAGCGACTCGGGGACCGCCGCCACCGCCAGGCTGATCGCGGCGACCACCATCAGCTCCACCGGTTGCCCGCGGGCCAGCCCGAGCGCCAGCACCACGGCGCTGAGCAGGACGATCACCGCGGCCAGCGTGCGGCCGAACCTGGCCAGCCGGCGCTGGAGCGGGGTGAGGCCCGGCGCCCCGCCCAGCAGGCCGGCGATCCGGCCCAGCGCGCTGTGCACCCCGGTGCCGGTCACCCGGGCGCGCCCCCGGCCGCGGACGACCACGGTGCCCGCCGACAGCGCGTGGCCGGCCCCCGGGTCGTCCCCGGCCGCCTTCTCCACCGGGACGGACTCGCCGGTCAGCGCCGACTCGTCCACCATCAGCCGGACGGCGGCCAGCACATCCGCGTCGGCGGGCACGATGTCGCCCTCCGCCAGCAGCACCACATCGCCCGGCACGACCTCGGCGGCCGGGACGGACCGCTCGCGCCCCTCGCGCACCACCCGGGCGGTGGGCGCGCTCATCGCCGACAGCGCGGCGACGGCCTGCTCCGCCCGTACCTCCTGGACCACGCCCACCGTGGTGTTCACGACGATCACCAGCAGGATCACCGCGGCGTCCGGGAAGTCCGCGGTGGCCAGGGTCAGCACGGCGGCCGCCAGCAGCACCAGGATCAGCGGGTCGCGCAGTTGTCGCAGCACGCGCCGCCATACGGGGGTGGTCTGCTCGATGACCACCGTGTTGGGCCCGTGGGCCGTGAGCCGGCGCGCCGCCTCCGGTTCGGACAGCCCCTCCGCCTGCTCGGCCGCCGGTCCGAGTAGCTCACCACCCACTGCGGGCCTCCGCTGGCTCCCAGGCGGAATCGGTCCCTCCCACGCTAGAGGCGATCACGGCGCGGCGCACGGCCGGCCGCGGCGGGCACCGCCGCACAACCACCGTGCCCGGCCCTCCGGCCTCAACCGCCCGTCTCCGGGCCCCGCTCCTGGGAGAGTGCGGCCGCGTGGTCGGGGACGTAGCGGTAGAGGTGGCGCGGTGGGCGGCGGTAGCCCCGGGACGGGGGCCGCGGGGGCAGGGGCAGTTCGGGCCAGGGCACCCGCTCGTACGGCACCGACTCCAGCAGGTGGGCGATCATGTTGAGGCGAGCGGCCCGCTTGTCGTCGCCCTCGACGACGTACCAGGGCGCCTCGGGGATGTCGGTGTGGGCGAACATCTCGTCCTTGGCCTGCGAGTACGCCTCCCAGCGGGTGATGGACTCCAGGTCGATCGCGGAGAGCTTCCAGCGGCGGGTGGGGTCCTGGGCACGTTTGCGGAACCGGTCCTCCTGCTCGGCGTCGCTGACGGAGAACCAGTACTTGCGGAGCAGCACGCCGTCTTCCACCAGCATGCGTTCGAACTGCGGGCACTGGCTCAGGAAGCGCCGGTATTCCTCCTCGGAGCAGAAGCCCATCACCCGCTCCACTCCGGCGCGGTTGTACCAGCTGCGGTCGAACAGCACGATCTCCCCGGCGGCCGGCAGATGGGCGACATAGCGCTGGAAGTACCACTGCGTCCGCTCCCGCTCGGTCGGTACGGGCAGGGCCGCGATCCGCGCGATCCGCGGGTTCAGCCGCTCGGCGAGCCGCCGCACCGCGCCGCCCTTGCCCGAGGCGTCCCGGCCTTCGAAGACCACCACCAGTCGCGCGCCGTCTCGGCGCAGCCACTCCTGCAACGTGACCAGCTCCGCCTGGAGCCGTCTGAGTTCCCGTTCGTACACCTGCCGGGTCAGGCGCTCCGGCTGGTCGCCGCCGCCCGCGTCCGGCGTGCTGGTCCCGTCCATCCCACTCGCCCCTGTCCTGGGGAACCGGTCGATGCCCGCGCCCCTCCCCCACCATGGTCGGCGGCCCACGGGTCTGCCAGTGCGGCCCGGCACATGGCCGAGGGGACGGGGCGGAGCCGAGGCGGCGCGGAACCGGGGCGGTCGGGGTGCGGGCGACCGGTCACGGCTCGGGGCGGAGGGTGCCCGGGCGCCGGGTGGCCGGTGAGGGCCCGGGGCCGGTGCTCAGCGGGTCGGCGGCGGCGCGGGGGTGAGCGCCGCCAGCTCGTAGCCGGGTACGGAGCCGATCCATGCCTCCGCCGCGGGCCCCATCACCAGCGCGGCGGTGGCATAGGTGTCCGCCCAGGTCAGGGAGGGGCCGATCACCGTTGCGGAGAGCAGGTGCCGGGCCGGGGCGCCGGTTCGGGGATCGTGTACGTGAAGGCCGCGCTCCGCTGTCCCGGAGGTGGCCACCGCCAGGTCGCGGCCGGTCACCACGGTCAGCAGCCGGCCGGGGCGCAGCGGGTCCGCGATGCCCACGCGCCAGGGGACGCCCGGGGACGCCTCGCCGGTGAGCTGGAGGTCGCCGCCGCCGTTGACGCAGGTGTTGCGGGCCCCCGCCGCGTACAGCAGGTGTGCGGCGCGCTCCACCGCCCAGCCTTTCACCAGGCCGGACGGGTCGAGTCGGCCACCGGCCCGGGTGCTGAAGCAGCCGTTGGTGGTCCGCTCGGCCCGCTCGCACAGCGTGAGTACCTCGGCCACCAGGGGATCGCACTCCCCCACCGTGGTCTCGCCCCGGTCCAACCGGCTGACGGCGCTGTCCGGTCGGTACGGCGAGAAGACGGCGTCCACCTGGTGCAGCCAGGCCACGGCGCCGTGGAGCGCCTCGGTGATGGCGGGGGTGGCCGGGTCCCGGATGTCGAAGGAGAACACCGTGCCCATGGCGTGCTCGACGTGCCGCAGCCCGCGGCCCGGCTCAGGCACCGGCCCGGTCCAGAGCGCTCTGCAGGGAGGCGACATAGCCCTGGCTGGTGTAGGTGGCCCCGGACACCGCGTCGATGTGCGCACTCTGCGCGTCCAGCGCCTCACGGGTCAGCCGGGGCACGGCGGAGGCGGCGATCTCCCGGTCCCGGCCGTTGTCCGAGGGGGTCTGGACCGCCCTGATCTCGGTGATCCGGCCGTGCTGGAGGACCGCGGCGATCTGCACCGGCCCGTACCGGGTGTGGATGACATCCCCGGTGAAGGTGCCGGTCCGGCTGCCGGTGGACGCCGAGTGGCCGGCGGG
>NZ_SRID01000223.1 GCF_004684805.1 Streptomyces palmae
CCCCGAAACCCCTGGTGCCCCTCCCGATCCCCACCGGCCGTGCGCACCCTCGCATCCGGGCCTGGCGCAAGAGGTCCCGGTAGCCGCCCGCTCAAGTCGGACTACAGCGTCGCTGGAGTCGCCGTGGGCAGAGTCGGACCACCGCCCCCTCGCCCACCTGCTACGGAGGACCCATGGCCATCGCCCCCACAGCCGCCGATGTCGAGGCAGGGCAGGCCGACTACACCCCGTTACGGCTCCGGCTGTACGACCTCGCGGTGCACGGGTTCTTCTGCCCGGTGATGTGGAAGGTCCCGCCCAGCGCGCTCCAGCGGATGTACGACCGGAACATCGCCGCCGAGCACCTGGACATCGGGGTCGGTACCGGCCGGCTGCTCGATCGCTGCACCATGCCGGTCGACCGGCCGCTGATCACGCTGCTGGACATGAACCCGCACTGCCTGGCGCACGCCGCCCGCCGGCTGTCCCGCTACGAGGTCTCCACCTGCCGCGCCAATGTGCTGGAGCCCTTCCCGCTGCCCGCGCGGACCTACGGTTCGGCCGCGCTCAACCTGGTGCTGCACTGCGTCCCCGGGGACCTGGCGCACAAGGGCGTCGCACTCGACAACGCCGCGGCCTGTGTACGCCCCGGCGGACGGATCTTCGGCAGCACCGTGCTCTCCCTGGGGGTACCGGTTTCCCGCCGCGCCCGCTTCGCGATGGACCGCCTCAACGCCCGCGGGACGTTCAGCAACGCCCAGGACGGCCTGGAGGACCTGCACCAGGTGCTGGCCGGCCGGTTCTCCCGCTACCGGCTGACCGTGTACGGCTGCGCCGCCCTCTTCGAGGCCACCGTGGAGTGAGCCCGGGCGCCCCGCCGCCCAATACCGGGCCACCCGCATGACGGGCCGTCGGCAGCCCTCCCAGGCCCCCTCCCAGGAAGGCCCGCGGCTCCCGTTCCCAGGACGTGGGGCGGACTGTTGGGGAGACTGGGGGACATGAGGACCGCCTACCGCGTCGAGACCGTACGGGCCGCCGAGCGTGCGCTGATGGAGGGGCTGCCGGAGGGCGCGCTGATGCAGCGGGCCGCCGCCGGACTGGCCGCCGCCTGCGCCGATCTGCTCGGTGGCCGCCGCGCCGGGGCCCGGGTCCGAGGGCCTGGCGTGTCCGGGGCGCGGGTGGCCCTGCTGGTGGGCAGCGGCGACAACGGCGGCGACGCCCTGTACGCAGGGGCCCGGTTGGCCCGCCGGGGCGCCGGGGTGACCGCGGTGCTGCTCACTCCGGAGCGGGCGCACCGGGGCGGGCTCCGGGCGCTGCGGGCCGCGGGGGGCCGGACCGTGGACGCCACGGCGAGGGCCGCGTCCGGCGACCTCGCGGAAGCCGCGGTGGCCCAGGCCGACCTGGTGCTGGACGGCATCGTGGGGATCGGCGGCAAGGGCGGGCTGCGGCCGGAGGCGGAGCGGCTGGTGGCGGCGGTGCGCGGGTTGCTGGTCGCGGTCGACCTGCCCAGCGGGGTGGACGCGGACAGCGGCGAGGTGCCCGGTGCCGCGGTGCGCGCCGATCTGACCGTCACCTTCGGCACGTACAAGCCGGGGCTGCTGGTCGACCCGGCGCACACCCACGCCGGGGCGCTGCGGCTGGTGGACATCGGCCTGGACCCCTGGCTGCCGGCCGAACCCGATGTGACCGCCCTGCACCACGCGGACCTGGCGGAACTCCTCCCGCTGCCCTCGGCGGAGAGTGACAAGTACCGGCGCGGGGTGGTCGGGGTGGTGGCCGGTTCGGCGCGCTATCCGGGCGCGGCTGTGCTGGCGGTGGCCGGCGCGCTGCGCGGCGGAGCGGGCGCCGTGCGGTACGTGGGCCCGGCGGCGGACGCGGTGATCGCCCGCTTCCCGGAGACCCTGGTGCACACCGGACCGCCGCACAAGGCCGGCCGGGTGCAGGCCTGGGTGGTCGGCCCGGGGCTGGGCGACGCCTGGGACGCCCGCCGCGACCTGGAGGACGTCCTCGCCTCGGACGTACCGGTCCTGGTGGACGCCGACGGGCTGCGGCTGATGCCGCCCGCCGCCACCCGCACCGCGCCGACCCTGCTCACCCCGCATGCCGGCGAGGCCGCCGCGCTGCTGGGCACCTCGCGGGCGGAGGTGGAGGCCAACCGGTTGCGCTCGGTGCGCGCCCTCGCCGCCCGCTTCGGTGCCACCGTGCTCCTCAAGGGCTCCACCACGCTGATCGCCCAGGGCACGGGGCCGGTTCGGGTCAATCCCACCGGCACCGGTTGGCTGGCCACCGCGGGCAGCGGCGATGTGCTCTCCGGCCTGACCGGCTCACTGCTGGCCGCCGGCCTGACCCCGCTGGACGCCGGCTCCGCGGGCGCCTACCTGCACGGCCTCGCCGCCCGTCGGGCGACCGGCCCCGGGGGCACGCCCATCACCGCCTACGAGGTCGCCACCGCGCTCGGCGACGCCTGGGCGGACGTACTGGACGGCCCCGCGGGCAGCCGCCACTAGGCCGACGAGGCCAGAACGCGGCTGACGCCGTCGCGGAGTCGCCCGGCCGGCGGGAATCCCGACAGCGGTGTGCGGGCGGTGGCGAGTGCTCGGGGCGGCGAGTGCACCGGCAGGTCGCCGCCCCGACGGCCATGCCCGCGCGGTGCGGAACTCTTCCGCGAGGATGCGGCGGTACCTCGCGACCTCGCCGTTGTGCGGCGGGACGGCCTCCCCGCGCTCCCGCGCCCGGGGCACGCCGGGCGGGGGATCCGGTCACCTTCCGGCCCCTACCGGCCACCCGAGCCTTCTTCCACTCCACCGCGAGGCTCTGGGCGGGATCCTGCGGTCGAGGGCGGAGAGGAGGTGTGGGGCATGGGTCTCCAGACACTGTGTGGCGCGCCGACGAAGAAGGGCGGGCGGTGCCGGCGGAAGGCGATGATCGGCTATTCGCGCTGTCAACTGCACCGCGGTGACTGGGTGTCGACGCAGGTGAAGAAGGCCAAGAAGCGCAGGTGACCGTGGCGCGCCCCGGGCTTCGGGGACGTGCGGAGCCTCAGGTCCCGGGGCGCTTCGGCTCCCGGACGGCGGCGGGCGGCTGCCAGTCGAGCACGGGGGCGAGCGCGTCGAGCAGGTGCCGGGGCGAGGCCAGTCGCAGCAGGCGGTCGCGGACCACCCGGCCGGGTTCCCAGCCGCACTGGGCCACGGCGCCGACGCGGCGGGAACGCCTGACGATCATCTGGGTACGGGGACGGCGCTCGCGGTCGTAGGCCGCCAGCGCCGCGGGGACCGAGGAATGGGTGTCGAGCATCGCGGCCAGGGTGACGGCATCCTCCAAGGCCTGGTTGGCCCCCTGCCCCAGGTTGGGGGTCATCCCGTGCGCCGCGTCGCCGAGCAGGGCGACCCGCCCCGTGGCGTAGGACCGCAGCGGTGGCAGCTCGTAGATGTCATGGCGCATCACGGCCGACTCGCCGGCGTCCTTCAACAGGGTCGGGATCGGCTGGTGCCAGTGCGCGAAGCGCCGCCGCAGTTCCGCCAGTTCTCCGTCGGGAGCGCGCTGCCCGGCCGGGGCGTCGGCCACCCCGAACAGGTAGGTCCGGCCGTCCGGCAGCGGGGCGAACCCGACGCGTTCGCCGCGGCCCCAGGTCTCGCCGCCCGCCGTGACCGGCTCCGACTCGACCACCAGCCGCCAGGCGGTGTATCCGGCGTAGCGGGGCTCGGGGGCCTGCGGCCAGAGGGCCTGCCGTACGCGGCTGCGGATGCCGTCCGCGCCCACCAGCAGGTCGGCCCGGGACACTCCGGTGCCGTGCTCGACGCGTACCTGCGGCCCGCTGGTGTCCACGGCCGTCACCGTGCTGCCGGTGCGCAGCGTGTCGGCGGGAAGCGCGCGGCGCAGGACGTCCAGCAGATCCGCCCGGTGGATCATCACCACCGGGCCGTAGCGCCGTGCCAGCTCCTCGGTGTCGGTGCGGGACAGCCACCGTCCTGCCGCATCGCGGATGCCGGCCTGGGTCTCGACCAGCGCCTGCTCGCGCACCGCGGCGCCCACGCCCAGCGCCTCCAGGGCCCGCACGCCGTTGGGCCACAGGGACAGTCCGGCCCCCACCTCGCCCAGGCTCGTCGCCCGTTCCAGCACCCGGACCCGCCAGCCGCGCCCGACCAGGGCCAGTGCGGCCGCGAGCCCGCCGATCCCGCCACCGGCCACGATCGCCGTGCGCTCGACCGCGCCCTGGGTGGATGTCCTGTCCTCCATCACCACTCCTCTACATCTGTAGTGGACGACAGGCACTCTACACTTGTAGAGATGACGGAAGGACGCAGGGAGGGGCATGTGACCGACACCGCGACACGGCGGCAGCACGTGGCGGACGCGGCGATCGCGACGCTGGCCCGGGAGGGGATGCGCGGGCTGACCCATCGCGCGGTCGACCAGACCGCCGGCCTGCCGCAGGGCTCGTGTTCGTACTACTTCCGCACCCGCCAGGCCCTGCTCCAGGCGACGGTCGAGCGCCTCGTGGAGGTGGACACCGCGGACCTGGCCGAGCACCCCGCGATCTCGGGACGGAGTTCGGAGCCGGGCGAGGTGGCCGCGGCCGCCGCCGAGGTCGTCCGGTACTGGACGACCCACGCGGGGGACCGTATGAGGGCCCGCTACGAGCTGATGCTGGAGGCCGGTCGCCGCCCCGAGCTGAGGGCCGCCCTGGACAAGGCCCGCGACCACTACCACGGCCTGGCGGAGCACGTCCTCACCACCGTGGGGGCCACCGATCCGGTGGCGCAGGCCCCGGTGTTCATCGCCTGCCTGGACGGCCTGGTGTTCCGCCATCTGACCGGCGCCGACCCGCTGCCCGAACCGGCCGGAAGACTCGACGGCGCCCTGCTCAATCTGCTGCGCGGCTTCACCGGACGGCGGCACTGACCGAGGGCGTCACTGGCCGGCGAAGGCACTGGCCGGCCAAGACACTGGCCGGCCAAGGCACCGGCCGAGGGCGGCACCGGCCGAGGGCGCCACTGACCATGCGGCGGCACCGACCACGCGGCCGCACCCGACCGCGACATGGCCGGGTGCCGCGGCGGGCGCCAGGCGCCCGCCCGGAACAGCGGCCGTCAGAAGTCGTACGGCTTCGAGAGGTTCCAGTTCAGCACGTCGGCCTCGTTCCAGCTGAACCGCGGGTTGCCCTTCATGACGACCGAGTAGAAGGGGCCAGGGCGACCGTCCGCGCCGCGCAGCGCGATGGCGAAGGAGTCCGCCGTGCGGTTCTGCGAGCCGTAGTCGAAGAGGTTCACCGCGCTGTACACCTTGGCGCCGGGGCGGAGCGTGATGCGCTTGCCGCCGCCCGGGTTGTCCTTCTTCGAGTGCGGCAGCGCGTTGCCGTCGCCGTCGAGCTTCACGGCCGGGTACGAGGTGACCCAGCACGACTTGGTGCCCTGGTTCGACGCGGTGATCAGCATGTGGTCGCCCTGCTGCCCGGCGAACCGGTGCACCGCGGTGACCAGCATCTCGTCGCCGACGCACTGCCGGGCACCGACCATCGCGCCCTTGCTCTCGACCTCCTCCGTCCCGCCCGAGGCGGTGGTCGAGCCCGCCCCCTCCTTGCTCTCAGCGCCGCTGCCGGCCTGCTTTGCGCCGCCCTCGCCGTCCCCCTGGGACGCGGACCGGTTCTGCGCGGCACTGGCGGCACGGTCGCCGCCCGCCGCCTTCGATCCGCCGTCGCCACTGCCGCAGGCGGTCAGGCCCAGCGCCAGCGCGGCGGTGACGGCGGCCAGGGCGGCGGTGCGAATCCGGGAAGTGCGCATGGTCGGTTCCCCCTGCGGTTGGTGCGGGAGCCTCTGTGGTCGTTCCCGCGGTGTGCACACCACTTTTCCCGGCGCCGCTGACGTTCCGAAAGCGCCCCACTAACGTTCCGCGGGCAAACCGCGCTAACGGGTGACGCCGGGCCGTGAGCGGCCCGACCCTCCGCTGGTGATCAGCTGTTGGGGGCTGGTCGTGCGTCCGCCTTCGCGTGGGCCACCGCGGCGGCCGCGAAGCCGCGGATCAGAGGGTGCGGACGGCTGCCGTCGCCGGCGAGTTCCGGCTGGAAGAGGGTGGCGAGGAAGAACGGGTGCTCCGGCAGCTCGGCGATGCGCACCTCGCCTTCGGTGTCGGCGCCGGTGAAGAGCAGCCCATGGCCGCGCAGCAGCTCCACATGGTCGGGGCTGGCGCCGAAGTTGCAGTGGTAGCGCTCGATGGACCGCTCGGCGCCGATCAGCGCCTCGGCGCGGGAGCCCGAGGTCAGCTCGATCGTGCCCTCGTGGCCGACCAGGGAGCACGCCAGCGGCACCACCACCGCGTCGGCCGCCGAGGTCTCCGGCGCGTTCTCCGCGTGGCCGGCCGTCGCCAGCCCGGCCACGTTGCGGGCGTACTCGAGCAGGACGTGCTGGAAGCCGGCGCAGGTGCCGAGCAGGGGGATGCCGCCCTCGCGGGCCGTCCGGATGGCCGCGAGCGCACCGGCCTCGCTGCGGTACGGGCTGCCCGGCAGCACCCAGACCCCGTCGAACCCGGCCAGGGTCGTGTGGTCCGCGACGTCCTGGGTGGGGATCCAGTACGCGTCCAGGTCCAGCGCGTCGCGTTCGCGCAGCGCGTCCAGGAGGCCGGGGATACGGGTGTGGGAACGGACATGGGGTGAGCGGTCGCCGACCAGGGCGACGCGGGCGGTGTGTGTCATGCGGCCATCCTCAGCCGCCCGTCGACATCACGTCCAACGATGATTCCTGCATCCAGCATCAGCAATACTGATGCTCATGGATCCGCAGCAGCTGCGCACCTTCGTCTCCGTGGTCGACCATCGCTCCTTCTCCGCCGCCGCCCAGGCCCTCGGCTACACCCAGTCCGCGGTCTCGCAGCACATCGCCGCCCTGGAAGCCGATCTGGAGACGCCGCTGCTCACCCGCCGCCCGGTCGCCCCGACCGAGGCGGGTCGGCGGCTGCTGGAGCACGCCCGACCGCTGCTGCTGCGGCTGGACGCGGCCAGGGCCGACATCGCTCGCCTGCGGCAGGTACGCCCCGGACGGCTCGCGCTGGCGTGCACACCCGGTGCGCTGACGCCCGCGGTCGCACACGCCCTGGTGCGCGCCCGTACCGAAGCCCCGCGACTCGTGGCCTCGGTACGGGTGTGCGGACGTGCCGCGGCGGTCCAGGCCGCGCTGACCGGGGCCGCGGACCTGGCGCTGATCGACGGGGCCGCCGCTCCCACCGATCCACTGCCGCTGCCGGACGCCGCGTCGCTGGCCGCCTTTCCCGTCCGCGAGGAACCACTCGCGGTACTCCTGCCCGCCGACCACCCGCTCGCCGGCCGTCCGGCGCTGCGGCTGGCCGACCTCGCGGCCGCCCGCTGGATCGACGCGCCCGACGCCGCCGTGCCCCTGGCCCAGCTCCGAGCGGCCGCCCACTCCGACGGCTTCGGCCACCAACTCACCTACACCGGGACCGACTTCCACGGCCTGTCCGTCCTGGTGGCCGCCGGAGCCGGCCTCGCCGCGGCCGCCCTGCCCGCGGCGGCGGACCTCCCCGGCATCGCGGCCGTACCGATCATCGAGCCCCGGATCACGCACCGCGTCGAACTCCTCCATCCCCGCACCCTCAGCGCCCCGGCCGCCGAACTCGCCGAGGCGTTGCGACGCGCACGGTGACCCTCATGCGGGTGCGGGCGAGGTCGGGCGATCGCGGCCGCCACACTCCCCCGTGCGGCCGCGGCCGACAGCGGCGTCAGGCGGCCGGACGCCCCGCTCCCGGGCGGCGGGTTCACATGCCTCTGCGCAGGGCGTTCGCCATCCCGGCGCGGGCCCGGCGGGAGATCTCGGTGTCGGGGGCCACATGGTCGAACACATGGAAAGTGCCCGGGACATGGTGGAGTTCGACGGGCACGCCCGCGTCCAGCAGCCGCAGGGCGTACTGGTTGCCCTCGTCGCGCAGGGGGTCGTGCTCGGCGGTGAGGACATAGGCGGGCGGCAGGCCGGAGAGGTCCTCGGCGCGGGCGGGCGCGGCATAGGCCGGATCGCCGGCGGCCTCCGCGCCCGCCGGCAGGTAGTGGTGCCACATCTGAGCGGTGGCGGCGGCGTCGAAGGCGGGTACGTCGGTGAGGGTGGCCGCCGAACGGGTTCCCATCCGGTCGTCCAGGGCCGGGCAGACGAGGAGCTGGAAGGCGATGGACGGGCCGCCGCGGTCGCGGGCCAGCAGGGTGGTGGCGGCGGCGAGCCCGCCGCCCGCGCTGCCGCCGAAGACGGCGAGGCGGCCGGGGTCCACGCCCAGCTCGGCGGCGTTCTTCACGACCCAGCACAGTGCCTCGTAGCAGTCCTCCAGACCGGCGGGGAAGGGGTGCTCGGGCGCCAGCCGGTAGTCCACCGAGACCACCACGAAGCCGGTACGCCGGGCGAGGTCGAGGGCGCGCCGGTGTTCGCTGTCGAGACTGCCCAGGACGAATCCTCCTCCGTGGAAGTCCAGCACGACGGGCGCGGGTACCGCCGCGGCCACCGGGCGGTACAGGCGGACCGGCGGGCCGCTGGTCTCCAGGTCGGCGATCCGGACCGTGTCGTCGGCCGGGAGCGCCGCCACGGTGGCTCGGGCGGCGGCCAGTGCGCCCTCCCGGGCGGCGATCGGATCGGTGAGGTCGGTGCGGGGCAGGCGGGCGGCGATCTCGGCGAGTTCGGGGTCGAACAGCACGGTGGGTCTCCGGGTATCGGTGGGGGTCGGCAAGGGGGTCAAGTGGTTGGCGGTTCGGCGATCGGCGGATTCAGCGGTCGACGGTCGGCGGATTCAGCGGTGGGCGATCGGCAGGCCGGCGGGTTCAGCGGTCGGCGGGCAAGCGATCGGCGGATTCAGCGGCTGCGGAGGAGCAGGCCGGTGAGCAGTGCCAGGGCCAGGGCGGCCAGGGTGGTGCCGGCGGTGGCGTGGGCGTAGGCGGTGAACGGGACTCCGGGCGACCCGGGTGCGGCGTCGAGGACGTGGGCGAACAGTCCGCCGATCAGGGCGACGCCCGCGGCGTTGGCGGTCTGGGTGGCGGTGAGCAGCACCCCGCCGGCGGCTCCCGCGTCGGCCGGGTCCACGCCGGCCAGCACCGTGCCGATCAGCGGCGCGGCGACCAGCCCCTGCCCGGCCCCCACCAGGATCAGCGCCGGCAGCAGCCAGCCGACCTGGTCGCCTTGGGGCACCGCCAGTACGACAGCCGGCACGCCGGCCAGGCCGATCGTCAGCAGGAGCGTTCCGGTGCGCAGCGCCCCCAACCGTCGGCCCGCGAGGCTGGTCGCGGCGAAGGCGAGGCCCAGCGGGGCGAAGATCAGACCGCTGTGCAGCGGGTTCTGGCCGAGTCCGGATTGCAGGTGGTAGGCGAGCAGCAGGAAGAAGCCGGCGTTGCCCGCGTAGAAGGCCAGTACGGTCAGCAGCCCGCGGACGATCCGCCGCTGGGCCAGCAGCCGCATCGGGATCAGTGGGCTGCTCCGCCGCCGCTCGACCCGTGTGAAGACCGCCAGTACGGCCGCCGCCATGGCGAGGCCGGCGATGACGGCCGGCCGGCCCTGGTCCAGTACGGGTGGGAGCAGCAGGGCGAGGAGTGCGAGCGCCAGCAGCCCGGCCCCGAGCAGGTCCAGCCGGGCCCGCGCGCCCCGACTCTCCTGCACCGTGCGGCCCGCGACCACCAGCGCGAGCGCCCCGATCGGGAGGTTCACCAGGAAGGCCGAGCGCCAGCCCAGATCGCAGGGGTTCCAGGCCAGCAGCGCGCCGCCGACGATCTGCCCGGCGATGGAGGCCAGCCCGATGACCGCGCCGTACAGTCCGAGCGCGGTCGCGCGGGCCGGGCCGGTGAAGCCGTGCTGGATGATCGACAGCACCTGCGGCAGCATCACCGCCGCGGCCAGCCCCTGCGCCACCCGGGCGGCGATCAGTGCCGGCGCGGAGGGGGCGACCGCGCACGCCAGAGAAGCGAGCAGGAACAGGGCGACGCCCACCAGGAACACCCGGCGGCGGCCGTGCCGGTCACCGAGCCGTCCGCCGGTCACCAACCCGACCGCGTACGCCAGGGTGTATCCGGCGGACACCGACTGCACCTCGCCGAACGAGGCGTGCAGGTCCTGCTGGATCGACGGCACCGAGACGGTGACGACACTGGCGTCCAGCAGGCCCATGAAGGTGGCGAGCAGCACCGCGGCCAGGGCGGTCCAGCGGCGCCTCGCCACGGCGCCCGGGACGGGGGCGGGTTGGGTGATCACAGCGGTCATGTGCCCATTGCGCCACCGGCGTTGGCAGCGCGTCCAAGTCCGGATTCTTCGCCTGTGATAATCCGCGGTGATCACAGACGCCGGGAGGACGAGCATGGAACTGCGCCATCTGCGCTACTTCGTGGCGGTCGCCGAGGAGCTGCACTACGGGCGCGCGGCGCGGCGGCTGCACCTGACCCAGCCGGGGCTCAGCCAGCAGGTCATGGCGTTCGAGCGGGAGCTGGGCACCGCGCTGTTCACGCGCAACCGGCGGGGCGTGGCGCTGACCGATGCCGGGGTGGCGCTGCTGCCCGCCGCCAGGGACATCCTGGCCCGCGCCGACGCCGCGGTGGAGCTGGCCCGCCGTTACGGCGCCGGGGAGGCCGGTCGGTTGACGATCAGTCTGACTCGCTCGGCGCCGCGCAGCGTGGTCACCGAGTTGCTGGACACCTTCCGTGCCGCTCATCCGGCCGTGGAGACCCGGGTGACCAGCGGATTCACCGCGCATGACGAGCAGCGGCTACGGGAGCGCTCGATCGACGCGGCGCTGGTGAGGATGCTGGACGATCCGCGCGAGGACCTGGTCGACCGCACGGTGGGTGAGGAGGCCGTCGTGGTCGCCGTCCCGAGCACCGACCCGCTGGCGCGCAGGCGCCGCCTCCGCCGGGCCGACCTGGCCGACCGCCCGCTGGTGTGGTGGCCGCGCGAGCACGGCCCGCGGATGTGGGACCGCATGCTCGACCAGGTGTTCGGGGAGGGTGTCCGCCCGCCGGTCGCGCACTGGGAGCCCGAGGAGGAGCATCTGCTGCACGCCGTCGCCCAGGGCCACGGCATCACCCTCGTCACCGAGGGCAAGGCCGCCGCGCTCCACGTCCCCGGCGTCGCGATCCGGCGCTTCGCCGACCCCGTCCCGACGGTGCCGATCACCCTGGCCTGGTCCCGCGACAACCCCAACCCGGCACTGCGCCGCTTCCTGGAGCACATCGCCGGATAGGCCGTTCCGGCCGCGGCGGGCGCACCGAACGCCGGTGGGGGCGGATGGAGCCGCAGCCCCGTCCGCCCCCACCCAGCCGAAACCCCCGTAC
>NZ_SRID01000224.1 GCF_004684805.1 Streptomyces palmae
GGAGTGGGCAGGGTGGGGGCCGCCGGGAGGCACCGCGCACGTGCTGGCGCCTCCGGCCGCCCCTCACCCTCCCGTGGCGTGCTACAGGCCCAACTCGCGGGCGATCAGCATGCGCTGGACCTCGCTGGTGCCCTCGCCGATCTCCAGGATCTTGGAGTCCCGCCACATCCGGGCCACCGGGTACTCGTTCATGAAGCCGTATCCGCCGTGCACCTGGGTGGCCTCGCGGGCGTTGGTCACCGCCACCTCGGAGGAGTACAGCTTGGCCATCGAGGCCTCCTTCTTGAACGGCTCGCCGTGGAGCATCCGGGAGGCGGCGTCCCGCCAGGCCACCCGCGCGGTGTGGGCGCGCATCTCCATGTCGGCGATCTTGAACTGGAGGGCCTGGTTGCTGCCGATCGGACGGCCGAAGGCCTCCCGGGTCTTGGCGTACTTCACCGACTCGTCCACACAGCCCTGGGCCAGGCCGGTGGCCAGCGCCGAGATCGCTATGCGGCCCTCGTCCAGGATCCGCAGGAACTGCGCGTAGCCGCGGCCCAGCTCGCCCAGCAGGTTGGCCTGGGGCACCCGGACGTCGGTGAAGGACAGCTCGCGGGTGTCCGAGGCGTTCCAGCCGACCTTGGAGTAGGGGGCGGCCACGGTGAAGCCCGGGGTGCCGGACGGGACGATGATCGAGGAGATCAGCGGGCTGCCGTCCGGCTTCCGGCCGGTGACGGCGGTGACCGTGACCAGTGCGGTGATGTCCGTGCCCGAGTTGGTGATGAAGCACTTGGAGCCGTTGATCACCCACTCGCCGGTGGCCTCGTCCAGCCGGGCGGTGGTGCGGGTGCCGCCCGCGTCGGTGCCGCCACCGGGCTCGGTGAGGCCGAAGGCGCCCAGGGCCTCGCCGGAGCACAGCCGGGGCAGCCACTCGCGCTTCTGCTCCTCGGTGCCGAAGAGGTAGATCGGCATGGAACCGAGGGAGACCCCGGCCTCCAGGGTCACCGCGACCGAGGAGTCCACCCGGGCCAGCTCCTCGATGGCCAGGCAGAGCGCGAGGTAGTCACCGCCCATGCCGCCGTACTCCTCGGGGAAGGGCAGCCCGAACAGGCCCATCCGGGCCATCTCCTGGACGATCTCGTAGGGGAACTGGTGCTGCTCCCAGTACTCACCGATCTTGGGCGCCACGACATCGTGCGCGAACGCCTCCACGGTGCGGCGGAGTTCTTCGTGCTCGGGAGAGAGCCGGTGGTCGAGCGACATGACTCAGGACTCCTTCTGGGAGAGTGCGCGAACGGTACGGGAGGGGCTGGGTCGCCCCAGGTGTGCGGCCATCCAGACGCTGGTGGCGGTGAGACGGCCGAGGTCGACCCCGGTTTCGATGCCGAGGCCGTGGAGCATCCACACCAGGTCCTCGGTGGCGAGGTTGCCGGTGGCGCTCTTGGCGTAGGGGCAGCCGCCGAGACCGCCGGCGGAGGCGTCCACGCAGGTGACCCCGTGCTCCAGGGCCGCCAGGGTGTTGGCGAGAGCCTGGCCGTAGGTGTCGTGGAAGTGCACGGCGAGCCGCTCGGTGGGCACCCCGGCCTCGCCCAGCCGGGTGAGCAGCTGCCGGACATGGCCGGGGGTGGCCACCCCGATGGTGTCGCCCAGGCTGAGCTCGTCACAGCCCAGCTCCATCAGCCGGTGGGCCACCGAGACCACCTGGGAGACCGGGACCGGGCCCTCCCAGGGGTCGCCGAAGCACATCGAGAGGTAGCCGCGGACATGCAGTCCCGCCTCCCGGGCCCGCGCCACCACGGGCTGGAACATGGCCAGCGACTCCTCGACCGTGCGGTTGAGGTTGCGCTGGGCGAAGGTCTCGGTGGCGCTGCCGAAGACCGCGATCCGCCGGACACCAAGGGCGATCGCCCGGTCCAGCCCGCGCTCGTTGGGCACCAGCACCGGAAGCTCGGCGTCCACGCCGTCCAGCAGGGGGACCAGCTGCTCGGCGTCGGCGAGCTGCGGCACCCACTTGGGGTGGACGAAGCTGGTCGCCTCGATGGTGGTCAGCCCGGCCTGGGCCAGCCGCCGGATGAACTCGGCCTTGATCTCGACCGGAACGACCGCCTTCTCGTTCTGCAGGCCGTCCCGGGCGCCGACCTCGTGGATCCGCACCCGGGCCGGCAGCCCGGCCGCCGGTACGGCCATCGGCAGACCGTCCTCGAGCAGGGACATCACTCACGCTCCTCGCTGTCGTGCGGGGTGACGACGGCCAGCACCTGGTCCATGGCGACGGTGCTGCCGGCGGTCACGTCCAGCTCGGTGACGGTGCCGTCGTGCGGGGCGGCGATCAGGTGCTCCATCTTCATGGCCTCGACCACCAGCAGCCCCTGCCCGGCGACGACCTCCTCGCCCACGGCGGCCTTGACCACCGTGACGGTGCCCGGCATCGGGGCGGTCAGCGCCCCCGCGTGCCCCGCGGCCCCGCCGCCGCGCAGCGCGGCCTCCACCGGGTCGTGGTCCAGCAGGTGCCAGCTGTCGCCGTCCCGGCCGAGCCAGCTGCCCTCCGGGCCGGCGGCGGTGGCGAAGACATGGGTGACGCCGTCCCACTCCAGGATGAGCCGTCCCGGCTCGGCGGGCACCAGCCGGGCCCGCACCGCCTGACCGGCCGCCTCGGGGGCGCCGCCGTCCTCCTTGGCCGGCCGCTGGACCAGGACCACCGCGTCGGTGGCCCGGCCGCGGACCCGCACGGTCACCGGCTCATGCCCCGGGACCCGCAGCGGGTGGTCCGTCCAGGCCGGCTCGCCGCCCAGCCGCCAGCCGGTGGGCACCGAGAAGGGGTCCACCCAGCCGTCGGCGCCGGGCTCCAGCGCGCTCTGGCGCAGCAGCGCCGCCGCCGCGTACACCTCGTCGGGCACCTCGGCCGGCACCAGGCTCGCCGCGTCCCGGTCCACCAGGCCGGTGTCCAGGTCCCCGGAGACCACCGCGGGGTGCGCCAGCAGCCGGCGCAGGAACCCGATGTTGGTGTCCAGCCCCAGCACGGTGGTGCGGCCCAGGGCGCCGCCGAGGCGGCGCAGGGCGGTGGCCCGGTCGGGGCCGTGCGCGATCACCTTGGCCAGCATCGGGTCGTAGAGGGTGCCGACCTCGGTGCCCGCCAGCAGCCCGGAGTCCGTCCGCACGCCTTCCCCGTCCGGCTCGCTCAGGGCGCGCACCGTGCCCGCGGAGGGCAGGAAGTCGACCCGGTCCTTGCCGGGGCGGGCGGTCTCCGCGCAGACCCGGGCCTCGACCGCGTGGCCGGTGAAGGCGATGTCCTGCTGGGCGAAGGGCAGCGGCTCGCCGGCGGCGGTGCGCAGCTGCCACTCCACCAGGTCCAGGCCGGTGATCAACTCGGTCACCGGGTGCTCCACCTGGAGACGGGTGTTCATCTCCATGAAGTAGTAGGCGGAAGGGGCGGAGCCGGGGACGATGAACTCCACGGTGCCCGCGCCGAGGTAGCCGCAGGACCGTGCCGCCTGCACCGCGGCCTCGCCCATGGCCGCCCGGGTGGCCTCGTCCAGCAGCGGGCTGGGCGCCTCCTCGATGATCTTCTGGTGGCGGCGCTGCAGGGAGCACTCGCGCTCGCCGAGGTGCACCACCTGCCCGTGGGAGTCCGCCAGCACCTGGATCTCGATGTGCCGGGGCCGGTCGATCCAGCGCTCCACCAGCAGGGTGTCGTCGCCGAAGGAGCCCCGGGCCTCGCGCCGGGCCGCCGCGATCTCGTCCGCGAGCAGGGCCTCGTCGCGCACCAGGCGCATGCCCTTGCCGCCGCCGCCCGCCGAGGGCTTGAGCAGCACCGGCATGCCGATCTCGCGGGCGGCCTCGGCCAGCTGCTCGTCGGTCAGCCCGCTGCCGGAGGAGCCCGGCACCACCGGCACCCCGGCCGCCCGGACCGTCTCCTTGGCCCGGATCTTGTCGCCCATCAGCTCGATCGCCTCGGCCGGCGGGCCGATGAAGACCAGCCCGGCCTCGGCGCAGGCGCGGGCGAAGGCGGCGTTCTCCGCCAGGAAGCCGTATCCGGGGTGCACCGCGCGGGCGCCGCTGCGCCGGGCGGCGTCCAGCAGCCGTTCTATCGACAGATAGCTCTCGGCCGCCGAGGCCGGTCCGATCCGGACCGCGGTGTCCGCCTCCCGCACGTGCCGGGCGTCCGCGTCGGCGTCGCTGAACACCGCGACGGACCGCACGCCCAGCCGCCGCAGCGTCCGGATCACCCGGACCGCGATCTCCCCCCGGTTGGCCACCAGCACGCCGCCGGCGCCGAGCCCGCCCGGCGTGGCCGCCGAATCCGCTGTGAACATCGTCCGCATCCCCTCGTCACATCCGGAAGACGCCGTAGCCGGGGGCCGCGGGGTCGCGGTCCGGCAGCGGCGCGTTGGCACAGGCGGTGAGCGCCAGACCCAGCACGGAGCGGGTCTCCAGCGGGTCGATCACGCCGTCGTCCCACAGCCGCGCGGTGGCGTAGTAGGCGCTGCCCTGGGTCTCGTACTGCTCGCGGATCGGGGCGCGGAAGGACTCCTCGTCCTCGGTGCTCCACTGCTCGCCGCGCGCCTCCAGCTGGTCGCGCTTGACCGTGGCGAGCACCGAGGCGGCCTGCTCGCCGCCCATCACGGAGATCTTGGCGTTGGGCCACATCCACAGGAAACGGGGTGAATAGGCGCGCCCGCACATGGAGTAGTTGCCCGCGCCGTAGGAGCCGCCTATCACCACGGTCAGCTTGGGCACCCGGGTGCAGGCCACCGCGGTGACCATCTTGGCGCCGTGCTTGGCGATGCCGCCGGCCTCGTAGCTGCGGCCCACCATGAAGCCGGAGATGTTCTGCAGGAAGAGCAGCGGGATGCCGCGCTGGTCGCACAGCTCGATGAAGTGCGCGCCCTTCTGGGCGGACTCGGAGAACAGGATGCCGTTGTTGGCGACGATGCCGACCGGGTGGCCGTGGATCCGGGCGAAACCGGTGACCAGGGTGGTGCCGAACTCGGCCTTGAACTCCGCGAAGCGCGAGCCGTCCACCAGCCGGGCGATCACCTCCCGCACGTCGTACGGGGTGCGGGAGTCCACCGGCACCGCGCCGTACAGGCCGGCCGGGTCCACCGCGGGCTCCTCGACCGGGGTGACCCGCCAGGGCAGCTCCGCGCGCTGCACCGGGGAGGCGGGCAGGGTGGAGACGATGGTGCGCACGATCCGCAGCGCGTGGGCGTCGTCCTCGGCCAGGTGGTCGGTGACCCCGGAGACCTTGGAGTGCACCTCGCCGCCGCCCAGCTCCTCGGCGCTGACCACCTCGCCGGTGGCGGCCTTAACCAGCGGCGGCCCGCCCAGGAAGATGGTGCCCTGCTCGCGCACGATGACGGCCTCGTCGCTCATCGCCGGCACATAGGCGCCGCCCGCGGTGCAGGATCCCATCACCGCGGCGACCTGCGGAATCCCGGCGCCGGACATCCGCGCCTGGTTGTAGAAGATCCGCCCGAAGTGCTCCCGGTCGGGGAAGACCTCGTCCTGCATCGGCAGGAAGGCCCCACCGGAGTCCACGAGGTAGACGCAGGGCAGGCGGTTCTCCAGGGCCACCTCCTGGGCCCGCAGGTGCTTCTTCACCGTCATCGGGTAGTAGGTGCCGCCCTTGACGGTGGCGTCGTTGGCCACCACGACCACTTCGCGGCCCGCGACCCGCCCGATGCCGGCGATCACCCCGGCCGCCGGGGCCTGGTCGCCGTACATCCCGTCCGCCGCCAGCGGCGCCAGCTCCAGGAAGGGCGATCCCGGGTCCAGCAGCGTGTCCACGCGGTCTCGCGGCAGCAGCTTGCCGCGCGCGGTGTGCCGCGCGCGGGCCCGCTCGCCGCCGCCCAGCCGCGCCACCGCGAGCTTCTCGCGCAGCCGCGCCACCAGCTCGCGGTGCGCCGCCTCGTTGGTGCGCCAGGCGTCGGACGCCGGGTCGGCGCCGCTCCCCAGCACCGGTGCCTGCTCCATGGCTTCGAGCCCCCTTGCCAGATGCCACACGGCCCGTGCGATCCGGTCGCCTCGGCCGAGCTGTTAATGAGCGTTAACCTCTTCCTTCAGGTTAACGACCACTAACGCCGCTGTCTAGAATCAATTTCATGAGCACCCACGCGCCCGCCGAGACCCGCCGTGAACAGATCCTCCGGGAAGCCGCGCGGCTCTTCGCGGAGCGCGGTTTCCACGGGGTCGGAGTCGACGAGATAGGCGCCGCGGTCGGCATCAGCGGCCCCGGGCTGTACCGCCACTTCGCCGGCAAGGACGCGATGCTCGCCGAGCTGCTGGTGGGCATCAGCGGGCGGCTGCTGGCCGGCGGCAAGCGCCGGGTGGCCGACGCCGCCGCGGCCGGGCTGGGGCCCGCCTCGCTGCTGGACTCGCTGATCGAGGGGCACATCGACTTCGCCCTGGACGACCGTCCGCTGATCACCCTGCACGACCGGGAGCTGGACCGGCTCCGGGACAGCGACCGCAAGCTGGTGCGCCAGCTGCAGCGGCAGTACGTCGAGCTGTGGGTGGAGGTGGTGCGCGAGGTGTATCCGGGGCTGGCCGAGCGGCCTGCCCGGGCCGCCGTGCACGCGGTGTTCGGGCTGCTCAACTCCACCCCGCACCTGGGCCGCCCGGGCGCGCTGCCCGGGCGGGACGCCACCGCCGAGCTGCTGCACCGGCTGGCGGTGGGGGCCTTCGGGGCGGTCTCCGGAGCGCCCGTGGCGGGCGACGGCTCTGGACAGGCTGACTGACTGGCGGGTAACTTGCCCGCACGGTCAAACTGAGCAAGCGCTTAGGCAGAGGAGCGTTTGGGCCGCGCCCCCGTGGAGGAGTCGCCATGCGTCGAACGGTTTTCAACGAGGATCACGAGGCGTTCCGGGCGACCATCCGCGACTTCATCGCCGCCGAGGTCGTGCCGTACTACGAGGAGTGGCAGGAGGCCGGGCACGCCCCGCGCGACTTCTACCGCAAGCTCGGTGAGCTGGGTGTCTTCGGTATCGAGGTGCCCGAGGAGTACGGCGGCGCGGGCGAGAGCAGCTTCAAGTTCACCGCAGTGATCACCGAGGAGACCGCCCGGGCCGGGGTCAGCTTCGGCGGCAGCAACGTGCACACCATGCTCTGCCTGCCGTATCTGCTCAAGTACGCCACCGAGGAGCAGAAGCAGCGCTGGCTGCCGCCCTTCGTGAGCGGCGAGATGATGACCGCCATCGCCATGACCGAGCCCGGCACCGGCTCCGACCTGGCCGGCATGAAGACCACCGCCAAGCTCTCCGAGGACGGCACCCACTACGTCCTCAACGGGGCCAAGACCTTCATCACCGGCGGCGTGCTCGCCGACCGCGTCCTGGTCTGCGCCCGCACCGCGGCCCCCAGCCCCGAGGACCGCCGGTCCGGGATCTCCATCCTGGTGGTGGACACCCGCAGCGAGGGCTACGCGGTCGGCCGCAAGCTGGAGAAGCTGGGCCTGAAGACCTCGGACACCGCCGAGCTGTCGTTCACCGACGTCAAGGTGCCGGTGGAGGACCTGCTGGGCGAGGAGGGCAAGGCATTCGGCTACCTGGGGCAGAACCTGCCGCAGGAGCGGCTGGGCATCGCGGTCGGCGCGTACGCCCAGGCCGCCGCGGCGGTGGAGTTCGCCACCGCCTACGTCCGGGACCGCACCGTCTTCGGCAAGTCCGTGGCCTCCTTCCAGAACACCAAGTTCGTCCTGGCCGACTGCAAGTCCGAGGTGGACGCCATGCAGGCGGTGGTGGACCGGGCCCTGGAGGCCCACGACGCCGGCGAGCTGACCGCCGCCGACGCCGCCTCGGCCAAGCTGTTCACCACCGAGCGCGCCGCCGTGGTGATCGACAAGTGCCTCCAGCTGCACGGCGGCTACGGCTACATGATGGAGTACCCGATCGCCCGGCTGTACGCGGACACCCGGGTCAGCCGGATCTACGGCGGCACCAGCGAGGTCATGCGCTCCATCATCGCCAAGTCCATGGGGCTGTGACCGGACCCTCACCCGTGTGCGCCCCCTCGGGGGCGCACCTCTGCGAAGCTGTCTGAGCCATGAACGAAAGCCTTCAGGACCTGCTCGACCTGCTCGACCTGGAGCGGATCGACCGGGACATCTTCCGCGGCGCCAGCCGCCCCTCCCTGGTGGAGCGCGTCTTCGGCGGCCAGGTCGCGGCCCAGGCCCTGGTCGCCGCGGGCCGCACCGTGCCGGAGGACCGGCAGGCGCACTCCCTCCACTCCTACTTCCTCCGCCCGGGCGACCCCGGCGCGCCCATCGTCTACACGGTGGACCGCATCCGGGACGGCTTCTCCTTCACCACCCGCCGGGTGGTGGCGGTCCAGCACGGGCAGCCGATCTTCCACCTCTCCGCCTCCTTCCAGGCGCACGAGGAGGGGATGGAGCACCAGGAGCCGATGCCGCCGGCTCCCGACCCGCTGAGCCTGCCCACCGCGGACGAGCTGCTGCCCCGGTACGCCCACCTCTTCGCCCACGAGAAGGTGGTCCGGCGCATACTCAAGGCCCGGTCCGCGATCGACCTGCGCTATGTGGACGCCCCGCCGTTCGGCAGCATCGGGGAGCCGCGTGAGCCCAGCTCGCAGGTGTGGTTCCGGATGAACGGCAAGCTGGACGGCGCCGTGGACACCCCGCTGCTGCACATCTGCCTGGCCACCTACGTCTCCGACATGACGCTGCTGGACTCGGTGCTGCTGGCGCACGGCCGGGGCGGCTGGGCGGTGGGCGACGTGGTGGGCGCCAGCCTGGACCACGCCATGTGGTTCCACCGCCCGTTCCGCGCGGACGAGTGGCTGCTGTACGACCAGGCCAGCCCCTCCTCCTCGGGCGGCCGGGGCCTGGCCAGGGGGCGGATCTTCACCCAGGACGGCCGGCTGGCGGCCTCGGTGATCCAGGAGGGCCTGATCCGCGCCCCGCGCGCGACGTCCCGGAAGCCCTGACGGACCGGAGCCGCACCCGGCCCGGGTGCGGCTCCGCGAGGCCGGGGGACGGGCTCAGTCGGTGCACAGGATCCGGGAGGGGGACCCCAGGCCCGCCGCCTCCAGCAGGTAGGCGGTCATCGGGTCGTAGAACCGCGGGTTGACGACATGGTCGTCCAGCGGCACCACCACCGCCAGGGTGCCCTCCGCCTCGCCCAGGAAGAGCGCCGGGTCGTTGCAGTCCGCGTACCCCACCGTGTCGATGCCGCGCTGCCCGGCGCAGCCGGCCCAGCCGTGGTCGGCGACCACCAGGTCGGGCAGCGGGCGGCCCTGCCGCTCCAGGGCGTCCAGGATGGCCGCCATCGGGGCGGGGGAGTGGGTGTGCCACAGCGTGGCGCCGCGCTCCAGCACCGCCACATCGGCGAACTGGAAGACATAGCCCTCGTCCGCGGTCAGCCCGCCGGGGATCTCCATGATCTCGCAGCCCGCGGCGCGCAGCGCCTGGGCGGTGGCTCGGTGCACGTCCAGCAGGCCGCCCGGGTGACCGGTGGCGAACAGCACCCGCTGCCGGCCCTCGGCCGCCTTGCGCAGCACCGCCGCCATCCGCTCCAGCGCCCCGACGGTCAGCTCCGGGTCGATGATGTCCTGGCCCACCCGGTGCTCGGGATCGTCCACCACACCGCAGCGCTCGGCCATCACGGCCAGTACGTCCTGCTCGTCGGCCCAGCGGTCGCCCAGCTCCAGCCCCAGCCAGTAGTGCCGATCACCGTTGGCGAGCATGCGGTAGTGGCCCAAGTTGTTGTCGCGCGGGGTGGCGACATCGCCCGCGATGCGGGTGCGGACCAGGTGATCGATCAGTTCGGCTCGGGTCGGGGCAGGGCTGGGTATCGGCATGCGCCCATTGTCGCCCCTGCGGCCGGGAAATGGACGTGGTGGCCAAATAGCCGGGCCGGGCTCTCGGGAACGTACATGTGCGGAATCCGTCGTTCTGCCTAACCTCTGATCCGGCACCATCCCGATCCCTGATCCCGTATCGCCGAGAGGCAGCAGCCGCATGAGCACCTCCCGCCCGTCGCCCGGCCAGCCGGTCGGTCCCGTCGACTCCTCCCGCATCCCGCGTTACGCCGGCCCCGCGACCTTCGCCCGGCTGCCGCGGATCGACCAGGTGGGCGGTGCCGCGGATGTCGCCGTGGTCGGTGTGCCGTTCGACACCGGGGTCTCCTACCGCCCCGGCGCCCGCTTCGGCGGCAACGCGATCCGCGAGGCCTCCCGGCTGCTGCGCCCGTACAACCCGGCCCAGGACGCCTCCCCCTTCGCGCTCGCCCAGGTGGCCGACGCGGGTGACATCGCGGTCAACCCGTTCGACATCAACGAGGCCGTGGAGACCATCGAGGAGGCCACCGGGGAGCTGCTGAGCACCGGGGCCCGGCTGATGACCCTGGGCGGCGACCACACCATCGCGCTGCCCGTCCTGCGCTCCGTCGCCCGCAAGCACGGCCCGGTCGCGCTGCTCCACTTCGACGCGCACCTGGACACCTGGGACACCTACTTCGGCGCCGAGTACACCCATGGCACGCCGTTCCGCCGCGCGTTCGAGGAGGGCATCCTGGACACCTCGGCGCTCTCCCACGTGGGCACCCGCGGCCCGCTGTACGGCAAGCAGGACCTGGACGACGACGCCAAGATGGGCTTCGGCATCGTCACCTCCGCCGATGTGATGCGGCGCGGCGTGGACGAGGTGGCCGACCAGCTGCGCCAGCGGATCGGCGACCGCCCGCTGTACATCTCCATCGACATCGACGTGCTGGACCCGGCGCACGCGCCCGGCACCGGTACGCCCGAGGCCGGCGGCCTCACCTCCCGCGAACTGCTGGAGATCCTGCGCGGGCTGGCCGACTGCCACCTGGTCTCCGCCGACCTGGTCGAGGTCGCCCCGGCCTACGACCACGCGGAGATGACCTCGGTCGCCGCCTCGCACACCGCGTACGAGCTGACGACCATCATGTCCCGGCAGATCGCCGCCGCCAGGGAGTCCTGACCGCCTCTCCGCCCCGGGCCCGCGACTCCCCGGGGGCGCGACCCTCGGCCCGGCCCCGGACGCCCGGCCCACCCCACCGGTGGCCGGGCGTCCGGCGTTCGGGCCCCCCGAACTCACTGGGGCACTGCGCCAATCCAGTTCTTCTCCCGAACACATCGTCTGATTCGTTGATCTGACATATCCGCGTTTTTATCGTCTTCCTCGTCACTCCGACCGCCCCCGGCGACCCCCACGGAGAACGATGAGGAACTCCCCCCGGCTGTCCCGCTCCGCCAGGCTGCTCGGCCCGCTGCTGGCGGGCGCGCTCGCCGCGGCCTGCGCGCCGGCGTCGACC
>NZ_SRID01000225.1 GCF_004684805.1 Streptomyces palmae
CCGCCACCCCCTGGACCACCCCCACACCAGGCTCACCGGAGGCCAGGCCGGCCAGACCCGCCGCGAAACCCGCCACATCCGCCGCCAGCACCACCGCACGATGCTCGAACCGCGAACGCGTACTCACCAGCGAATACGCCACATCGCCTACCGACACCTCGGCATCGGCCTCGACACGCTCCAGCAGACGCGCCGCCTGCCCCCGCAGACCCGCCTCCGAACGAGCCGACACCACCCACGGCAGCACCGCCCCGCTCCCAGGGACCTCCGCGACCGGCTCGCCCGCCACCACCGGCTCGGCAGGCGCCTGCTCCAACACCACATGGGCGTTGGTGCCGCTGATGCCGAAGGAGGAGACACCCGCCCGACGCGGACGCTCCACCTCGGGCCAGGCCGTGGCCTCCGTCAGCAGGGCGACGGCACCGGCCGACCAGTCCACATGGCTGCTGGGTTCATCGACGTGCAGGGTCCGCGGCAGCAGCCCGTGCCGCATGGCCAGCACCATCTTGATGACGCCCGCCACACCGGCGGCGGCCTGCGTATGCCCGATGTTCGACTTGATCGAGCCCAGCAGCAGGGGCTGCTCGGCATCCCGCTCCTGGCCGTACGTGGCCAGCAGCGCCTGGGCCTCGATCGGGTCACCCAGGGTGGTCCCCGTACCGTGCGCCTCCACCGCGTCCACCTCGGCCGCCGACACCCCGGCAGCGGCCAGCGCCTGCCGGATCACCCGCTGCTGCGAGGGACCGTTCGGCGCGGTCAGACCGTTGCTGGCGCCGTCCTGGTTGACGGCGGAGCCGCGCACCACCGCCAGGACCGGGTGTCCGTTGCGCTGAGCGTCGTCCAGCCGCTCCAGCAGCAGGACGCCCGCGCCCTCGGAGAAGCCCGTACCGTCCGCCGCCTCCGCGAACGCCCGGCAGCGGCCGTCCGGGGAGAGCCCGCGCTGGCGGCTGAACTCCACGAACAGGCCGGGCGCCGACATCACGGAGACGCCGCCGGCCAGGGCCAGCGAGCACTCGCCCTGCCGCAGCGCCTGGGCTGCCAGGTGCAGGGCCACCAACGACGACGAACAGGCGGTGTCCACGGTGACCGCCGGGCCCTCAAGACCGAAGGTGTAGGAGACCCGGCCGGACACGATGCTGCCGGCGCTGGCGTTCCCGGGGCCACCGTCCGGACCTTGCTGGAGGCCGTAGTCGTGGTACATCACACCGGCGAAGACGCCGGTCTGGCTGCCGCGCAGGGTGGCCGGGTCGATCCCGGCCCGCTCGAACGCCTCCCAGGAGGTCTCCAGCAGCAGCCGCTGCTGGGGATCCATGGCGACCGCCTCACGTGGCGAGACACCGAAGAACGCCGGGTCGAACTCGCCCGCGTCATAGAGGAATCCGCCCTGGTCGGCATAGCTCTTGCCGGGGATTCCGGGGGTGGGGTCGTACAGGTCCTCGGCCCAGCCGCGGTCGGTGGGGAACGCCGAGATGGCGTCGCCGCCCTCGCTGAGCAGCTGCCACAGGTCCTCGGGGGTCCGTACGCCGCCGGGGTAGCGGCAGCTCATCGCCACGATGGCGATCGGGTCCTCCGCCGTGACCGCGACAGCCGTGGCCGCCGCGGGGGTGGACCGGCTGCCGGCCAGTTCCTCGCGCAGGTACTGGGCCAGGGCGGTGGGCGTGGGGTAGTCGAAGACCAGGGTGGCGGGCAGTCGCAGACCGGTGGCGGTGTTCAGCCGATTGCGCAGCTCCACGGCGGTCAGCGAGTCGAAGCCCAGCTCCTTGAAGGCGTGGGTGGGTTCGACGGACGCGCTGCCGGCGTGCCCGAGTACCGCGGCCACCTGGGTACGTACCAGGTCGAGCAGCAGCGCGAGTCGGCCGTCCTCGGGCAGTTCGGCGAGCTGCCGGGCCAGCGGGGAGCCGGTGGCGGTCTCGGCGGTGGAGTCCGCGGCGCGCCGTGCGGGGACCCGGACCAGGCCGCGCAGCAGCGACGGTACGCCGCCGGTGACGGCGCGGGCCCGCAGGGCGGGGATGTCCAGGCGGATCGGCAGCAGGGCGGGCTCGGCCACCGTGCCCGCGGCGTCGAACAGGGCCAGGCCCTGGTCGGAGGTGAGGGCGGTGATCCCGCCCTGGCGCATCCTCCGTACGTCCTCCTCGTCCAGGTGGCCGGTCATGCCGCTGCGCTCGGCCCAGAAGCCCCAGCCCAGCGAGGTGGCGGGCAGGCCCTGGGCCCGGCGGTGGGCCGCCAGGGCGTCCAGGAAGGCGTTGGCCGCCGCGTAGTTGCCCTGGCCCGCGCCACCGAAGGTGCCGGCGGCCGAGGAGAACAGGACGAAGGCCGAGAGGTCGAGCCCGGCGGTGAGTTCATGGAGGTGGAGTGCGGCGTCGGCCTTGGGCCGCAGCACCGCGTCCAGCCGCTCGGGGGTCAGGGACTCGACCACCCCGTCGTCCAGCACCCCGGCGGCGTGCACCACACCGGTCAGCGGACGCTCGGCCGGGATCCGGGCCAGCAGGGCGGCCAGTGCCTCCCGGTCCGCGGTGTCGCAGGCGGCCGTGGTCACGGTGGCGCCGAGTGCGGTGAGTTCCGTCTCCAGCTCGGCGGCGCCGGGGGCCCGCTCGCCCCGCCGGCTCGCCAGCACCAGGTGCCGTACCCCGTGCCGGGCGGCCAGATGCCGGGCCACCAGACCGCCCAGCACCCCGCTCGCGCCGGTGATCAGCACGGTGCCGTCAGGGTCCCAGGCGTAGCCCTCGCCCTCCTCGGCGACGGCGGTACGGGCCAGTCGCGGTGCCAGCAGGGCTTCCCCGCGTACGGCCAGCTGGGGTTCGCCGGAAGCCAGGGCGGCCCGTATCCCGGCGGCCGTTTCGGCGGGTTCGGCAGGCGTGGCGTCGGCGGCGGTGGCCGGGCCGGGCAGGTCGATCAGGACGAAGCGGTCCGGGTGCTCGGCCTGGGCGGAACGCACCAGGCCCCAGACTGCCGCGGCGGCCGGGTCGGCCAGCAGGTCGCCGTCCTCGGCGGCCACGGCGGCGCGGGTCACCAGCGCCAGCCGCGGCGCCCCGGTGCCTCCCTCCGCGGTGGTGCCGGGGGCGAAGGCGTCCTCCGCCAGCCAGCCCTGGACCAGCCGCAGCGCCTGGTAGGCCAGCGCCCGGTGCGCCGGAACCGGCTCCGGTACGACCGCTTCCGCCGGCTCGCCGGCTCCCGCGGTGGCCAGCGGTGCCAGCACCACACTCGGCACCGGGGCACCCGAGCCGATCGCTCCGGCCAGTGCGGCGAGGTCGGGGTAGCTGCCGCCGTCAGCCGCTTCCGCCAGGTCGTTCCAGCCGGGGGCCTCGCCCAGCAGGACCCGGGGGCCCACTCCGGTCTCCGGCTCCACGGCCTGGACGGCGTTCCAGGTGAGCCGGTACAGCGACTCGTGGAAGGCGCCACGGGCGGCGCCCAGTTGCTCGGCCGAGACCGGGCGGGTCACCAGCGAGTCAACCGAGGCGACGGTCGCCCCGCTCGCGTCGCCCACCAGCAGCGACACCGCGCCGGCGCCGGCGGGGGCGAGCCGCACCCGCAGTGTGGTGGCCCCGGTGGCGTGGAGGCTCACCCCGCTCCAGACGAACGGCAGGCTCGGCCGCCGCTCACCGCCGTCGCTCGCGTCCCGATGTTCCCCGGCGGGTGCCATCGCGTGCAGGGCGCTGTCCAGCAGCGCGGGGTGCAGCCCGAACCGGGCCGCCTGCGACCGCTCCTCCTCGGGGAGCGCGACCTCGGCGAACACCTCCTCGCCGCGCCGCCAGACCGCCCGCAGGCCCTGGAACGCCGGCCCGTACTCCAGGCCGGCGCCCGCCAACCGCTCATAGACTCCGGCGGTCTCCACGGCCTCGGCACCGGCCGGCGGCCATGCGGCCAGCTCCCGGCCGGCCTCGGCCAGGGGCGCGCCGCACCCGAGCAGTCCCTTGGCGTGCCGGGTCCAGGGCCGATCCGCCTCTTCCGTGCCGTCCGCCGCGTCCTCCGGGCGGGAGTACACGGTCAGGGTCCGCCGGCCCGCCTCATCGGGGCCGCCGACCGCCAACTGCACCTGCACGCCGCCGCGCTCCGGAAGCACCAGCGGCGTCTCCAGGGTCAGCTCCTCAAGGCGGTCGCAGCCGACCGAGTCCCCGGCCCGCAGCGCGAGTTCCACGAAGGCGGTGCCGGGCAGCAGGACCATGTCCGCGACCGCGTGGTCCGCCAGCCAGGGGTGGGTACGGAGCGACAACCGCCCGGTGAACAGGTAGCCTTCGGCGTCCGCCAGCGCGACCACCGCGCCCAGCAGAGGGTGGTCGGCGCGGCCCAGCCCCAGGCTCGCCGCGTTGCCGGCACCCGCGCCGCTGCCGTCCGACTCCAGCCAGTAGCGCTGCCGCTGGAAGGCGTAGGTGGGCAGCTCGACCGCCTGAGCGCCGGTGCCTTCGAAGACCTTCCGCCAGTCCACGGGGGCACCGGCGGTGTACGCCTCGGCCAACGAGGTGAGGAAGCGGTCCAGGCCGCCCTCCTCACGGCGCAGCGAGCCGATGGCGGTGGCCGGGGTGTCCAGGTCGTCGGCGGTCTGCTCGATGCCCACGGTCAGGACGGGGTGGGCGCTGGCCTCGATGAACAGGGGGTGTCCGGTGGCCAGCAGTGCCCGTACGGTCTCGTCGAAGCGGACGGTCTGGCGCAGGTTGCGGTACCAGTAGTCGGCGTCCAGGACGGCCGTGTCGATCGGCTCGGCGGTCACCGTGGAGTAGAAGGGGACAGTGGAGGTACGGGGGGTGATCCCGGCCAGCACCTCTCGCAACTCGTCCTCGATCTTCTCCACATGAGCGGAGTGGGAGGCGTAGTCGACGGGGATGCGGCGGGCTCGGATCTCCTCCCGCTCGCACTCCGCCAACAGCTCCTCCAGGGCCTCGACATCACCCGAGACCACCACGGAGGACGCGCCATTGACCGCGGCCACCGACAGCCGCGCACCCCACCGCTCCAACCGCTCGGATACGGCCTCGTGCGGCAGGGACACGGACACCATGCCGCCCAGGCCCGACAGGGCCAACAGCGCCTTCGACCGCAGCGCGACGACCTGCGCCGCGTCCTCCAGGGAGAGCGCCCCGGCGACCGCCGCCGCCGCGATCTCGCCCTGCGAGTGCCCGATGACCGCCGCGGGTTCGACCCCGTACGAGCGCCAGACCTCCGCCAGCGAGACCATCACCGCCCACAGCGCGGGCTGCACCACATCCACCCGCTCCAACGAGGCGGCACCCTCCACGCCCCGCAGCACATCCACCAACGACCAGTCCACGAAGGCACTCAAGGCCGCCGCGCACTCCGCCACCCGCTCGGCGAACACCGGCGAGGAGTCCAGCAGCGCGGCACCCATCCCCAGCCACTGCGAACCCTGACCGGGGAAGACGAAGACCGCCCGGTCACCGGAGCCGGCAACGCCGCGCACCACACCCGAGGCATCCCGACCCTCTGCCAGCGCACCCAAACCGTCCAGCAACCCGGCACGGTCCGCGCCCAGCACCACCGCACGGTGCTCGAAGACGGCCCGGGTCGCCACCAGGGAATGCCCGATGTCGGCGGCCGACACCTCCGAACGCTCCCCCACGAAGGACAGCAGCCGCTCCGCCTGCGCCCGCAGCGCCTCGGCCGACTTGCCCGACACCAGCCACGGCACCATCGGCAGCACCGACTCACCGGCGCCACTCTCCACGGCTTCCGCCGCCGGAGCCTGCTCCAGGATGATGTGCGCGTTGGTGCCGCTGATGCCGAAGGAGGAGATACCCGCCCGGCGGGGTTCCCCGCTCTCCGGCCAGTCACGGGCCTCGGTGAGGAGGCGCACGCCTCCGCTGGTCCAGTCGACGTGCGGGGTGGGCTGATCCACATGGAGGGAGGCGGGCAGCAGCCCGTTCCGCATGGCCAGCACCATCTTGATCACGCCGGCCACACCGGCGGCGGCCTGGGTGTGCCCGATGTTCGACTTGATCGACCCCAGCCACAGCGGCTGGTCCTCGGGACGGTCCTGGCCGTAGGTGGCCAGCAGCGCCTGCGCCTCGATCGGGTCGCCGAGGGTGGTCCCCGTACCGTGCGCCTCGACGACGTCCACCTGCTTGGCGGAGAGTCGGGCGCTGGCCAGGGCCTGGCGTATGACCCGCTGCTGGGACGGGCCGTTGGGGGCGGTGAGACCGTTGCTGGCGCCGTCCTGGTTGATGGCGGAACCGCGGATCACGGCGAGGACCGGGTGGCCGTTGCGGCGGGCGTCGGAGAGGCGTTCCAGCAGCAGCATGCCGACGCCCTCGCCCCAGCCGGTGCCGTCGGCCGCCGCCGCGAACGGCTTGCAGCGGCCGTCCGGGGAGAGCCCGCGCTGGCGGCTGAACTCCACGAAGGTGCCGGGGGTGGACATCACGGTGACCCCGCCGGCCAGGGCCAGGGTGCACTCGCCGCGGCGCAGCGCCTGGGCCGCCCAGTGCATGGCGACCAGTGAGGAGGAGCAGGCCGTGTCGATGGTGACGGCCGGGCCCTCCAGGCCGAAGGTGTAGGAGACCCGGCCGGAGGCGACGCTGCCCGCGGTGCCGTTGCCGAGGTACCCCTCGACTCCGGCGGGTACCGAGGTGAGGCCGGAGCCGTAGTCGTGGTACATCACACCGGCGAAGACACCGGTCCTGGTGCCGCGCACCTCGGCCGGGTCGATGCCGGCCCGCTCGAACGCCTCCCAGGAGGCTTCCAGCAGCAGTCGCTGCTGCGGGTCGGTGGCCAGCGCCTCGCGCGGTGAGATACCGAAGAAGGCCGGGTCGAACTCCCCGGCGCCGTGCAGGAATCCGCCTTCCTTGGCGTAGGTCTTGCCCGGGGTGCCGGGGTCGGGGTCGTAGAGCCCTTCCACGTCCCAGCCGCGGTCCTCGGGGAACTCCGTCACGGCGTCCTGGCCCGCGGCCACCAGCCGCCACAGCTCGTCGGGGGTGCGCACGCCGCCCGGGTACCGGCAGCTCATCGACACGATGGCGATCGGCTCCCGGTCGAGCGCCTCCACCTCCTGGAGGCGCTCGCGGGTCTGGTGCAGGTCCGCCATCGCCCGCTTGAGGTAATCCCGGAGCTTGTCTTCGTTACTCATCGCGCCTTCCCCCATGAAATTACTGTCGGCATTCGTGTGACGGCCCGTTCGACGGCCGGCTCAGGAGGTACCGAAGTCCTCGTCGAACATGCTGAAGAGCTCGTCATCGGTCGCCGATTCGAGTTTTTCGGCGAGCGTGCCGGCGCCGTCCGCGCCGTTCCGTTCCTCGCCGTACGTTCCGTCGCCGAACTGCGCGTCGCCGTACTTGGCCAGCAGTTCGCGCAGCCTGGACACCACTCCGCTGCGGCCGATCTCCGCCCAGTCCATGGCCGCCAGTCCGGCCTCCAGGCGGTCGAGCTCCACACCGACGGGCACGGAGCCCTGGGGGTCGGCGGGGAGCAGCGCCACCTGGAGGTGCTGGGCGAGTGCCGCGGGGGTGGGGTAGTCGAAGACCAGGGTGGCGGTGAGCTGGAGCCCGGTGGCCGCGTTGACGCGGTTGCGGAGTTCCACGGCGGTCAGCGAGTCGAAGCCGAAGTCCTTGAAGGCCCGTTCGGGTTCGATCGCGGCGGCGTCCGCGTGGCCCAGTACGGCCGCCACATGCCCGCGCACGGTGTCCAGTACCAGTCGGTCCCGGTCCGCGCCGGTGACCTGGGCCAGTCGGGCGCGCAGCCCGCCGCTGTCCTGGCCCGGCCCGGCCGCGGTACGGCGGGCGGCGACCCGGACCAGGTCGCGGAGGAGGTGCGGCACCGGGCGGCCGGTGTCCCGGGCGGCCGAGCGGATCGACGACAGTTCGAGCCGTACGGGTACGGCCACCGGTTCGGCGCCGGCGCACCCGGCGTCGAAGAGCGCCAGCCCCTGTTCGGCGGTGAGTCCGGCGATGCCGGCCCGGCCCATACGGCGTACGTCCGCGTCGTCCAGTCCGCCGGTCATGCCGCCCGCCTGGTCCCACAGGCCCCAGGCGAGGGAGCGCGCCGGCAGACCCTGGGCGTGCCGATGGGCGGCCAGGGCGTCCAGGAAGGCGTTGGCGGCCGCGTAGTTGCCCTGCCCGGCGCCGCCGAAGGTGCCCGATACCGAGGAGAACAGCACGAACGCCGACAGGTCCAGCCCGGCGGTGAGCTCGTGCAGGTGGATCGCGGCCAGGGCCTTGGGGCCGAGCACGGTGTCCAGCCGGTCGGGGGTCAGCGACTCGATCACCCCGTCGTCCAGTACTCCGGCGGCGTGCACCACGCCCGTCAGCGGACGCTCGGCCGGGATCCGGGCCAGCACCGCGGCCAGGGCCTCCCGATCGGCGGCATCACAGGCGGCCCACTCCACCTCGGCACCCAGACCGGCCAAGTCCTCGGAGAGCCCCGCCGCACCGGGGGCGTCCGCACCCCGACGACTCAGCAGCAGCAACCGCCGCACACCGTGCTCGACCACCAGATGCCGGGCAACCAAGCCACCCAGCGCACCCGCCGCCCCCGTGACCAGCACGGTCCCGGAAGCATCCACGCCCCAGGTCGCCCCGCCTTCCGGCCGGCCGGCCCGGGCCCGGTGCAGGCGGGGGGCGAGGGCGGTGCCCGCACGCAGGGCGAGTTGCGGCTCTCCGGTGGCGAGCCCGGCGGGCAACCCGGCCAGGGACTCCCGCCGCTCGTCCAGGTCGACCAGTACCAGGCGGTCGGGGTGCTCGGACTGCGCCGAGCGCACCAGCCCCCAGGCCGCCGCGGCCACCGGGTCCGGTACCGGCTCCCCGTCCCGGGCCGCCACCGCTCCCCGGGTCAGCAGCACCAGCCGGGAACCCGAGAACCCCTCGTCCGCCAGCCAATCCTGTACGAGCCCCAGGGCCCGGTGCGCCACCGCACGCAGCGCATCGGCGTCCAGGGGCGCGGCCGAGTCCGCCGACCCGTTGACGGAGGCGCACACCAGCTCCGGAACGGGCTGCTCCGAGCCCTCCCCGGCCATCCGGCTCAGCGCCGCCAGGTCCGGTACCGAGGCCACCTCGCGCACTCCGGCGGACCGCAGCGCGCCCAGCGACTCCTCGTCCCACGCGCCCAGTACGGCCCATCGGCCGCCCAACGCGGGGGCGACGGCCGGTACGGGCTGCCAGGCCACCCGGAACAGGGACTCGCCGAGCCCGCCCCGCGCACCATCGATCTGCTCACGCGACACCGGCCGCGCCACCAGCTCCCGCACCGTGACGACCGGCCGACCGGCCTCGTCCGCCACGAGCACCGAGACGCTCTCGGACCCGTCGGCCGCCCTGTCGCCATCGGCCCGCTCGGCCACGGCGGCCAGCCGCACCCGGACCCGGGACGCGCCCGCGGCATGCAGCGACACCCCGTTCCAGGCGAACGGCAGCCGCACGGCCGCCTCCTCGGCACCCGGCTCCTGGCCCGTGGAGGAACCTCGCCGCAGGCCCGCCGCGTGCAGGGCCGCGTCCAGCAGCGCGGGGTGCGCCCCGAAGCGCGCCGCATCGCCCTGCTCCGAGTCCGGCAACGCGACCTCGGCGAACACCTCCTCGCCACGTCGCCATACCGCCCGCACGCCCTGGAAGACCGGCCCGTACCCGAGCCCGCCCGCCTCGAAGCGCTCGTACAGATCACCGATCTCGACCGGCTCGGCCCCGGCCGGCGGCCAGACCTCCAGCCCGGGCGCGACGTCCTCGCTGTCCTCAAGGGCGGCGAGGGTGCCGGTGGCGTGCCGGGTCCACGGCTGCTCGGTGTCCTCGGTGCCCTCGACCCGCGAGTACACCTGCACCGATCGGCCGCCGTCCTCGCCCGGACCGCTCAGCACGACCCGGAGCTGGACGCCCCCGCGCTCGGGCAGCACCAACGGCGCCTCCAGCACCAACTCCACCAAACGGCCGCAACCAACCCGCTCCCCCGCGGACAACGCCAACTCCACGAACGCCGTCCCCGGCAACACCACCGCACCCATCACCACGTGATCCGCCAACCACGCATGCGAACCCAACGACAACCGCCCCGTCAACAACCACCCATCCGAATCCGGCAACGCCACCGCCGCACCCAACAACGGATGCCCCACCGCCCCCAAACCCGCACCCACCACATCACCCACACCAACCCCAGACTCCAACCAGAACCGCTCCCGCTGGAACGCATACGTCGGCAACTCCACCCGACGCCCCCGCACCCCAGCAGCACACAGCACCTCAACCCAGTCCACTACGGCACCCCGCACAAAGACCTGGGCAAGCGCCTCGGACAGTGCTTGGGCCTCGTTGCGGTCGGCGCGCAGCGCGGGCGCGAAAACCGCCTCCGGCAAGGAGTCCTGGCCCATCGCGGACAGCACCCCATCCGGACCCAACTCCAAGAACACCGAAGCCCCGGCACCCGCCAACGCCTCGACGCCCGCCGCGAACCTCACAGCCTCCCGCACATGCCGCACCCAGTACCCGGGCGAACACAGCTCCTCAGCGGAAGCGATCTCGCCAGTGACATTCGAGACCACCGGGATCGACGGCGCCACATACGACAGCCCCTCGGCCACCGCCGCGAACTCCGCCAACATCGGCTCCATCAACGGCGAATGGAACGCATGCGAGACCCGCAACCGCTTGGTCTTCACACCGGAAGCCGCAAGCTTCGCAGCGACCTCAAGGACCGCATCTTCAGCGCCGGACAGCACCACCGACACCGGACCGTTGACAGCCGCGATACCCACCTCGGCCTCACGCCCCACCAGCAACGGCAGAACATCAGCCTCAGCAGCCTGCACCGCCACCATCGCGCCACCTACCGGCAACGCCTGCATCAACCGACCACGCGCCCCCACCAGCACACACGCGTCATCCAGCGACAACACACCCGCCACATGCGCCGCGGCCAACTCACCGATCGAATGCCCGCCCACGAAGTCCGGACGCACCCCCCAGGACTCCACCAGCCGGAACAGCGCCACCTCCAGCGCGAACAACCCGCACTGCGTAAACGCCGTCTGGTTCAACAGCTCCGCGCCCTCGGTGTCCGCCTCGGCGAACACCACCTCCCGCAGCGACCGCCCCAGCACACCATCAAACCGAGCGCACACCGCGTCGAAGGCATCCGCGAACACCGGATACGTCGCATACAACTCACAACCCATCCCGGGACGCTGGCTGCCCTGGCCGGAGAACAGCACCGCCGACTTACCCGACGGCCCCGCCACCCCCTGGACCACCCC
>NZ_SRID01000226.1 GCF_004684805.1 Streptomyces palmae
GGTCGGCCCCGCGCGCTCCGCGGTCAGCCCCTGCGAGCCAGGTAGTAGCGGTTGAGTACGTCGCCGTCCACCTGGTGGGTGCGGACCTCGGTGAAGCCCGCCTCGGCCAGTTTGCTCAGGGCGGCCCGCTCTCCCCAGGCGGCGCCCAGGCCCTCGCCGCCCTGGCCGAGCGAGACGGTCATGCAGTGGAAGAGGGAGAGGGCGTAGAGCGTCGGGCCCAGCGGGTGGTCGATGTTCTCCTCCAGCGCGCTGGAGGCGGCGACGTCGGCCATCAGGAACAGCCCGTCGGGGCGCAGCGCCCGGGAGACGGCGGCGAGGGTCCGGGTGGGGTGGGCCAGCTCGTGGATCACGTCGAACGCGGTCACCAGGTCGTACCGTCCGGTGAGTTCCGCGGCGTCCGCCACGGCGAAGTCGGTGTTGCGCAGGCCCAGTTCTGCGGCACCGCGGCGAGCCGCGGCGATGCCCTCCTCGCAGATGTCGATGCCGCGGAACCGGCTCTTGGGGAAGGCGCGGGCCAGTGTGTGGACCGCGTGTCCCCGGCCGGTGCCGATATCGATGGCGTCGATGCCCTGTCGGAGCCGGTCGGTGAGGTCGTCGGCCATCGGGAGGACACCGTCCACCAGCGCCGCGTCGATCACCTGGGCGGACGCCTCGGCCTGGAGCCGCCGGAAGCGCGGGTAGGCGGAGTACGGGACGCCGCCGCCCTGGCGGCACGCCTCGACCACCCGCTCCTCCACCTCCCCCATCAGTGCCAGGTACTGGGTGGCTTCGGCGAGGTTCCGGGTGCCGGCCGCCCTGGTCAGGCTGGCGGCGTGCTCGGGCGGCAGGACATAGGTGCCGCTCTGCGGGTCGTAGTCGACGAAGCGGCCGACGACCATGCCGCCCAGCCACTCGCGGACATACCGTTCGTCCAGGTCGCAGGCGCGCGCGAGGTCGGTGCTGGTGGTCGGGGACATGGTCCTCATCGCGTCGAACAGTCCGGTCTGGTGACCGACGCTGCTGAGGAATGCCAGGCAACCGTCGTTGAACACCTGCGCCATGCGGCCCGCGAACGCCTCACAGGCCGCGGGATCGGGGTCGTGGGGGGTCGCCATGGTCCTTCCTTCCCCATCGGGCCGACGGGGTGTCCTGCCGTAGCCGGGCCGCCTTCCGTACCGCTCGATGTCCGGGTGCCGGGGCATTGCGGGCTCTGCTCTCCACGCTACGCCGGGCCGGATGCCCGGGCGGGGGCCAGCACCCCGGCGGCGCAGGCGGCGACCAGGCAGAAGGCCACCGGCAGCAGGAAGGTCGCCTGGAGCGGTACGAGGTGGGTCAGCGGCCCGATCACGGCGGGGCCCGCCAGCACGCCGAGGTAGCCGAGGCCCGCCACCCGGGAGACGTACGCCCCCGACGCCTCCGGGTCCAGGTGCCCGGCGGCGCTGAAGAACTGCGGCACCGCCCCGGAGAGTCCGAGGCCGAAGGCCGTCCAGCCGATCAGCGCCAGCGGGATCCAGGGGGTGAGCGAGGCGGTGGCCAGGCCCGCGGCGGCCAGCACCGTGCCGTAGCGCACCACCCGGACCGGGCCGATCCGGGCGACCACCGGGTCGGTGGCCAGCCGGCCGGCGGTCATCGCGGTGGCGAACCCGCCGTAGGCGAAGGCCGCGGTGGCGGCCGGGGCGTCCAGCGCGTCCCGCAGGTGCAGCACGCTCCAGTCGTTGGCGACTCCCTCGCAGAGCATCACCAGCAGGGCGAGCACGGCCAGCGCCCACACCCGGGACGGGGTGCCCCGGCCCGGGTCCGCCGCCTTGCCGGGGTGCGCCGGTGGGTCGTTCTCGGCGGTCCCGGTCGGCGCCGGTCCGCCGGTCGCGGGGTCGGGGCGGAGCAGGCCGCGGGCGGCGATCAGGGTCAGTACGATGCCCGCCGCGGCGGCCCCGGTCAGGGTGGCGGGGACGCTCCACCCCCAGCTGAGGGTGCGGGCGCCGAGCAGCGCCGCGAGCACGCCGCCGATGGAGAAGAAGGCGTGGAAGGCGGACATCACCGGCCGCCGGTAGCCGCGCTCGACCTGGACCGCGTGGGTGTTCATGCTGACGTCCAGGCAGCCGTTGGCGAAGCCCAGCACCAGCAGGGCGAGCGCCAGTGTCCAGGCGCTGTGCGCCAGCCCGGGCAGGGCCAGTGAGGCGCTGCACAGCACACCGCCGACGGGCACCAGCCGGTGGCTGCCGTAGCGGTCGGTGAGCGGCCCGCAGACCTGCATGCCGAGGAACGCCCCGCCGCCCAGGAAGAGCAGCAGCCAGCCGAGCACCGCGTGGCTGATCTGGAGCCGGTCCTCGATCGCGGGAATGTGGACCACCCAGGCGCCCATGAGCAGGCCGTTGAGGGTGAAGAAGGCGAAGGTGGACAGGCGTGCCAGGCGCAGCACCCGGGTGGGCGGCGCCGGCTGCGGAGGGGGCGTCGTCATCCCCGGGAGCGTAACGAACATACAATCAGTTCGAAAGATTGACTTACGCACGATCTTCTTGTGCGATACCCCCCATGGGGACACACCACGAGCGGCTCGCCGCGATCACCACCGCTCTGCGTGAGGCCGAACGGCTGAGCGTGGCCGAGCTGGCCGAGCTGACCGGCGCCTCCGAGATGACCATCCGCCGGGACCTGGAGCAGTTGGCCGAACAGGGGGTGCTGGAGCGCTACCGGGGCGGGGCCCGCAGTCTGGTACTGCGCGGCGAGGAGCCGCCGTTCGGGCTGCGGATCCGGGAGGGGCTGCCGGTCAAGCAGCGGATCGCGGCCGAGGTGGGCCGCATGATCGCGAACGGCGAGTCGGTCGTGGTGGACAGCGGCACCACCTGTCTGGAGGTCGCTCGGGTGCTGGCCGGACGGCAGCTCACCGTCATGCCGCTGTCCCTGCACGCGGCGCAGGTGCTCACCGCTCCCCAGGCCACCGCCACCGTGCTGCTGCCGGGCGGCCAGGCCCGCCGCGGCGAGCTGGCGGTCACCGGTCCGCTGGCCGAGTCCTCGCTGGCGGCCCTGCGTTTCGACACCGCGGTGATCGGCTGCTGCGGGCTCACCCCGGCCGACGGGCTGACCGCCTACGACCTGGCCGACGCCGCGGTCAAGCGCGCGGCGATGGCATCCGCGCGCCGGGTGATCGCGGTGGCCGAGGCCGCCAAGTTCTCCCGCACCGCGCTGGCCTTCGTCGCGCCCACCACGGCGCTGGACGCCGTGGTCACCGACGGGAGCGCCGACCCGGCCGACCTGGACACCCTGCGTGCGGCCGGGGTGGCGGTCCGCGGGGTGTGACCGCCCCGCCCACCGCCGCCCCGGTCTCCTCGGGCAGCGGGCGCGCCGTCAGTCGGCGCCGGCCTCCGGTCCCTGGCCGGCCGTGACGCGGTCCCGGCCCGCGGAGCCGGCCGGTACGCGCGCGGCGGGTCGGGCGGCCGGGACGGCCGGGGTCATGTCCATGGCGTGCAGCAGCGGGCCGGCCATGGCGGTGGTCACCAGGGCCATGACCACCATCACGGCGAACAGCCGGTTGTCGATCACCCCCAGCTGGCGGCCCACGTCGAGGATGACCAGTTCGGTCAGGCCGCGGGTGTTCATCAGGAGCCCGAAGGCGCCGGCCTCCCGCCAGGACAGCCCGGACAGCCGGGCCGGCACCATCGCGCCCAGCAGCTTCCCGCCCGTGGCGACCGCGAGCACCGCGAGCAGCACCGCGAAGCCGGACCAGCCGAGCGAGGAGAGGTCGACCGTGAGCCCGGTGAGGATGAAGAAGACCGGAAGGAGCAGGGTGGCGGTCTTCTCCAGCGGCACCTCGATGCTCTCCCGCAGCTCCTGGCGCAGCTGCCGCGGCATCGCCATCCCGAAGGCGAAGGCGCCGAAGATCGCGTGGGTGCCGATCCAGGAGGTGACGTACGAGGAGAGCAGCACCCCGGCGGCGACCAGGGTGAACAGCCGCCCGGCGCCGAGCCGCCGGTCGCCGCGCAGCAGCCCGCGGCGCAGCAGCGGGCGGACCACCAGCGCCATCACCAGGGCGTAGACGGCGGTGAGCAGCACCACCTCGACCAGCCGGCCCGGCCCGGCGGCCTCGGCCACCGCGGTCACCAGTACCAGCAGGCACCAGGCCAGGACGTCGCCGACGGCGGCGCACACCATCGCCGTCGCCCCGACCGGGGTGCGGTTCAACCCGGTGTCGCTGAGGATCCGCGCCAGCACCGGGAAGGCCGTGATGGACATGGCAGTACCCAGATAGAGCACGAAGGCGGCGCTGCCGCGGTCGCCGGAGTAGTGGCCGAGGAGCAGCGCGGCGAGCCCGGCCCCGAGGGCGAAGGGCACGACCATCGCCGAGGTGGCCATGGCGAGCATCGCACGGCCGCGGTTGCGCACCAGCGCGGCGTCCAGTTCCCAGCCGGCCAGGAACATGAAGAGCAGCAGGCCGAGTTGGGAGACCGCGGACAGCATCGGACGCGCCTCGGCGGGGAAAAGCTGCTGCGGCAGGTCGCCCGGCAGCAGCCCCAGCAGGCTGGGGCCCAGGGCGATGCCGACCGCGATCTCCCCTATCACGGGCGGCTGTCTCAGACGCCGGGCGAGTCCTGCCACCAGTGCGCCGACAAGGAGCACCAGGGCGATATCGGCCATGACGACCGCGTCCAGGGGGACATCGTGGGGCCCTGCCATCGATCCTCCAGAAGGTGGGAAACCATGGTGGTCCACCGCGCACAACCGCGCAGGCCCGTCAAGTCTGGTGCGGGCCAGGCTTGTTGACCAGTGCCTCCCTGGGCGTGCGCCGGGGCGTACGGTCCCGCGAGGATCGGGCGGACGCCCGCACACCGCTTGCTCCCGGCCCGTGCCGGCGGCGCCCGTCCGCGCCCTCCGCCTCCTGCCCGGCGACCGGCGGATGCCGGCTGGTGGCCGGTGGGCCCGGGCGCGCGCCTACCGGATCAGCGGATCCCCTCCCACAGCAACCGCTCCTCGGCCGCGGGGTCCTGGTGCACGGTGGGTGGGCCGTCGCCCAGTCGCAGTACGGAACGCCGCTCCCGGTACGCGGGCCAGTGCGGCAGCAGTCCGCCGCCGGTGCCCGGGTCGCCGGTGCGGGCGAAGGCGGTCCACGCGCCGCGCATCTGGTCGGACAGCTCCCGGGGCGCGGCGGTGCCGGTCAGCCGTCCGATGGTGTTGCCGAACACGAAACCGATCTCGCAGGCGTGGCAGGCGCCGAGGGTGCCGTCCAGCGCGGGCGACCGCCAGGCGAACTCGTAGAGATAGGTGTTCGCGCCGTGGGCGGCCCGGGCCTCGGCCAGCCGGACGGCGGGGATCCGGTAGGCGTGGTCGGTGAGCGCGGTGCAGAGCAGCTCGCCCCAACCGGCGTCCGGCCGGGTGGCGCGGTAGCGGGTCAACGCCACGTCGGCGTCCACGCCATGGCCGGCGAGCACGGTGCGCAGCAGCTCCTCGGTGACCTGGTGGTGGACACCGCGGGGCACCAGGAAGAAGCGGACCTCGTCGGTGTTGGTGCCGGTGAGCAGGGGGATCCCGGCTCCGGCCCCGGTGGCCGCGGCCTCGATCGGCCGGGCCGGCAGGGTGGCGCCGTCCACCACCGGCAGCACGGTGACGGCGCCACCGGCCGCCTCGCCCCACTGCTCGGTGTCCCGAGTGCCGGCCAGCTCCTGGGCGAGCGCGGTGTTGGCCGCCATCAGCCGCTGGGGGGAGGCGGCGGCCAGTGCCTCGGTGGTGTGCTCGACCCCGGCCAGGGCGGCCAGCCGCTCGGTGATCCGGCGGCCGGTCTCGGCGGTGTGGGTGTGATGGCCGGCTCCGCTCTGCGCGATGGCCCGGTGGAACAGTCCCCGGGCGGCGGGCATGGCCATCAGCGTGCAGATGTTCATGGCGCCGGCGGACTCGCCGAAGACGGTGACGGTGTCCGGGTCCCCGCCGAAGGCGGCGATGTTCTCCCGGACCCAGCACAGCGCGGCCCGCATGTCCAGGAGCGCCAGGTTGGCGGTCCCGTCGGGCAGCAGCAGGAAGCCTTCCGCTCCGAGCCGGTAGTTGAGGGTGACGCACACGACGCCGTCGGCGGCCAGCCGGGCACCGTGGTAGAGGTCGAGCGAGCCGGCGCCGTTGACGAAGGCACCTCCGTGGATCCACACCATGACCGGCAGCCCGCCCCCGGTGCGACCGGGGGCGGGCGTCCAGATGTTGAGGTTGAGGCAGTCCTCGCCCGGGTTCTCGGCGTTGGGGACGAGCGCGTCCATGGGCGGCCGGTAGCCGGGCTGGGGCGCGGTCGGCCCGTAGGCGAGGGCGTCCCGCTCCCCGGCCCAGGGCTCCGGGGGCCGGGGCGGGCGCATGCGGTTCGGGCCGAACGGCGGGGCGGCGTACGGGACTCCGAGGAAGGCGGTGACGCCCTCGCTCTCCCGGCCGCGCAGCCTGCCGTACTCGGTGCGGACGGTGATCTCCATGGTCGCCTGCCCTCCCTGGCCCCACGGGCCTTCGCCGGTCCTCCGACGGCGCGACGGCCTCGGGCCGTGCCCCCGGTCGGCCGCGGAGCGCCGAGGAGCGCCGAGGAGTGCCGCAGCCTCGGTGGTGTCCTCCGGGTGCGCCGTGTCCGAAGCCTTCCCGCCTGGGAGCCGTACCTCACCCAGGGCGTCCGTCCGGGTGCGCTGCGCGGTCGTCCCGCGGCGCACCAGGGCCCGGTCCGCGGGGTCGCGGCCGGGGGCCGGCACCCCGGTGACCACACACCGGCCGCGTTCGAACACGTGGGGTAAGACCATCGCACTTGATCTGGAACTGCCCCGCGCCCGGAGCGATGATGGAGGCCAGCCGACGGGCACGCCGGGCGGGTACCGGCCCCCGCCGTCGACTCGCGGCGGCTTGCGGAAGGAGTGCCTGAATGGGTTCGACCGAGGCGTTCCCAGCGGGTTCCGCCCCGACCGAGGCGAACTCGGCGGAGCCCGGGGACCTGCTGGACCTGCTGGGCGTGGCAGCGGTGATGCTGGACGCCAGGGGGCGGATAGCGCTGTGGAGCCCACAGGCGCAGGAGTTGTTCGGTTGGACGGCCCAGGAGGCACTGGGCGAGTACGCGGCCAAGCTGCTGGTGGCGCCCGAGCACCGGGAGCTGGTGCTCGGGATCTTCGCGGAGGTCATGGGCGGGGGCGAGCACTGGGCCGGCGTCTTCCCGGTGCTCCACAAGGACGGCACCACCCGGCGGGTCGAGTTCCGCAACATGCGGCTGCTGGACGCCTCGGGAGCCGGCTACGCGCTGGGCATCGCCGCCGACCAGTCGGTGCTCCGCGAGGTGGAGCAGGACCTGGCGCTGTCGGTGCGGCTGGTGGCGCAGTCGCCGATCGGGCTGGCGGTCTACGACGAGCGGCTGCGCTACGTGATGGTCAATCCGGCGCTGGCCAGGATGAACGGGCTGCCCGCCGAGGAGCACATCGGCCGCAGCGTCCATGAGGTGCTGGACTTCCTGGACACCGAGGAGCTCTCGGCCACCATGCGCAAGGTGCTGGCCACCGGGGTGCCGATGCTCAACCAGTTCACCGTCGGCCGCCCGCCGGACGACCCGGGTGTCGAGCACGCCTGGTCGGCCTCGCACTACCGGCTGGAGGACTCCAGCGGCCGGGTGCTGGGCCTGTCGACCTCGCTGATCGATGTGACCGAGCAGCACCAGGCGGCCCTGGCCGCGGCCCGTGCCCGCCGGCGGCTGACGGTGATCGCCGATGCCTCGGTGTCCATCGGGACCACCTTGGACGTGGACCGCACCGCCCAGGAACTGGCCGATGTGGTGGTCCCGGAGCTGGCCGACCTGGCCGCGGTGGACGTCCTGGACGCGATCCTGGAGGGGGGCCACCGGTCGGCGGCGCCGGCCGCGGGCTCGGCGCGGTTCCGGGCGCTGGCGGTCAGCTCCGCCTATCCGACCGAGGCGGTGGAGGCCGCCGACCCGACCGGGCAGATCGCCGCGTACGCCGACGACCGGGTGGTCACCCAGTGCGTGGTCACCGGCCGCCCGGTGCTGGTGGAGCGGGTCACCGCGGAGGACCTGCGGCTGATCGCCGCCAGCCCGCGCGCCGCGGAGCTGCTGACCCGGTCCGGGCTGCACTCCTACATGGCGGTGCCGCTGATCGCCCGCGGCGAGGTGCTGGGGGCGCTGACCCTGGGCCGCGCCCGGCATCCGGTGCCCTTCGACGAGGAGGACCTGCTGCTCGCCGGGGAGCTCGCCGCCCGCGCCGCGGTGTGCATCGACAACGCCCGCTGGTACCAGAGCGAGCGGCGCACCGCCCTCGCCCTCCAGCGCCACCTGCTGACGCACCGCCCGCCGCGGCCCCGGGGCCTGGACATCGCCTACCGCTACGAGCCCGCGCACGCGGCCGGCCGGGTCGGCGGCGACTGGTTCGACGTGATCTCGCTGCCCGGTGACCGGACGGCCCTGGTGGTGGGCGACGTGATGGGCAGCGGGATCAACGCCGCCGCCACCATGGGGCAGTTGCGCACCGCCACCCGGACACTGGCCGAGCTGGATCTGGGGCCGGCCGAGGTGCTGCGTCATCTGGACCGTACCGCCACTGACCTCGATCCCGCCCTCGCCACCTGCATCTACGCCCTGTACGACGCGCGGCGGGCCCGGTGCGTGGTGTCGGTCGCCGGGCATCTGCCGCCGGTCCTGGTCCGGCCCGGCAGACGGCCCGAGCTGCTGCAACTGCCCACGGGAGCCCCACTGGGCGTGGGCGGGGTGCACTTCGAGGAGACGGCGGTGCCGCTGTCCGCGGGCGAGGAGCTGGTGCTGTACACGGACGGCCTGGTCGAGACCCGCGACCAGCCGATACACCTCCGCCTGGAGCGGCTGGCCGAACTGCTGGCCGGGCCGCACGAGGATCTGGAGGCCCTGTGCGACCAGTTGCTGGCCGCACTGCGCAACCCTGACGAGCACGACGACGTGGCCCTGCTCATCTCCCGGGCCACCGCTCTTGATTCATAACGCTGACACATAACCATCGCATCTTGTTCACACATGAGTGTCATGTCTGTGTCACGCTCCCGGTTGACCGATGAACCGTCACCTCACCCCGCCCGCTGGGCAGATGCCTTCTCGGCGGACGGTGCGAGGCCCCCCGGGAGAGGACACACCCCACATGCCCGTCCGCCGCACGACACGCTGGATACCGCTGTCACTGCTGGCCGCCGCAGCCCTGACGGCCGGCGTGCTCGCACAGGCCCCGGCGACCGCGTCCCCCACCGCGGCCACCGCCTCCACCACGGTGAGCCCCTACGACGACACCTACTACCAGAACGCGATCGGCAAGAGCGGCGCCGAGCTGAAGAGCGCGCTGCACACCATCATCAAGAGCCAGAGCAAGGTCACCTACGACCAGGTCTGGAACGCCCTCAAGGACACCGACGAGGACCCGGCCAACTCGGCGAACGTCATCGAGGTCTACTCCGGCAAGTCGATCAGCAAGAGCCTCAGCGGCGGCGACGCCCACGACTGGAACCGCGAGCACGTCTGGGCCAAGTCCCACGGCGACTTCGGCACCGCCACCGGCCCCGGCACCGACCTGCACCACCTGCGCCCGGAGGATGTGACGGTCAACAGCATCCGCGGCAACAAGGACTTCGACAACGGCGGCAGCGCGGTCAGCGGCGCCCCGGGCAGCTACACCGACTCGGACTCCTTCGAGCCCCGCAACGCGGTCAAGGGCGACGTGGCCCGCATGATCCTCTACATGGCCGTCCGCTACGACGGGGACGACGGCTTCGCCGACCTGGAGCCCAACGACAAGGTGAGCAACGGCAGCCAGCCGTACATGGGCCGGCTGTCGGTACTGAAGCAGTGGAGCCTCCAGGACCCGCCGGACGCCTTCGAGAAGCGCCGCAACCAGGTCATCTACGACAAGTACCAGCACAACCGGAACCCGTTCATCGACCACCCGGAGTGGGTCGAGTCCATCTGGTGACGCGCGCGGCAGCGCGTCCGGGCAGCCCCCGGATCGAAGGTGACGCGCGTAGCGTCACGCCTGGCGCCGAAGTGACGCGCGTAGTGTCGCATCCGGCGCCCAGGTGACGCGCGTAGCCTCGGTCGGGCGGCGCCCGAACCGGCGGTCGGAGTCGTAGGACGGCTCCGACCGCCGCATCCGGTCCGGCCGTTCAGCGCCGGCCGAAGAACTCCACCTCGGCAAGGGCCAGTCGGCGGTTCTCGCGGGTGCCGTAGGCCCCTTCCACGGTCAGCCGGACCGCGACGACGTCCGAGCCGCGTACGTCAAAGCTCTGCTCACCGGGCTGGTCGCGGAGCTCGATCTTCTTGGTGCTGTGCTTGCCGTCCGCGTCGGTCAGGTTGACGATGAGCTCGGACGGCCGGGCCTGGAGCAGGAATTCGTCCTCCTTGGCCGAGCTGCCGGAGGTGATCAGCATCTTCCGCAGCTTCACCGGCTTCTCGAACTCGGCCTCCAGGTACTGCCCGGTGCCGGCGCCCGCCTTGGCCGGCGCCCAGTAGCGGTTGTTGAATCCGTCGAAGGCCGCGCCCGCCTGGTGGCCGGGTGCCGCGCTGGAGGCACGGGCGTCCATGGGGCGCAGGGCCTCCAGCTTGCTGGTGCGGTCCTGGGTGAAGTGGAACACCCGCGACAGCTGGGAGCGCCCGAACCAGGCCCCCGCCAGCAGGATGAGCGACAGCACCGGCAGGGTCAGCCGGGGCCGGGGCCACCTGCGCCGCCGGGGTCGGGTACCCGCCTCCAGCACCCGCTCCGAGCGGCGCAGGAGCCGGCGCCACCACGGCAGCCGAGTCGGCTGGGCCGCCGAGGACTCGTCGGTCACCAGGTCGGCGCCGCACATCCGGCACAGCCGGCGGTCATGGGCGTTCTCGGTGCCGCACCGCGGACAGACGCGGCCGGGGCGGTTCGCGGCGGCCTGCCGCCGCGCCGACGGCACGGGCGTGGAGCCCGTCTCGTCGTGCGCCCGGTGGTCGGGGCCGACGCCCCCGATGATCAGCCGCTCGTCGGGGCGGCGCGAGGTGACCGACGGTGTGGTGGGCTGCGGCACCGCGGCCAGGTGTGTGGTGGGCGCGTCGGGGGCCGGTCGGGTCGGGGCGGTGCTCGGCATCGGCGGCACCACGAACCCCGACCGCCGCGGCCGCCCCGTCTGCTCCGGGCGGTCCCCCTGGCCGGACGGGGATCCGGCGGGTGTGCCGTCCGGTGCGACCGGGGGCGCGGCGGACGGC
>NZ_SRID01000227.1 GCF_004684805.1 Streptomyces palmae
GCCGGAGCCGGTGGACGGGCCCGGGCGGGGGGCGCCCCAGGCGTTGCCGGTGCCGGCGGGCGCCTGCTCGCGGACGGCGTGCCAGCCATCCGAGGACCAGGTCAGACGCAGCACGCCGCGGAACGCGGCCGGTCGCTGCGTCTGCCAGGTGTGTCCGTCCGACCCGGTGATCTCGATGGTGTGCCCCAGGGCGTTCGCGTAGAGGCCGAGCACGAGTCGCGCGGGGGCCTCGATGCCGAAGGTGAGGGGCCGGGGCGGGGCCGTCGAGGAGGAGGCCACGGGAGTGTTCGGATGACCGGTGCGGAACTCCTCCAGGGTGTGGGTCATCGGGTGGATGCGGCCGTTGACCAGGCGGATGAAGAACTCGTCCACGGAGATCCCGGCGTCCGTGCTGCGCTCCACCAGGGTGTCCATGCTCGCCATGGTCCGGTAGGTGCGGGTGATCTGGCCCAGCATGTTCCGTACCGGGTCGGCCGCGGCGGGGTGCGCGGTACCGCCGGCGGGGGCCGGACCCGGGCCGAGCGCGGTCTGGAGTGCGGCGAAGAGGGAGCCGGGGCGCCCGCGGGTGTCCAGCCGGGGCAGGTGGTTGGCCTCGAAGTCGCGGAGCCCGCGCAGGAGTGCGCCCTGGTCGGAGCTGTACAGGGCGTCCATGAGGTGCAGCGGCAGATGCTCGTCCCTCAGGCCGAGTCGCATCGGGTCCTTCGTCCGCCAGGAGACGGACGCCACCGGCTTGTAGGAGAAGGAGTTGTCGATGTCGTCCACGGCCTCCTTGGCACGGTCCCGGGCAGCCTGGGCCTGGTCCCGTGCCTCCTTGGCACGCCTCCTCAACCCCTCGGCATGCTTCGTGGCCGCCTTGGCGCGCTCCTGGTCCGTCGTGGCCTGGTTGGCCGCCCGGGCCTCCTCCACGGTGGTGTGGACATAGCTCCGCGGCGCCATCGGGTCGTTCGCACCGAGGAGTTGCCCGGAGTCGCGGAGCTGGCGGAAGCCCTCCTTCTGCGCGTCGGTGAGCCCCCTGCGCTGCGTGCCCTGGTTGACCAGGCGGGCGATGGGGACCACATCGCCGTGGTTCTGCGGCAGCGGACCCATGAGGGAGCCCAGCAGCAGCCGTGACAGGTCGGTCTGGGTGGCCGCCGCGCGGAAGTCGGTGACGAAGGCCGTACCGCGCCGGTCGAGACGGAAATTGTCCAGGGCCAGGCTCAGCCGGGTGTCGTGGTCCGGGTTCTTGAGCGGGGGACGCTCGGCGGTGGCCCCGAACGCACGCGCCGCCTCGTCCTTGATCTCCCAGTCGCACATCTCCATCAGGCTGTCCGCGAGTGCGTGGTACTCGCCCGCACCGTCCCCGAAGCGGATCGGGCGCAGTCGGGGGTCCGAGAGCAGGACGGCGAGTCCGTCCACGAACAGGTTGGGTTCGGGGGAGTACGGGACGAGCGGGCCCTGCGCCCGCTGGCGGTCCCGTGCGTTCATGTCGCGGTCGATCTCGCGGTCGAAGCGGGGCAGATGGGACTGGTTGACGCCCTCCGGCACCGCTTCCCGGTACGCCTTCTGCTTGCCCGGCTTCAGCTTGGGCACCCGGTCCGCGGTGTCCTTGACGAGGCGCTCGCGAGCGGGGGTGTCGGAGGCATCGGGAGTGGTGTAGCCGCCCGACAGCAGGAACGGACGCAGCGGCGGCAGCAGATCCCCGTTCCCGTCCTCCCTTCGGGGGGGCGTGTGCGGCTCGGCGTTCGGGGCCGTTCCCTGGTGGGGCCTGGGACCGGTGTCCCCCTCGAAGCTCAGCCGGGACTCGAAGTGGTCGAAGACATGGCTGCCGTCGGGGGTGATGTGCGGGTAGGTGTCGAAGTCCAGGAAGGACACATAGGGGTGGGTGTTCCCGTTGAGCATCCCGTGGAGGGCCTGGCGGGTGCCCGCGCTGGTCAGCACCAGGTTGCGGGCGGTGCCATAGGGGAAGGAGTCGCCCTCCCAGGACATCGGGGTCGGCACCAGGGCCAGCGCGAACGGGCAGTCGAGGTCGGCGACGGCGTTCCGGATGGCGGCTCGGATGCCCGCGTCGTTCTCAGTGCGCTCATTGACGCCGACGACCACCGCCACCCGGCCGACCATCTCGTCCGACATCCCCCGATGGACGGAGTCGATGAAGTTCTGGAGCTCGCCGGGGCGTTCCAGGGTCCCGCGGTCCACGATGGCGTTGACGACGTACGAGATGGGGCGGGCGTTGTCGATGCTCTCGGCCAGCCGCGTGCGGTACGTGTCGGCGTTCAGGGTGTGGTGGCCCGCGCCGGCGGTGAGGTCGTCGAACAGGGTGTTGGAGTACGCGACCGGGGCCGAGGGCGCGGCGGGCTGCGCCGGGCCCTGGGGCTGGTGGTGTCCACCGCGCTGGTTGGCGTTGCCGCCGCCGCGGCCGGTGGTGCCGGTGTGCCCGCCCCCGCGGCCGGTCGCGCCGGTCTGCCCGCCGCCGCGGCCGGTCTGGTTGCCGGTGTGCCCGCCGCGCTGGTTGGCGTTGCCGCCCCCGCGGCCCTGCTGCTGGAAGCCGCCGCGTCCGCTGCCCTGGTGGCCACCGGCGCCCTGGTTGGCTCCCCGGCCCCGGTTGGTGAACGGCGCCGGGCTGGTGGTGATGTCGCCGAGCGGGGTATCGGGGGCGAGGCGGTTGTGGACGTCCGGTTCGGCGTGCTGGTTCTCGGCGTTCGGTTCGGTGTTCTGGTTGTCGGCGTCCGGCTGGGCGTTCTGGTTGGCGCCGTCCGGTTCGGCGTGCTGGTTCTCCGCGTCCGGTCCGGTGTTCTGCTGGTCGGCGTCGGGCTCGGCGTGCTGGTTGTCGGCGTTCGGCTGGTGGTCTCCGGAGCCCGGGGTGTTCTGTGCGGGGGGCTGGTTCGGCGGCGGGGGCGTGAGGAGGTGGGCCACGGTCTGGGCGTGGATGTTGCGGGCCCGCAGGATGGCCGTCCGGTCGTGTTCGCCGGTGAAGAGTTCGGTGAAGGCACGCTGGTGCGTCTCCAGCCGCGTCTGCGCCTGTTCCCGCGCCCGCTCCTGGATGTTCTTCTGGGTCTCCAGCTCCTGGAGGGTGGGCGGGGCCTTCTTTTTCTTCTTGCCCGCGGCCTCGGAGCTCTGGGGCTCGGCCGGCTGCTGGGCCTTCTCCTTGGTCCTCTCGATGTCCCGCTCGGTGGCCCTGATGTCCTTGTCGAGCCGGTCGATGTCGTCCTGGGCCTTGGCGGTGTCCTTGCCGATCTCCTTGACCTGCCGCACGACGGACTCGGGAATGCCGTGGCTGGGGTCGCCGTGCCGGAGGTAGGCGTCGATGGTGGCCAGGTCCTCGTCGGCGAAGCCCTTGGGGCGGGAGGAGGCGGTCCCGTCGTTCGCGGCGAGGTGCTTGGCGAGCTTGTCGTCCTGGTGCCACTGGGCGTGCTTCTGCTCTTCCACGCGGGTTTCCAGCGGAAGGCTCTTCTGGTGCTGCCCGGAGCGGGTCGGGGACTGGGTGACGATGAGCCGTTCGTAGCCCGGCGCCTTCCCGTTCGTCGCGGTCCGACCCGGGTTCTCGGGATCCTCGTGCCAGGCGGTCATCCGGTAACCGCCCATCTCGCTGTTGGGTTCCTCCAGGTAGCGGACGCCGAAGCCCATCAGCGCCATGGCTTCGAGGTTTCCGCTGCGGAAGCCGATGTGGCGGGTCTGGGCATGGCGGTCGAGGTAGTCGAAGAGCTGGAACTGGCCGGTGCGGGTGTTGCCGCCCCAGTTCGCGGCACCGGGGTCGTTCCAGAACTCGGTGAGGTTCGCGACCTGCGCGGTGAATCCCGCCGGGCGTTCGCCGCCCTCGGCGCCGGGCAGCTCACCGGTGTTGTAGTAGGTGGCGATGGTCGTGAACTTGTCCCCCGCGCCCGGTCGGTAGCCGGAGTCACCGACGATCAGCACGGCCTTCATATCGCCGAGTCCGGCGATGATCTGGGCGACGCCGAGGTAGCCGGTGTCGTGCTCGATGTGCACCTCGCCCTTCTTGCCGCTGAAGCGCGACCACACCACCGCGACCTTGTCCCCCGGCGCCAGGGTGATGCCCTTGTCGCGGAGCCACGATTCGACCCCGGCGTCCCGCTCGTCGGGTCCCACCCCCCACGCCGCCCGGACCTTCGTCCGGACGTCGTCGGTGAAGTCCTCGCCGACCCGCTTGGTGGCGTCTCCCACCGCCAGCTGGGCCCGCTTCAGCTCACCCTTGGTCTTCAGCCCGTGCTCGGCGCCGAATTCGCTCATCTTGGCGTCCAGGTCCGAGGACTTGACCACATGCACCCGGTCGGCCAGGGCCGGGGAGGAACGGTAGAAGTCGGCGATGCGGGTGGCCCCGCGCAGCTGGGTGCCCTCGTCGTAGGTCACATAGACCGAGAGCTTGTCGTCGGCGAGGAGGGCCGCCGCGATACCGAACTGGTCGCCGGAGGCGTAGTGCGGCTGCTTGATGACGGCCGGGGAGCGCTCGGGGCGGTCGGTCGCCTTCTGCTTGCCGTTGTTCGGGGCGGCGCTGGTGTTCTGGTCGGGGGTGCTGTCGGGGGCCAGCCGGGGCTGGGGAGTGCTGGGGTCGGTGGTGGTGGTCGTGGTGGACGTCGTGGTCGTGGTGGTCGCGGTGTGGAGGGGGATGAGGACGGTGTCGCTGACGTTCTCGATGGTGGTGAGGTAGTCGGCGGGGAGGTGGCGCAGGGCCTCCTGGCCGGCCTGGACCATGAGGCCCTGGTCGTGGACTCCGGTGCTGTTGGGGTCGCGGCGGAAGATGTGGGGGTCGTTCTCCGCGAGGCCGCTGGTGTCCAGGTACTCGTCGGCCAGACCGAGGTAGTGCAGGAGTTCGTGGGTGACGATGGCCTGGTCGTGGTTGAGGTCCCAGTGGCGCTGGTCGGCCCGGTCGGGGTTGGTGGTGTCGGTGAGGGTGATCGCCTCGCCGTGGGTGGGGGCGTGCACGAACTCCGCGGTCACCATGAGCTGGTCGCCCGAGCCGGGGAGCCGGTAGCCGCGGTTGACGTGGGTGTCGAGGGTCTGCTGGACCTGCTGGTTGAACGCGGCCAGGTCCTGGGGGCCGAGGTTCTGCCCGAGTGCGAAGGGCAGGGTGACGAAGAAGTGCCGCACGGTGCGCCCGTCGGCGAGCTGTTCGCGGCGTACGTTGTTGCGGATCAGGGTCCAGTCGCCGTTGAGGCGGCCGGCCTTGCGGTTCTCCTGGCGGAACGTGGGGTCGAAGCGCTCGGTGTTCACCGCGGCCGTCTTGGTGCCGTGGAACTGCCGCAGGTCCTGGGGGAGCACGGGGTGCTCGACCAACTCGCCCAGCGGGCGGGTGGCGCCGCCTTCCTCGGTGGTGTCCTCGCTCAGCTCGGTGGTGTTCACGGGCGCCGCGGAGGTGTTGGTCTCGGACTGGTCGCCCGGGTTCGGTGCCAGCGGGTTCTGGAGCGGGCCGTTCTGGTCCTGGTCGTTCCGAGCCAGTCCGTTCTGGACTTGGCTGTTCTGGCTCTGGCCGTTCTGACCCAGGTCGTTCTGGAGCGAGATGTTCTGGTTCTGGCCGTTCTGGTGCGGGGGCTGGGTGACCTGGGTCTCGTCGCGGGAGCCGTTGGGCGGCAGGGTCGGGTCGAGCGGGCGGCCGTCGGCGTCGAAGACCTGGAAGTGGGTGCCGGAGTCCTCGCGCAGGGCCAGTTCCACGGGCGTCCGGGAGGCGCGGGCGATGGCGGCGGCCCGGTCCAGGGCGGCCCGCCGCAGCCCGGGGTCGGCGTTCGCGGGCAGGGAGAGCCAGAGCTGGGGCATCCGGCGTTCCCCGGACGGGTCCTGGTCCTGGGCCGCCTCCTGGATCAGCTGATCGGTGATCTCCTGGTCCAGCTCGGCAGCGGTCCGCCGGTTCGGGGTCCCGGTGGCGGGTGGCGGCGTCGGGGTGCCGGTGGTGGTCGACTCGGTCGAGGTGGGGCGGGTCAGTACGGACAGGTCCCAGACGCCCTCGCCCCGGTCGGCCCGCGGCAGGACGCCCATGCCCAGCAGGTCGAGTTCGGAGACGCGCAGCAGCGCGGTGCCGGTGATGTGGCGGACCTCGCCGGTCGGCCCCGTCACGGTGGTGACCGTGTCCACCTCGACCTCGTAGGTCAGCAGGCCGCTGGTGGCCGTGGGCTGCCCCGCGGTGCCGATCTTCGTCCAGCGCCGGCCGCCCACCGAGACGCCACCGCCCTGGCCCTGGGGCACCGACTGGTACTGGAGCGGGGTGGTGGAGACGCCGAGGGCCTGCTTGCCCGCGGAGTCGACGGTGTGGGTGAGGCCGAGGGTGAAGTTGGCCGAGCGGGAGGTGGAGGAGGAGGCGGACATCCCGGCGCCGGTCTGCCGGACCCGGTCGAGGGTCACCCCGTGCGAGTCGCCGGCGATCCTGGGCCGGAACAGTTCGGTGGTCATCACGACCGGGGGTCGGCCGTCGGTGCCGGTGAGGGTTCCGCCGAGCCCGGCGGCCTGCCGCAGCCCGTCGATGGAGAGCTGCCCGCCGTGCAGCAGCTCCGTCAGCCGCACCGCCGCCGCCTCTTCGCTCCGGCCGCCGTCGAGCCCGCCGCCGCGGGCCAGCTTCGGGGCCACCTGGTGGACCGCGTCCAGCAGCGCCGGGGCATGGGACGGCCCGTAGACGGCCTCGGTGCCGGTGGGGCGCAGCGGGACGGCGTCGGCCAGCCGCGGGTCGGTGTGCCGGGGGTCCTGCCGGTGGATCCCCTGCCCCAGGCGGCCGCCCTCGGGGGCGAGGTCGGCATCGGGGCCCACCGGGTCGCGGTCGAGGGCGAAGCGTACGGTCACACCCGCGTGCACCGGATCGATCGGGTGGGACACCCCGTCGACCTCGACCTCCGCGGTGAAGGTCCAGGCCAGCCGGAACTCGGCGCCCCCTTCCGTGCGCTGCCACAGCCGGTTCTCGGCGGTGCTGGTGTTGGTGGCGGAGTCCGTACGGGTGGTGGAGTACGAGGTGCCCGGGGCGACCCCCAGCTTGTGGCTGCTGCCGTCCACCGTGGGCACGGACAGGCTGCCGGACAGGGAGCCGGACCACTTGGTGCTGGTGCTCCGGGTCTCGGTGATGTTGTTCGGCGCGTGCTGGGTGAAGTTCTCCAGCCCCGCACCCGCTCCGACCGGGCGGCCCCGCACCTGGGCGAGCTGCTCCGGCGTCCAGCCCGAGCGGCCCGCCAGCCGCACCGTGACGTCCTTGGCCGTCGTGCCGTCGGGATACGGGAAGGTGAAGCTGAGCGGCTGGCCGTCGCCCCGGCCGGTGAGGGTGGACAGGGCGGCGGGGGAGGTGAAGTCGGCGATCCGCTGCCGCAGTCCGGGCACATAGTGGGAGCTGCCGGGGGTGAGGGCGCCCGGTGCCCGCTCCTCGACGAGCCGGGTGAGCCGCTCGTGGAGCAGTTGGCGCTCGGCCCGCGGCGGCCGCTCGGGGGTGTGCTGCTCCGGGACGGTCCCGTCCTGGGTGGCCGGCTGCTGGTGCTGGGTCTCCTGGACCGGCCCGTTGGCGGCGGTGTTCGTGGCCCCCGGGGCGGGGAGCGGGCCGGAGAGCGTGGTGACGTCCAGCACGGCGGCCAGGCCGAGGACGCCCTGCTGGACGAAGCGGTAGGGCAGCGAGAGGTTGTGGTCGACCTGCTGTCCGCCGTCCCGGTCCGGCAGGCCCAGCAGCCCGGCGAGCCGGCCGCCGTCCCGGTGCGCCTGCTCCGGGGTGGCGAGGAACTGCACGCCGTCGCGCACCGTGACCTCGCGGGTCAGCGGAGGAATCGTGGAGTGCACCGGTCCGCCGCGCACGCCCCGGCGCAGGGTCACCTCGTAGGCGATGTCGGCGGCGACGCGGTGGTGGGTACCGCTCTCCGAGGGCACCCGGGTCATGCTGGTGGACGCGGCGGCGGTCACCGCGCGGGAGCTGCCGCGGCCGTGCACCACCTTGACGTTGCCGCCGCCGGTGACCGGGCCCTTGCCCGCCCCGGCCGCGTCGGGATTCGCCGCCGCGGCCTCGGCCTCGGGGCGGGTGTTGCCCGACTTCAGGCCGAAGCCGCCGCCCCCTTCCAGGACGGTCGTGTCGGTGACCTGGTGGGAGGCGCTGTCCGTGGTGCCGAGGTCGATCTCCCCGTACTGGGTGACCGTACCGAGGCTTCGGAGGTTGCCCAGCTTGGCGCGGACCTCCACGACCAGGTCGGTGCCGCCCAGGGCGCCGGGCACGAACAGGTCGTCGATGACGTAGGTGCCCTTGAGGATCTGGTGGGCGCGTGCGGACAGCGCGGAGGGCGTGAGCTGGGCGTGCAGGGCCTCGCCGAGCAGCGTCTCCGAGGCGGCGCGGTCGTCGCCGGTCAGGGTGTGGCGCACGGTCATCGCCGCGTCGAGAACCTGGCCGGCCAGGGACTTGGCGGTGTCCACGGCCGAGGACCACAGCGAGGAGGCGGCGCCGGTGGTCGCCGACGGGCCGGCCTGCTCCTGGTGGGTGGGCAGGAGGGGACCGGCCTGCGGGACGGGGCCGGTCGGGAAGCTGCCGGGCATGAGGCCGCCGTCCTGGTCCGGCGTGGCGGCCGTGGTCTGCCCGGGCGGATCCTCGACGGGCACCTCGCGCAGCATCCGGTCGAGCAGCGCGTTGAGTTCGGCGCTGCCGCGCATCACGTCGACCACCGCGTTGTCCGGCAGCAGCCCGCCGGGATCCTGGTCGGTGCTCGCCGCGTCCGTGGTGCCGGCAGTGCCGTTGCCGGCGCCGCCGGCCGTGTCGGTGCTGTTCGCGGGCAGGGTGCGGCCGTCCGGCAGCGCGACGTCCAGATAGGCCCGCGGCTGGTTGCCCGGGGTGCCGTCGGCACCGGTGACATAGCCGGAGTGGTAGCGGTGCAGCGACTCCTGGCCGGACAGGATCTCCAGGCTGAGCACGGCGGGCACCCGGAAGACCTCGGTATTCTGCTTGCCCGTCCCGATCAGCTGCGAGTAGGAGAGCCCGGTGCCCAGGGACAGCGTCTCGGCGTGCTGGGTGGTGTGCTTGATCTCTCCGGTGGCCGAGCCGCGGACCGGGCCGTCCTTGGTGCCGCCCGCGTCCAGGCCGCCGCCGACCCACCGGGAGGTGGTCCGCGCCTGCTGGCTGGTGCCGGGCACGGTCATCCCGCTGGTGTTCGGGATGACCACACCGCTGATCGTCTTGTGGTGGCTGACCTCATTGACCTGGCCGCCGGTGTCCTCGGGCGTCTCGCGGCGCAGGTCCAGCCGGAGTGCCACCCGGTCGTTGCCGCCGGCCGGTCCCGGCTTGTTGAAGTGGACCACGTAGCCGCCGTCGATCATCTCGTCCACGCCGGACTGGAGTCCCTGCGGCGAGGTCAGCAGCATCAGCTTGCGCAGGTTCTCCAGCCGCGCCTTGACCAGGGCCTCGCCGGCCGGGCCGGTCGACTCGCCCGCCGCCGGCAGGTATCCGTGCTCGCTGAGCCAGGCGCGGGCGTCGGCCAGGACGGCCTGGACACCGGCGCCGTCCACCGCCAGCGGCATCGCCGTCAGCCCGAGGGCCTTCAGCGTCGCCACCTCGGCCGGTGGCCGCGGCTTCTGCTCGGGGACGGTGCCGTTCACGGTCTCCGGGCGCAGGGTGCGGATCCGCGCGTCGGTCGGCGGCGCGGTCCAGGCGGGCCGGGTCGTGCCGTCCGCGGGGATGAACGTCACGCGGTACCGGACCCGCGCCGGGGTCAGTACGTGCCCGGTGTTGCCGCGCAGGTTGTGCACGGTGTTGTGGCCGGCCCCGGCGCCGAAGCCGCGGTCCTTCTGCCAGCTGCCGCCGCCCTTGAGCGTGGTGTTCAGCCCGAAGTTGAAGTCCCGCAGCGCGGACGGGCCATTCGGTGACTGGGCGTTCCAGTTCGCCGCGAAGGAGCCCTCGGCGCCCAGGGTGACCGAGACCTTGGACATCGAGTCCACCTTGGTCTGCCGGTCCAGCGAGCGCTCGAAGTTGTACGGGGTGCCGACCTCGGTGTCCCGCAGCCCGTCCCCCGCGCGCGGGGTGACCTCGGCGACCACCTTGAAGAGGCCGACCGCGTTCCCCTTCGAGTCCAGCAGGATCGGCGAGAGGGTGCCCCGGGTGTCCTCGCCCTGGCCCGCCGAGAGCCGCTGCAGCGGAAGCGCGCCCAACTGCTGCGGGCCGCCGAAGAACCGCTCCACGGCGGTGAGCGACTCCGGGGAGAGCGTGCCGAGCTCGGTGGCGTACTGCTGCCGGACCCCGCGCAGCAGGGCGCCCGGATCGGACAGGGAGTCCAGGGCCCACAGCGGCAGCTTGTCCAGGTGCTCAGCGAACTCCGCGGCGTCCCGGCTGATCAGATGCGCGGGCCCGGTGGTGTCCTCCGGGCCGGTGGTCTTGAGATGCGCCGGGAACCAGGCGGTGACCACGCCGGACTCCCTCGGCGGCGACCAGCCGGAGCCGTCCTCCTGGTTGTTCTCCTGGTCGATCTCCGGGAGTTCGATGTGCTCGTCGTTCCCGCGCGTCGCGTCGGGCTCTGTCGTAGTGGTGCTACCGGTGTTCTGCGGGGTCCCGGTGGACACGGTCGGTACGGGGGTGCGGACGCTCCACGAGGCCCGGTAGTCGTACGGGGTCGCCGGCTCGCCGCTGCGCAGCAGACTGGTCGAGACGACGGACTGGGTGACCGTGGTGGACAGGGTGTTGCGGCCCAGACTGCCGGTGGGCGTGACGGAGAAGGAGAAGCCGGTGAACCGGTTCCAGATCTCCGACAGCACCGGGACCGCCAGCTTGTTGGCGGCGTTGGCGAAGGTGCCGGCCCAGGTGGGTACGGAGAGGGCGCGCACCGAGGTCGTACTGCCCTGGGAGTTGCTGTCGTAGCCGGAGGACTGGCGCTCCTCGTTGTTCCGCGGCGGGACCCGGCCGGCCTGCCCGTACCGGGCGGAGGGCGCCGGGTCGGACAGCCGCAGCCGGACGTCGACCGGGTGCGTGGCGCCGCCGTAGACCAGGTGGAGGCGGTGGCCGTCCCGGCTCAGCAGCATGACCCGGTTGTCGTGCAGGGACTGGCCGCTCAGCTGGGCGGCCAGCTGCGTGGTGACCTCCGCGTGGTGCGGGTCCTGCGGGGTGAGCCCGAGCGCGTCCAGCACCTGCTGGTGCAGGTCGGCCACGGTCTCCGGGGGCAGCGGGTCGAACTGCACCCCGCCCGGCACCC
>NZ_SRID01000228.1 GCF_004684805.1 Streptomyces palmae
CCCCCACACCCCGCACACCGCCCGCCGGCACCGCACACCCCACTCTTCGCATACCGCTGCACCCCGATCACTTCCCTCACCAATCGACCTCACGGTTCATCACATCCCGGTCACGAAAGGCGAGTTGACATTGATCACGGTATTGCGGTGGTCCCACACGGGGCGTAGGACTGTGCGCACGACAGACACCACCGGCCTCCGTAGGGATCACGGGATGCGGGCTGGGCACGGGAGGGGCGACGGGGATGCGCATGCCGCTTCGTATGAGGCGTTTTCGGTTACGAAGCTCGCCGGTGCCGCGCGCCGGCAGGCGGGGGCGGAGCGCTCCGGCCGGCAGGAACACCGCCCTCGGGGCCCGTCCGCTGCTCGCCCTGGCGACCGCCGCCACGATGGCGTTCACCGTCGCCGGATGCGGCGGCGGGGACGATGACGCGGCGGCTGCCGGTCCGGTGCCGGTGACGGTGAAGCTGCCGAGCCTCAAGGGGCAGCGGCTCCTGGTGACCGCGGTGTGGACCGGCGCGGAGCAGGAGAACTTCGCCCGGGTGCTGGCGGAGTTCGAGAAGCGGACCGGCGCCACGGTGTCCTACGTACCGAGCGGCGACGACATGTCGGGCTTCGTCGGGTCCAAGGTGGCGGGCGGGCAGCCGCCCGACGTGGCCCTGGTCGGGCAGGTCGGGGTGCTGCGGGAGTTCGCGCAGAAGGGTTGGGCCAAGCCGCTGGGGCCGGAGGCCAAGACGCAGTTGGCGAAGAACTTCTCGCGCGGTTGGCAGGACCTGGGCTCGTACCAGGGCACTCCCTACGGCGTGTACTTCAAGGTCAGCAACAAGTCGCTGATCTGGTACAACACCGCGGCCTTCGACTACGCGGGGGCCAAGGAGCCCAAGACCTGGAAGGACCTGCTGGCGCAGGCGCAGCTGATCTCCGACTCGGGCACCGACGCGGTGTCGGTGGGCGGGGCGGACGGCTGGACGCTGACCGACTGGTTCGAGAACGTCTATCTCTCGCAGTCGGGTCCGGAGAAGTACGACCTGCTCGCCCAGCACAAGATCAAGTGGACCGACCCCTCGGTGACCCGGGCGCTGACCACGCTGGCCCAGTTGTGGGGTGGCAAGGGCCTGCTGGCGGGCGGCCGGGACGGCGCGCTGCGGACCGAGTTCCCGGCCTCGGTGACCAAGGTGTACGGGAACGCCGCCGAGCCGGATGCCGGAATGGTCTTCGAGGCGGACTTCGTCGCCGGGAACATCGCGGACGCCGGGGCGGACCTGGGGACGCAGGCCAAGGTCTTCCCGTTCCCCGCGGTGGACGGCGGCAAGCCCCCCGTGGTCACCGGCGGGGACGTGGCGGTGGCGCTGCGGAAGGGCGAGGGGGCTCAGGCGCTGCTGACCTTCCTGGCCTCGCCGGAGGCGGCGCAGATCTGGGCCGGGGCGGGCGGTTTCCTCTCGCCCAACAAGGCCCTGGACGTGAAGTCGTACCCCAACCCGCAGCTGCGCGACATCGCCAAGGCGGTGATCGCGGCGGGTGACGACTTCCGCTTCGACATGTCCGACCAGGCGCCCGCCGCGTTCGGCGGCAAGCCCGCGCAGGGCGAGTGGAAGGCGCTTCAGGACTTCCTGAAGGACCCGTCGGACGTGGCGGGCACCCAGCGCCAGTTGGAAGCCGACGCCGCCAAGGCGTACCAGAACTGACCACCCGACCGGGAGATCCTCATCATGTCGACCGCGACAGCGGGCGGCGCGGCCGTACCAGGCCCGCCGCCGCCCGAAGGACAGAGCTCCCCCAAGGGGCGCGGGGCCGCCGGAGGGCGGCGTGGTAGGAAGACGACCATTCTGGGCGCCCCGCGCTGGGTGGCGGGGCTGTTCCTGTTACCGGCGCTGCTGCTGCTGGGCGCCCTGGTGGTCTATCCGATCGGCTACTCGCTGTGGCGCAGCTTCTTCGACGCCTCGGGCGACGGCTTCGTCGGGTTGGACAACTACCAGGAGGTGTTCTCCGACGGCGCGATCCGCACGGCCGTCAAGAACAACCTCATCTGGGTGATCGTGGCGCCCTCGGTGGCCACCGCGCTGGGTCTGATCTTCGCGGTGCTGACCGAGCGGGTGCGCTGGGGGACGGCGTTCAGGCTGGTCGTCTTCATGCCGATGGCGATCTCCATGCTGGCGGCCGGGATCATCTTCCGGCTGGTGTACGAGCAGGACCCCGAGCGGGGCGTGGCCAACGCGATCACCGTGACCGTGCACGACACCTTCGCGGACCGCCCGCCGTTCCCCGGTGCCCATCCGCGCCCGGAGGCCGGTCTGGACGAGTCGGCGGACGGCTCGTACACCGTGCCGTCGGCGGTCAGCGCCGACTCGCCGCAGCTGGTCCCGCTGGTGGGCGCCAAGCGGCGGGATGTGTCGGGCGCGGCGGACGCGGCGGCGGCGCGGCCGGAGCCGGGCAAGGTCACCGGCACCGTGTGGTTCGACTTCACCCGGGGCGGCGGCGGGCGGCACGGGGTGCTGGACCCGGGCGAGAAGGCGCTGGCCGGGGTCACCGTGCAGGCGGTGCGGGACGGCGAGGTGGTGGCCAGCGCCACCACCCGTTCGGACGGTACGTACACCCTGCCGGGCTCCGCGGCGGGGGCGCAGCTGAGGCTGCCCGGGGACAACTTCGACGAGCCGTACAACGGGGTGGACTGGTTGGGCCCGTCCCTGGTCACCCCGGCGATCATCGCCAGCTATGTGTGGATGTGGGCGGGCTTCGCGATGGTGCTGATCGCGGCCGGTCTGGCGAGTGTGCCGCGGGAGCTGCTGGAGGCGGCCCGGGTGGACGGCGCCAGTGAGTGGCAGGTGTTCCGCCGGGTGACGGTGCCGCTGCTGGCGCCGGTGCTGGCGGTGGTGATGGTGACGTTGATGATCAATGTGCTGAAGATCTTCGACCTGGTCTACATCATCGCGCCGGGCACCACGCAGGACGACGCCAACGTCCTCGCGCTCCAGTTGTTCCAGTCCTCGTTCGGGACCGACGTCAACCAGGGGGTGGGCAGCGCCATCTCGGTGTTCCTGCTGGTGCTGGTGGTGCCCGTCATGTTGTTCAACATCCGCCGGATCCGAAGGGAGCGCCGCCGATGACCAGTGCGGAGGGGGTCGCGGCGGTACGCGTACCGGCCGAGGCCGAACGGGGACGGAGCGGGGCGGGCGTCCGGCGCTCGCTGGTGTCGAGGCTGGCGGCCCGGGCCGGCGGTGGGGCGGCGCGGTTCTTCCTGATCGTCGTCGGCCTGGTGTGGCTGACGCCGACGGTGGGGCTGCTGCTGTCCTCGCTGCGCGACCCGGCCGATGTGGGGATCTCCGGCTGGTGGAAGGTCTTCGGCGATCCGGGGCAGCTGACCTTCGACTCCTACGGCGACCTGCTGAGCAACGAGGCGATCACCGACTCGCTGTGGACCACGGCCGCGATCACGGTGCCGGCGACGGCGCTGGTGGTGCTGGTCGGGGCGCTGGCCGGTTACGCGTTCGCCTGTATGGACTTCCCCGGCCGGGACGGCTGGTTCCTGGTGGTGGTGGGGCTGCTGGTGGTGCCGGTGCAGATCGCGCTGATCCCGGTGGCCAAGCTGTTCGGCGAGATCGGGATCTTCGAGAGCACCACGGGCGTGGTGCTCTTCCACACCGCCTTCGGACTGCCGTTCGCCATCTTCCTGCTGCGGAACTTCTTCGCGGAGATCCCTCGCGAGTTGCTGGAGGCGGCGCGGCTGGACGGGGCCGGGGAGCTGCGGCTGTTCTTCCGGGTGGTGCTGCCGTTGGGCGGTCCGGCCATCGCCTCGCTGGCCATCTTCCAGTTCCTGTGGGTGTGGAACGACATGCTGGTGGCGTTGATCTTCGCGGACAGCGGGAACCCGCCGATCACGGTGGCGCTCCAGCAGCAGGTGCGGCAGTTCGGCAACAACATCGACGTGCTGGGGCCGGGCGCGTTCATCTCCATGGTGGTTCCGCTGGCGGTGTTCTTCGCCTTCCAGCGGCAGTTCGTCTCCGGGGTGATGGCGGGCGCGGTGAAGTAGGGCCGTGATCGGCGCCGTGCGCCGGTGGGGTGACTGGGCCTCACCGGTGCGCGGCGCCGATGTCGTACGTACGGGGGGCGTGGGCCGGACGCGCCGTACGCGGGTGGGGTGACGGTCGCGGCTCGGACGTCTGCCGGAGATTTCTCGGGGTCCGTGTCATCCGGATGCGGGGCGAACGGGGTTGAGGAGGGTGGAGAGGCGCCCTCCACCCGATCGTTCCGATCCGCAAGGAGTTCTCGTCCATGACCCGGATGAAGAAGTACGTGGCGGCCGTGTCGCTGGCGGCCGCGGTGGCAGCGGTTCCCGCGACGGCCCAGGCTTTCACCTCGTCGGAGGAGCCCGCCAAGTCCACGGCCGAGCACAAGCCCGTCACCACGGGCGAGCCCAAGCCGGGCACCACGGGTGAGCCCAGGCCCTGGCCCCTTCCCGAGCACGTCACCGAGGGCACGCCCATGCCCAAGAGCACGGCCCCGACCACGGACGCCAAGCCCGTCCCGCCGCTGCCGACGAGGGCGCAGGTCCTCAAGGCCGCGCCCCAGTGCCGGCCGTGGGACAAGGGGGACAAGAAGCCCCCGGTCATTCGCAACGGCTTCCCGAAGGACGGCTCGGTCATGGTGTCCTGGAAGGTCGTGCGGGTCCAGGACCGCTACGTCGCATGCGGCATCTACATGGGCAAGAGGCGCCCGGCCCACGTCAAGGTGTTCACCGACCGGGGAATGGTTCCCGCTCGCGCGGTCAACCTGTCCAAGGGGGCCGGCTGGGACGGCGTCTTCCTCACCGGCGCCCTCCCCCTGGGCCCCGAGGGCAAGGACACCAAGCAGCTGAACACGTTCCTTCACGGTGTTCACATCACCGACGCCGCGGGTCGCAAGATCGTCTCCATCAACCTTCCCTGATCGCACGCGCCTCGGTGGGTCCCGGGTGCACCGGGGCCCACCCTCGGCTCGTACCCCCGGACCGTGAGGAACGACCAGTTGTGACGGACGCGAGTCGGCTCGGGTTCGCCGAGTTCGCTGCGGCGGCCTGGCCTCGTTTGGTACGCACCGCGCACATGCTCACCGGCGACTTCCATGAGGCCGAGGACCTGGTGCAGACCACGCTGACCAAGGTCTACGCCCGGTGGTGGCGCATCCCCTACGACGAGATCGACGCGTACGTGCGGCGGGCTCTGGTCAACAACAACCTCAGCCGGATCCGCAAGAAGCGCGTCGTCCACCTGCTCATGCCCTTCCTCCCCGAACCGGTGCACCGCGCGCACGGCGGACACGCCGAGATCACCGCGGAACGCGCCGCGCTCACCCAGGCGCTGGCGTCCCTGCCCGCCCGGCAGCGGACCGTGATGGTGCTCCGGTATTTCGAGGACCTGAGCGATCAGGAGATCGCCGCCGTACTGGACTGCTCGCTGGGCACGGTCAAGACACATGCCCGGCGGGGCCTCGCCGCCCTGCGCGGCCATCCCGCCTTCACCTCCGACGCCCTCGTCCCCGGAGCCCGCCGATGAGTTCCCAGCCCGACAGCGAGCGGCTGCGCCGACTGTTCACCGACGCCGCCTACGACATCACCCCGTCCCCGGTGCCACTGGCCGCCATCGAGAAGGCGGGCCGCAGCCGACGGCGGCGGCGCACCGCGGCGCTGGCCACCACCTGTGCGGTGCTGCTGGCCCCCTTGGCCGCCCTCGGGATCCACCTCGCGACGCCCCCTTCCCAGGCCACCGTGCGGCCGGCTGCCACGCCTCCGGCGCCGCGGGTGGTGCGGCCGGGCGAGCGGTTCGAGATCTGGCCCGGGAGGCAGCTGTGGCTGACCGAGGAAGGCGTGCACTGGGTCGCCCCCGACCGGTCCGACCGGCCCGCCAGCCGGGCCAGTGTCCTCCCGGACGTCCGTGAGTCCCTCGTGACCATGCACGTCGCCCAGGTGGCGGACCGGCGCTATCTGTACGGCTACTACACCGGCGCCAAGGACGCGGCCGGCGTCAAGGTGGTCGCCAAGCAGGGACCACCCATCACCGGCACCGTGGTCCGCCTGGCCGGCAAGCCCGGCTGGGGCGCCTGGTTCGCCGGCAGGCCCCTGCCCGCCGGTCCCCCGAGCACGGACGCCAAGGACGGCAAGGACTTCGAGGACGCGGTGGACTTCGCCCGCGGCGTCACCGTCATGAACTCCGCGGGCCACCCCGTCAACGGCCTGACCTCCGCCGAACCGCTTCCCCGCGGCCCCGCCCGTCGTCCGGGGGGCTGACGGCGCGAGAGCGGTCCGCCGGCCACCGTGGCCCGGGAGGCGGCGGCGGGCCGGCGGTCGGCGCCCCGGGGCCGACCCGACCGGCGGAAGGGTCCCCCGTCGGCCGGGTGCCGGTTGGGCCGAACGGGGCGTCTTCCCCTGACGGGGCGGAGCAGAATCCACCATCTCCGAATTATTCGGATGATAGTGGGACAACATTGCCGCTCGCGTCGACCCTGGGGATCCGCCGTGCCACGGTTCAGCGTCATCGTTCCCGTACACAAGGTCCAGGCGTATCTGCACGACTGTCTGCGATCCGTGCTGACCCAGGACTTCACCGACTTCGAGCTGATCGCCGTCGACGACCGATCCCCGGACGCCTGCGGTGCCATCCTCGACGAGGCCGCCGCCCAGGACGACCGGGTCCGCGCCCTGCACCTGGCCGAGAACGTCGGCCTGGGCCGGGCCCGCAACGTGGGCATGCGCCACGCCGAGGGCGACTACCTGCTCTTCCTGGACAGCGACGACACCCTCGCCCCCGGTTCGCTGCGCGCCATCGCCGACCGGCTGGCGGCCACCGACGACCCGGCGGTGCTGGTCTACGACTACGCCCGGCTGTTCTGGACCGGCGCCACCGCCCGCAACCAGCGCTCCGAGCTGCTCGCCACCCCGCCCGGCGAGCCGGAGGTGTTCCGGCTGGTGGACCGGCCTGACCTGCTCAACCTGCTGATGGTGGTCTGGAACAAGGTCTACCGCCGCGACTTCGTGGAGCGCGAGGGCTTCACCTTCCCGCCCGGCCTGTACGAGGACACCCCCTGGACGTACCCGGTGCTGATGACCGCCGAGACGGTGGCCACCTTGGACCGGGTCTGCGTCCTGTACCGGCAGCGGCGGCGCGGCAGCATCCTCAACACCACCAGCTGGGACCACTTCGACGTCTTCGACCAGTACGACCGGGTCTTCGCCTTCGTGGACAGCCGGCCGGCGCTGGGCCGGTGGCGCCCCCTGCTGTTCCGCCGGATGCTGGACCACCTGGCCGCCATCTACGCCGCGCCCGGGCGGCTGCCCCCCGGCAGCCGTGCCGAGTTCGCCCGCCGCACCGGCGCCCACCACCGGCGGCACCACACCGTGGCGGCCGGGCCGCCCACCGGCTTCCGCCCCCGGGTGCGCTCGATGCTGCTGCGGCTGGGCGCCTGCCGGGCGTTCAACCTGGTGCACGCGGTGCGCCGGGGCCGGCGGCGGATCGCGACGCTGGCCCAGGCGGTGCGCCGGACGCTGCGCGGGGCCGCGCTCCACGGCTACTACCTGCTCCAGCGGTGCCTCCCGGTGGACCAGCGGCTGGCGGTGTTCGCCGCGTACTGGCACCGCGGCTACGCCTGCAATCCGGCGGCGCTCGAGGAGGCCGTACGCCGCCTGGCCCCGCACATCCGCACCGCCTGGATCACCACCCCCCGGTACGCCCACACCCTGCCGGCCGGGGTGCAGCGGCTGCAGCCGGGCTCGGCCGCGTACTGGGCCGCCCTGGCCCGCGCCCGCTACCTGGTCAACAACGTCAACTTCACCGACCGGCTGCGCAAGCGGCCCGAGCAGGTCCATCTCCAGACCCACCACGGCACCCCGCTCAAGCACATGGGCCTGGACCTCCAGGACCATCCGGCCGCCGCCCGCGGCATGGACTTCGAACGGCTGCTGCGGCGGGTGGACCGCTGGGACCACAGCCTCTCCGCCAACCGCCACTCCACCCTCACCTGGGAGCGCGTCTACCCCTCCACCTACACCACCCTCGAGTACGGCTATCCGCGCAATGACATCTTCCAGCGCGCCACCGCCGAGGACGTGCTGCGCATCCGGGACGCGCTGGGCATCGAACCCGGCATCACCGCCCTGCTGTACGCCCCCACCCACCGCGACTACCAGCGGGTCTTCACCCCCCGGCTGGACCTGGCCCGGCTCGCGCACGCCCTGGGCCCCGGCTTCGTCCTGCTCGTCCGGGCGCACTACTTCCACCCGGACGGACTGCGCGGGCCCTACGACGACGGCCGGATCATCGACGTGTCCGCGCATCCGCGCGTCGAGGAGCTGTGCCTGGCCTCCGACGCGCTGCTCACCGACTACTCGTCGATCATGTTCGACTACGCCAACCTGGACCGCCCGATCGTCCTGCACGCCGACGACTGGGAGCCGTACCGGGCCGCCCGCGGGGTCTACCTGGACATCACCGCCGCCCCGCCCGGACCGGTCACCCGCACCGAGGACGAGCTGATCGAGCTGTTCAGTGGCGACGCCTGGCGCGACGCGGAGTCGGCACGGCTGCGCGCCGCCTTCCGGGCCCGGTTCTGCCCGTACGACGACGGGCGGGCCGCCGAACGGGTGGTGCGCCGGGTCTTCCTCGGCGAGCCGGAGGAGACCCTGCCCCGGGTGGTGCCGCCGTCCGAGCGCAGACCCGCGCCCGCCCCGGACGAGTGCCTCGCCCAGGCGACGGCCACCGCCGCAAGCCTCCTGTGACCCGCCCCCGCCCCGGGGCGGCCCGCGCCCCTTTCACACCGAGGAACGCCATGCCCCGATTCAGCATCGTCATCGCCGCCTACCGTGTGCAGGGCTATCTGCGCGACTGCCTGGACTCCGTGCTGGGCCAGCCGTTCCCGGACGTCGAGGTGGTGGCCGTGGACGACTGCTCACCGGACTTCTGCGGGGCGATCATCGACGAGTACGCGGCCGCCGACAGCCGGGTGGTCGCCGTGCACCAGCCCTTCAACTCCGGCCCGGGCCACGCCCGCAACGCCGGGGTCAAGCACGCCACCGGCGACTACCTGCTGTTCCTGGACGGCGACGACACCCTGGCCCCGGACACCCTGCGCGGCCTGGCCGACCGACTGGCCCTCACCGGGGACCCGGACATCCTCTACTTCGACCACGTCCGCACCTACTGGGACGGCCGCCGGCGCTCCAGCGCCTTCGGCGAACTCCTCGCCTCGGCCGGCACCGAGGTCTTCACCATCCTGGACCGGCCCGAGTTCCTGCGGCTGTACGCGATGTCCTCCAACCGCGTCTACCGCCGCGCCTTCTACACCGAGCACGGCTTCTCCTTCAGCGAGGGCATCTACGAGGACGCCCTGCTCTCCTACAAGACGATGCTCACCGCCCAGCGGCTGGCCTGCACCGACCTGGTCGGCCTGGAGTACCGGCGGCGGCGCGGCGGGACCGGCGCCCACAAGCCCGGCGAGGAGCACTTCGTCATCTTCGAGCAGTACACCCGGCTGTTCGCCTTCCTCCAGGGCAAACCCCACCTGGACCCGCTGCGCCCGATGCTCTTCGAACGGGCCCTGGCGCACTTCCTGTTCTGCCTGGACGACCCGGGCCGGGTGGCGCCGGCGGACCGGGCGCGCTGGTTCCGGCAGGCCACCGACTGGTACTGGGCCCACCTGCCCACCCGCTTCACCCCCTCGCCCGAGGACGCCAGGGCCTTCGAGGCGCTGGCCCGCGGCTCGTTCACCCGCTACCGGGCCCAGGAGCTGCCGGCCCGCTGGGCCAGGAAGGTCCGCCGGCTCAAGCGCGCGGTGCGCCGCCCGCTGGCCGAGCGGGCCAAGCGGGCGCTGTACCGCTTCCATCTGCGCCGGCCCCTCGACCCCCAGCTGGCGGTCTACTCGGCCTACGGCAACCGCGGGGTGCTGTGCAATCCGGCGGCCATCTACTACAAGGCCCGTGAACTGGCCCCGCAGGTCCGCGGGGTGTGGGTGGTGCGCGCCTCGGAGGTGGACTCGCTGCCGGTGGGAATCGAGTACGTGATCCCCGGCACCCGCCCCTACTACCGCACGATGGCCCGCGCCAAGTACCTGATCAACAACGTCAACTTCCCGGACGACCTGGTGAAGCGGCCCGGCGCGGTGCATCTGCAGACCCTGCACGGCACCCCGCTCAAGCACATGGGCCTGGACCAGCGGCGGCACCCGGCCTCGGCCGCCGGGATGAGCTTCGACGCCCTGCTCGAACGGGTGGACCGCTGGGACTTCGCGCTCTCCGCCAACCAGCACTCCAGCGAGGTGTGGGAGCGCGTCTACCCCTCCTCGTACACGCTGCTGGAGACCGGCTCCCCGCGCAACGACATCCTGCTCACCGCCAACCAGTACGACATCGCCGGCATCCGGGCCGCCCTGGGCATCGCCCCGCACCGCACCGCCATCCTCTACGCCCCCACCCTGCGCGAGTACGAGAGGGGGTTCGTCCCCCGCCTCAACCTGGAGCGGGTCACCCAGGCCCTGGGCCCGGACACGGTGCTGCTGGTCCGCGCGCACTACACCGACGGGCACGAACGGGCCCTGGAGCGCCTCCAGGAACGGGGGCTGGCCATCGACGTCTCCGGCCACCCCTCGCTGGAGAAGCTGGCGCTGGCCGCCGACGCGCTGCTCACCGACTACTCCTCCATCATGTTCGACTACGCGCTGCTGGATCGGCCGATCGTGATCCACGCCGACGACTGGGACATCTACCGGGCCACCCGGGGCGTCTACTTCGACCTGCTCTCCGGCCGCCCCGGCGAGACCCCCGGCGCCATCGCCCGCACCGAGGACGAGCTGATCGCCGTCTTCCGCGACGGCCGCTGGAACGACCCCGAGGCCACCGAGCTCCGCGCCGCCTTCCGGGAGCGCTTCTGCCAGTTCGACGACGGCCACGCGGCCGAGCGGGTGGTCCGCGCGCTGTTCCCCTGCCCCGACACCGCCGCCGGCGGCCTGCCCCCGCTTC
>NZ_SRID01000229.1 GCF_004684805.1 Streptomyces palmae
AACCACACTCCCGCCTCCCCGTCTCGGGCGGCGGGAGTGTGGTTCATGCTCCCGCCATTCCCGTGCCCACCGCGCCCGCTAACCGCTGTTACACAGTCGTCGACAAATCCAGACAACTCCGCGCTAAAGTACGGGAGTTCGACTGCCGAAAACCTCCGTCAGCGCGCGGCCCGGGCGTCGCACTCCTGCGCACGAAGGGCGCGCGCCAGATCGTCGCGCGCCTCGAACACCAGCCGGCGCAGCGCGGGCGCGGCCTGCGGGTGCTCGGCCAGCCAGCGGTCGGTGGCCGTCAGGGTGGCCGGATCGTCCTGGAGGGCCGGGAAGAGGCCGCGCACCACGGACATCGCGATCTCGATCGACCGCTGCTGCCAGACCTCCTCGATGGCCGCGAAGTAGCGCTCGGCGTACGGCGCCAGCAGATCCCGCTGGCCCGGCTGGCCCATCCCCGCGATGGTGGCGTCCACCAGCGCGTTCGAGAGGGTGTCGGACTCCACGACGGCCGCCCACGCCGCCGCCTTGACCTCGGCCGAGGGTCGGGCCGCCAGGCAGCGCACCTGGTGCCGCTTGCCGGAGGCGGTGTCATCGCGGGCCAGTTCCGCGTCGATGGCCGACTCGTCCGCCGAACCCTCGGCGGCCAACGGCTCCAGGAAGGCCCAGCGCAGCTCCTGGTCCACGTCGAGGCCGTCGATCTGCGCGGTGCCGTCCAGCAGCCCGCGCAGCAGCTGGAGTTCGCTCTCCGAGGTGGCGTTCAGGGCGAAGAACCGCGCCCAGGCCAGCTGGTGGCCGCTGCCCGGCTCGGCCAGCCGCAGCTCGCGCAGCGCGCCCTCGCCCATCAGCGCGCCGCCCTGGGCACGCCACTGGGGATCGGCGTAGTGCACCAGCGCGGTGTTGGCCCACGCCTGCACCATCTGGAGCACCCCGATGTCGGTCTCCGAACCGGCGAAGCGCAGCACCAGGTCCAGGTAGTCGCGGGCCGGCAGCAGCCCGTCCCGGGTCAGGTTCCACAGCGCGGACCAGCACAGCGCCCGGGCCATGGGGTCGGTCAGCTCGCCCAGGTGCTCGCGGAGGGTGGCCAGCGAGTCGGCGTCCAGCCGCACCTTGCAGTAGGTCAGGTCCTCGTCGTTGACCAGGATCAGCTCCGGCCGCACCTGCCCGACCAGCTCCGGCACGGTGGTGTGGGCGCCGGTCACGTCGACCTCGGCGCGGGCGTAGCGGACCAGCTCGCCCTCCTGTCGCCGGTAGAGGCCGACCGCGACCCGGTGCGGGCGCAGCGTGCCGGGGCCGGCGGCGCCGTCCGACATCGAGGGGACCTCGGGGGCCTCCTGGAGGATGGCGAGGTCGGTGATGTGCCCCTCGGCGTCGTAGACGGCCTGCGGGGTGAGCACATTGACCCCGGCGGTCTGCAGCCAGGCCCGGGACCAGGCGGTCATGTCCCGGCCGGAGGTCTCCTCCAGCACCGACAGCAGGTCGCCCAGCCGGGTGTTGCCGTAGGCGTGCGCCTTGAAGTAGCGGCGGGCGCCCTCCAGGAAGGCGTCCCGGCCGACGTAGGCCACCAGCTGCTTGAGCACGCTGGCGCCCTTGGCGTAGGTGATGCCGTCGAAGTTGAGCTTGGCGTCCTCCAGGTCCCGGATGTCCGCGGTGACCGGGTGGGTGGAGGGGAGCTGGTCGGCGCGGTAGGCCCAGGCCTTGCGGCGGTTGGCGAAAGTGATCCAGCCGTCGGTGAAGCGGGTGGCCTCCACCATGGAGAAGGAGCCCATGAAGTCCGCGAAGGACTCCTTGAGCCACAGGTCGTCCCACCACTCCATGGTGACCAGGTCGCCGAACCACATGTGCGCCATCTCGTGCAGGATGACGTTGGCCCGGTTCTCGTAGGACGCCTGGGTCACCTTGCCGCGGAAGACGAACTCCTCGCGGAAGGTCACCAGGCCCGGGTTCTCCATCGCGCCCAGGTTGTACTCCGGGACGAACGCCTGGTCGTACTTGCCGAACGGGTACGGGAAGTCGAAGTGGTCGTGGAAGAAGTCCAGGCCCTGCTTGGTGACGGTGAAGATGTCGTCCGCGTCGAAGTGCTTGGCCAGCGAGGCGCGGCACAGCGCGCCCAGCGGGATCTCCAGCACCTCGCCGTCCGAGAACGTGCGGCGGTAGTGGTCGGTCACCCGGTGGTACGGGCCGGCGAGGACCGCGGTGATGTAGGTGGAGATCGGCTTGGTGGTGGCGAAGTGCCAGGTCGCGGCCGTGTCCCCGGCGGGCTCCGGCTCGCCCTCCTGGGCGCCGTTGCCCAGCACGGTCCAGTCCTGGGGAGCGGTCACCGAGAAGGTGTAGGGGGCCTTGAGGTCGGGCTGCTCGAAGTTGGCGAAGACCCGGCGGGCGTCGGCCGGCTCGTACTGGGTGTAGAGGTAGACCTGGCCGTCCTCGGGGTCCTCGAAGCGGTGCAGGCCCTCACCGGTGCGGCTGTAGGCGCACTGGGCGTCCACCACCAGCTCGTTCTCCGCGGCCAGCCCGTCCAGCGCGATCCTGGCCCCGTCGAACACCTGGGCGGGGTCCAGCTCCCGCCCGTTGAGCACCACCGAGGTGACGCTGGGCGCGATGAGGTCCGCGAAGGTCCCGGCGCCCGGCTCGGCGGCGCGGAACCGGATGGTGGTGCGGGAGCGGAAGGTCCGCACCCCGTCGGCCGGCTCGGGGCCGACCGCGGACCGCAGGTCGAGCGCCACCTCGTAGGCGTCCACGGTCAGCAGCCGGGCGCGCTCGCGGGCCTCGTCACGGGAGAGATTTTCACCGGGCACGACGCGACTCCCTCTTGATTGTGATGCGTCTATCTCGTATTTCGGACGTTCGGCATCATGTCACGCTGCATTCCGGACGGGCAGTGGGGAATGACGGCACCACACGGTGACGTTCTGTCGTGAGCAAGCACCGAACGAGCCCTTGAACGAGCCACCTGAGGAGCTGTTGTGAGCGAGACCGAGACCTCGACCACCAGGACGCCGGCCGACTTCTGGTTCGACCCGCTGTGTCCGTGGGCGTGGATGACCTCGCGCTGGATGCTGGAGGTGGAGAAGGTCCGCCCGGTGGAGGTCCGCTGGCATGTGATGAGCCTGGCCGTGCTCAACGAGGACCGGCTGGACGAGCTCCCGGAGCAGTACCGCGACCTGATGGCCACCGCCTGGGGCCCGGTGCGGGTGTGCATCGCGGCCGAGAAGGAGCACGGCGCCGAGGTGCTCGGCCGGCTCTACACCGCGCTCGGCACCCGCCTCCACAACCAGGGCCTGCCGAACAACCGGGAGACCATCCTGGCCGCGCTGGAGGAGGCCGGGCTGCCCGCCGAGCTGGCGGACGCCGCGGACACCGACGCCCACGACACCGAGCTGCGCGCCTCCCACGCCTCCGGGATCGACCTGGTCGGCCAGGACGTGGGCACCCCGGTGATCGCGGTGCCCGGCGCGGACGGCGAGCAGATCGCCTTCTTCGGCCCGGTCGTCACCCCCGCCCCCAAGGGCGAGGCGGCGGCCAAGCTGTGGGACGGCACCCTGATGGTCGCCTCCACTCCCGGCTTCTACGAGATCAAGCGGACCCGCACCCAGGGCCCGATCTTCGACTGACCCGAGCCCGAGCCGGCCGCCCGAGCGACGCAAGGGCCCGTACGTGGCGAACGTACGGGCCCTTCCGCTTGCCTGTCGGCCGTCTTTCCCGGCCGCCTGGTTCAGTCCTCTTGCTCGGCCGGCAGCAGAGCGGTGCGGCGGCCGGCCAGCCGCTGCCGGAGCACACCGGCGGCGACCAGCACCACGGTCAGACCGCAGGAGTAGATCACCTGGTCGCGGGTGCCGTCCTCACGGGCCATCAGGACCAGCAGGGTCAGGATGCCGAGGATCGCCACCCAGGTCAGGTACGGGAAGAGCCACATCCGCACCACCAGCTTCTCCGGCGCCTCGCGCTCCAGCCGGCGGCGCATCACCAGCTGGGAGACCGCGATGAAGCCCCACACGATCAGCACCACCGCGCCGAGGGTGTTGGTCACCCAGACGAACACCTTGTCCGGGGACCAGTAGTTGAGCAGCACGGTGAAGAAGCCGAAGAAGCAGGAGGCGACCACGGCCAGGCGCGGCACCCCGCCGCTGACCATGCCCAGGAACCTCGGGCCCTGGCCGCGGGCCACCAGCGAGTACGCCATCCGGGAGGAGCCGTAGATGTTCGCGTTCATCGCGGACAGCAGGGCGATCAGCACCACCACGTTCATGATCTGACCGGCCGCGGGGATGTCCAGGTGGTTCAGCACCGAGACATAGGGGCCCTTCTGCGCCACCGCGTCGGTGTTCCAGGGGAGCAGCATCACGATCACGAACATCGAGCCGATGTAGAACACCGCGATCCGCCACATCGCGGTGCGCACCGCCTTGGCCACGCCCCTGATCGGGTCCTCCGACTCGGCGGCGGCGATGGTCACCGTCTCCAGACCGCCGTAGGCGAAGGCCGAGGCGGTCAGGCCGAGCACCAGGCCGTGCATGCCGTTGGGCATGAAGCCGCCGTGGCCGGTGAGGTTGGCGGTGCCCGGGGCGTCGGTGCCCGGCAGCAGACCGCAGATGGCCAGGATGCCCAGCACCAGGAAGACGCCGATCGCCGCCACCTTCAGCGCGGCGAACCAGAACTCGAACTCACCGAAGTTGCGGACCGAGATCAGGTTGGTGGTCATGAAGATCACCATGAAGATCAGGACCCACATCCAGGACTTGGTGCCCGGGAACCAGCTGGTCATGATCCCGGCCGCGCCGAGGCCCTCCATGCCCACCGCGAAGGAGAGCAGGGTCCAGAAGATCCAGCCGGCCGAGAACCCGGCCCAGGGTCCCAGCGACCGCTCCGCGTACACGGAGAAGGAACCACTGGCCGGATTGGCCGCGGACATCTCGCCGAGCATCTGCATGACCAGCATCACCAGCAGGCCCGAGATGGTGTAGGCGAGCACGATCGAGGGACCGGCCGCGGCGATGCCGGCGCCCGACCCCACGAACAGGCCCGCGCCGATCACACCGCCGAGGGCGATCATCGACAGATGGCGCTGCTTCAGGCCTTGGGACAGGGAAGTGCCGCTGCCGTGCGGGGCGGAGCCGTTGTTATCGGCCATGCGCTCCGGAGCGGACGCAGTTGTCCGGTTCATAGGGCTTGATGTCCATTACGTGAGAGCGAAGAGGGTTCTGAGCGCCCTCAGTGTGGAGTTACTGTCCGCTGAGGACAACACTTGTCACAACGCTGTCTGGATAACGGACATTACGATTACGCAGCGCACCCGACCGATCGTCAGGTAGGGGGCGGGCATGGCCGAAGAACGTCAGCGCGTCAGCGAGTTCGGGCTCGCCACTCGCGTACCCCCGCCACCAGGAGCACCGCGCAGGTCGCCCCGGCGGACCAGAGGAGTTGGGGCCGGGCCTGGGCATCGGTCAGCATCAGGACCAGCACCGCGGCCATCGCGGCCAAGGCCGTCCAGGTCAGCCAGGGGAAGGCCCACATCCGCAGGACCAGTTTCCCGGGTGCCTCGCGCTCGATGCGGCGGCGCAGCCGCAGTTGGGATACGGCGATCAGCGCCCAGACGAACAGCAGGACCGCACCCACCGCGTTCAGCAGATAACGGAAGATCGAATCCGGCCACTCAAGATTGAGTACGACCGAGACGAACCCGAACGCGACCGAGGCCAGCACCGCCTGGCGCGGCACCCCGCCCCGGGACACCGCCAGCAGACCGCGTGGCGCCTCTCCCCGCTCGGCCAGCGAGAACACCATCCGGGAGGAGCCGTAGAGATTGGCGTTGAGCGCCGAGAGCAGGGCGACGAACACCACGATGTTCATGATCTGACCGGCCTTCGGCACCCCGACGTGGTCCAGCACGGCCACATACGGGCTCTCGCCCGGCACCATCGAGGTCCACGGCAGCAGGGTCACGATGACCAGCACCGAGCCGATGTAGAAGAAGACGATCCGCCAGACCGCGCTGCGCACCGCCCGGCCCACGGCGCGGGCCGGGTCGTCGGACTCGGCCGCCGCGATGGTCACCACCTCCAGCCCGCCGAACGCGAAGACCACGACCAGCACCCCGGAGACCACGCCGCTCCAGCCGTGCGGCAGGAAGCCGCCCTGCCCGGTGAGGTTGGCCATCCCCACCGGATCGGTGTCCGGCAGCACCCCGAAGACCGCCAGCGCGCCCAGCACCAGGAACAGCGTGATCGCGACCACCTTGAGCGAGGCGAACCAGAACTCGAACTCGCCGAAGTTCTTCACCGCGGTGAGGTTGACGCCGGTGAAGACCGTCATGAACAGCAGCACCCAGGCCCACTGCGGCACCGCGGGCAGCCAGCCGTTGGCGATGTGGGCCGCCCCGGACGCCTCCACGGCCAGCACCACCACCAGCATGAACCAGTACAGCCAGCCGACGGTGAACCCCGCCCAGCGGCCCAGCGCCCGCTCCGCGTGCACCGAGAACGCCCCGGAGGCGGGCACCGCCGCCGACATCTCGCCGATCATCCGCATCACCAGCGCGGCCAGCGCGCCGGCCAGCAGATAGGAGAGCAGGATGCCGGGGCCGGCCACCGCGATCCCGGCACCCGAGCCCACGAACAGGCCGGCGCCGATCACACCGCCCAGCCCGAGCATCGTCAGATGCCGCTGCTTGAGGCCGCCGCCCAGCGGCTCGGCGGCCTCGGAGGCGAGCGTTTCGGCGGGCGGGGCCTGGTGCATGGTGCGCGGTTCACTCTCGCTAGCGCTTTGGGGGTTCCCCACAGTGTCCCTGGGTGTGCCGGGAAAGCGCAAAACCACCCGATCTCTCCCCGACCGGGCGTGACCAGCATCACGTGACCTGCCGTGACGTTGGCGGCGGCATTCAGGCATAGGGCGTGACGGTGGGCGGTAAGCACCAAGTCAGCCGCCCCGCCTTTGTGGGTAATCCACGGTGAGGGTGGGTCGGCGCTGGGTTAACGTCACGGTGTTCCGACTGTCACCGACCGCTCTCACCTCGGGGAGAACCGATGAGCTCCGCCTCTGTCCCTGCCACCCGGACCGGTACGGTCCTCGCCGACGCCCTGTTCCCGGCCGCCCCGGCGGCCCGCCCCTGGACCGACCCCCGGGCGCTCGCCCGGGACGCGGCCCTGGTCGTGGGCGGCGCCGTGCTCACCGGCCTGGCCGCGCAGCTGTCGGTGCCGGTGCCCGGCTCCCCGGTCCCGGTGACCGGCCAGACCTTCGCCGCGCTGCTGGTCGGCACCTCGCTGGGGGCCGCCCGCGGCTTCCTCTCGCTGGCGCTGTACACCCTGGTCGGCATGGCGGGCATGCCGTGGTTCGCCGAGGGCACCTCCGGCGCCCTGATGCCCTCCTTCGGCTATGTGCTGGGCATGCTGCTGGCCGGCACCGTGGTGGGCGCGCTGGCCCGCCGCGGCGGCGACCGCGGGGTGCTGCGTACCGCGGGGACCATGGCACTGGGCTCGGCGATCATCTACGCGGTGGGCGTGCCGTACCTGGCGGTGGCCGCCGACCTGTCGCCGAGCGAGGCGGTCGCGGCGGGGCTCACCCCGTTCCTGCTCGGTGACGCGCTGAAGGCGGCACTGGCGATGGGCGTGCTGCCCTCCGCCTGGAAGCTGCTGGGCGGCCGGCGGGGCTGACCCCCGGGGGCCGCGGGCGCGATCCGCGCGCGTACGCGTCCGCCGGCCGCCCCAGCGGCGGGTCGCCTGATCCGCACGCGTCACGACGCGCCCCAGCCCCGTACAGACGGCGAACGGGCCGGGACCGCACCCTCACGAGGGGTGCGGTCCCGGCCCGTTCGCCGTCTTGGTGCCGTGAGGTCCCGCCTGGCCCGGCGATGATCGGCCGGACCGGACTGACAGGACCTGACGCTGACGGCCCGGATACCTCCGCCGCGGCGGAGGACCCGCTCACAGGTCCTTGGACTCCGTCTCCAGCGCCACCCGGGCGGTGCGGTTCATTCCCAGCCGGTCCCGGACCACGGCGATCGCCACCACGATCACGGCCACCAGCATGGAGAGCAGTACCTGCTTGCGGCCCGACTCGTCGGTGAGCATGTAGACCAGGACGAAGGAGATCATTCCGATCGTCAGCCAGGTCAGGTACGGGAAGAGCCACATCCGCACGATCAGCTTCTCGGGGTTTTCCCGCAGGATGATGCCGCGCATCCGCAGCTGGGTGAAACAGATCACCAGCCAGACGAAGAGCGCCACCGCGCCCGAGGAGTTCAGCAGGAACTCGAAGACGGTCGTCGGCCACTTGTAGTTGAAGAAGACCGCGACGAAACCGAAGACGACCGAGCCGAGGATCGCGGCCTGCGGCACACCGCGCGCGTTGGTGCGGGCGAAGGCCCTGGGGGCGTCACCGCGCTGGCCCAGCGAGAAGGCCATCCGGGAGGCGGTGTAGAGGCCCGAGTTCAGACAGGACAGCACCGCGGTCAGGACGATGACGTCCATCACGTCGGCGGCGTGCGGGATGCCGATCGAGTCCAGCGCGGCCACGTACGAGCCCTGGTCCTGGATGCTCTTGGCGTCCCAGGGCAGCAGGGTCAGCACCACCAGCATCGAGCCCAGGTAGAACACGCCGATCCGCCAGATCACGCTGTTGGTGGCCTTGGTCACGGCGCGCTGCGGGTCCTCGGACTCACCGGCCGCCAGGGTGACGATCTCGCTACCCATGAAGGAGAAGACCACCAGCAGCACACCGGTGAGGATGGCGCCCGGGCCGTGCGGCAGGAAGCCGCCGTGGTCGGTGAGGTGCGCCAGTCCCGCGCCCTCGTTGTCCGAGCCGGGCAGCAGGCCGAACACCGCGAGCCCGCCCACCACGATGAAGGCGCCGATGGCGACGACCTTGATGCCGGCGAACCAGAACTCGAACTCGCCGTAGGAGGCGACCGAGGCCAGGTTGGTGGCGGTCAGCACCACCATTACGATCAGCGCCCAGCCCCACTGCGGGACCTGCGGGATCCAGCCCTCCAGGATGGTGGCACCGGCGGTGGCCTCCACGGCCAGCACCACGACCCAGAAGAACCAGTACAGCCAGCCGATGGAGAAACCGGCCCAGCGGCCCAGCGCCCGGTCCGCGTAGGCGGAGAAGGAACCGGAGGTGGGATTGGCAGCGGCCATCTCGCCAAGCATTCGCATGACGAACACGACCATCGCGCCCACGAGGGCGTAAGAGATCAGAATGCCGGGGCCCGCCTTGGCGATACCGGCGCTGGAACCGACGAACAGGCCGGCGCCGATCACGCCGCCGATCGCAATCATGGACAGATGGCGGTTCTTGAGTCCCGCCTTCAGTTCGTCCTGGGAGGAATTCCGACCGGGGTCTCCGGAGGATGTGCCCACCGAAGTTACGGGCTGTGCGCTCATGTGCACGATCCTTTGAACTGGGGTTCTGAGCCTCGCCAGTGAATCTCAGGAGAAGGAATAGATGAACCTTTGAATCCGGATCGTTATTTGAGGTTTCCATGAGGTTCTTTGGCGATCTCCGCTTACAACGGTTAAGCGGAATGGCAGATTCCCAGGTCGGGGAGTGTTTCAGACCTCACCGGGCCCGACGCGGCGGGGGCACGTCGGGCGTGTCACACTCGTCCCATGCGCGTGTACCTCGGCTCCGACCATGCCGGTTTCGATCTCAAGAACCACCTCGTCGAGTGGCTCAAGGCCCACGGCCACGAGCCGATCGACTGCGGCCCCCACATCTACGACGCCCAGGACGACTACCCGCCGTTCTGCCTGCGCGCGGCCGAGCGCACCGCCGCCGACCCGGACAGCCTCGGCATCGTGATCGGCGGCTCCGGCAATGGCGAGCAGATCGCCGCCAACAAGGTCAAGGGCGTACGCGCCGCGCTGGCCTGGAGCGAGCAGACCGCCGCGCTGGGCCGGGAGCACAACAACGCCAACGTGATCAGCGTCGGTGGCCGGATGCACACTCTCGAAGAGGCGACCAAGTTCGTCGAGATCTTCCTGAACACCCCGTACTCGGGTGAGGAGCGGCACACCCGCCGCATCGAGATGCTCAGCGCCTACGAGACCACCGGCGAGCTGCCGCCCATCCCGGCCCACCACCCCCAGCAGGGCTGATGCCCGAAGGGCACACCCTCCACAGGCTGGCCGCCGACCACGATGAGAGGTTCGGCGGCCGGCCCGTACGCGCCACCAGTCCGCAGGGCAAGTTCGCGGATGGCGCGGCCCTGGTCGACGGCCAGGTGCTGGCCGGGGCCGAGGCACACGGCAAGCACCTGTTCCTGGGCTTCGGCGAACTCGGCTGGATCCACGTCCACCTGGGCCTGTTCGGCAAGTACACCTTCGGCGACACCCCGGCGCCGCCGGCCACCGACACCGTACGGCTGCGCCTGCTCGGCCCCCACCACTACGCCGACCTGCGCGGCCCCACCGCCTGCCGCTTGATCACCGACGCCGAGAAGGCCGCCGTACACGACCGGCTCGGCCCCGACCCACTGCGCCCGGCCGACGACGGCGAGCCGGCCTGGGCCCGGATCTCGCGCAGCCGCAGCACCGTCGCCGCGCTGCTGATGGACCAGAAAGTGATCGCGGGGGTGGGCAACGTCTACCGCGCCGAGGTGCTCTTCCGGCACGGTATCGACCCCTACCGCACCGGCCGTGAGCTGCGCCGCGGCGAGTGGGAGGCGATCTGGGCCGACCTGGTGGCGCTGATGCGGCAAGGCGTGGCGAACAACCGCATCGACACGGTCCGCCCGGAGCACACCCCCGAGGCGATGGGCCGCCCGCCGCGCGTGGACGACCACGGCGGCGAGGTCTACGTCTACCGCCGCGCCGGAGCGCCCTGCCACATCTGCGGCACCGAGATCCGCACCGCCGACCTCGCCGCCCGCAACCTCTTCTGGTGCCCCACCTGCCAACGCGCCTAGCTTCCGCCTTCCAAAGAGGGGGGAGGAACCGCCCCACCCGCGCCCCAGGGC
>NZ_SRID01000022.1 GCF_004684805.1 Streptomyces palmae
GCCGTCTCCCGGGCCGGGCCGCTGCTGCGGGGTCGCGGGTGCGCGGGGCGGCTCGCGATGGGTGCCCCCGCCCGAGGGGCCGGAGACGCTGCCGCTGACCGTGGTGCCGTGGTGGTTGCCGCCCCAGAGGTTGGAGACCGGGCCCCCGGCGAACAGTTCGATGCCCGTGAGGGTGCCCATGGCCAGGACGAAGACGGTGCCCGCGGCGAGCGCGGGGCGCTTCCAGCCGCGCAGCCGGGTGCCGTGGACGGTCGCCGCGCCGTACTCCCCGGTGGGGGTGGGCGGCGCCTTCCGGAACGCGGCACCGGATGCGTCCTGCGGCAGGCCCGCGGGCCAGGCCTGTTCCCTGGCCTCCCGCAGTTGTTCCCCGGTGCGGCGGAAGAGGTGCTGGAAGACCGAACCGCCCGTGGTGGCCACCACGCTCACCACGCCGGCGCCCGCGATCGTGCCGTACACGCCGAGCCTGGAGGCGAGCACCGCCGCGGCCACCGCGGCCAGTGCGCTGCCGGCGACCTGGGCGACGCTCAACTCCAAGCGTCGTTTTTCCGCCTTTCGCGCGCGCCCGGTCGGATTTTCCGCACTTTCGGCTTTGACGTCCATCTCCTGTCCCTGCTTGAGCATTCATGCCCCCTTGCAGTCAGAAGTGACATCTGAGCGAATCGCGAAGTTCCCTTTCTGGCGCTTCTGTGAAACTTGCCACCCATCAGCCCCATCAAGATCCGATGCACCACGGCCAACCCGGCCCCCGCCCTCGAACTTGGCTGGCGCGCCGGTCCACCCAAGTGGCCCAAATGGAGTACTGTGGCGAGCCTTGGCCCCGCCATTCCGTCCGCCCGCCCGGACCCGGAAGGAGGGGCCGAACAGCGGCAACTCAACCGGCGGTGCCGCGACATGGCAGGAGTATCGCTGCACAGAGTGACGATCGTCACTATGAGTTGCGAAACAGGTAACCGTGCCATAACGGCGGATCGGGGCCCAGGCCCGACACGCCGGGCAACTCGGCAATGTTGTGGCAGGCTGCACCCGGGCAGGCCACACTCGTCTAGCGGGAGAACGGCAGCGACGCACGTGACGTCGGCAGGCACCACCCGGGAGGTCCCCATGCCCGAACTGCGTGTCGTGGCCGTCAGCAACGACGGCACACGGCTGGTGCTCAAGGCTGCGGACAGCACGGAGTACACGCTTCCGATCGACGAACGGCTGCGCGCCGCGGTGCGCAACGACCGTGCCCGGCTCGGCCAGATCGAGATCGAGGTCGAAAGCCATCTGCGTCCCCGCGACATCCAGGCGCGCATAAGAGCCGGAGCCTCCGCGGAGGAAGTCGCCCAGCTCGCCGGCATCCCGGTGGACCGGGTACGCCGCTTCGAGGGCCCGGTGCTCGCCGAGCGCGCCTTCATGGCCGAACGCGCCCGGAAGACCCCGGTACGCCGCCCCGGCGAGAACACCGGCCCGCAGCTGGGCGACGCGGTCGCCGAACGGCTGCTGCTGCGCGGCGCCGAGAAGGACACCGCTCAGTGGGACTCCTGGCGGCGGGACGACGGCACCTGGGAGGTGCTGCTGGTCTACCGCGTCGCGGGCGAGCCGCACTCGGCGAGCTGGACCTACGACCCGCCCCGGCGGCTGGTCCAGGCCGTCGACGACGAGGCGCGGGCACTGATCGGCGAGACCGACGACACCCCGGAGCCGAGCTTCCCGTTCGTCCCGCGGATCGCCCGGCTGCCGCGGGACCGGGTACTCGACCGGCCCGAGCGCCCGGAGCGCTCCGATCGGCTGGACCGGCCCGAGCGCCCGGCGATGGGGGCCGCGATGGAGGCGGACGGGGCGGTCGCCGCGTCCGCCGAGGACGTCGCGGCCGAGCGGGACTCGCTGACCAGCCTGCTGGAGGCGGTGCCCAGCTTCCGCGGCGATCTGGTCGTCCCCGAGCCGCCGCAGATCGGCACGGTGGAGGAGCCGGACGAGGAGGCCGAGGCGGTGGAGCCGCCGGCGGCCAGCGCCGGAGCGGCGTACGCCGACGTACTGATGCCGCGCTCGGTGGCGGGCCACCGGGAGCGGTTGATCGGGACCACGGACCGTCAGGCGGAGGCGGACGGGGTCCGCCCCGGGCGGCGTGCGGCGGTGCCCAGCTGGGACGAGATCGTGTTCGGGACGCGGCGCAAGAAGTCGGACTGAGGGCTGCCCCTCCCGTCATCGAGGCCCGAGCCCAGAGGACTCCGGCGCCCTTGGCGGGCGGCGGAGTCCTCGTGCGTTCCCTCGGTCGCTCTCATTCGCTCCCATCGGCCCTCTTGGATCCTGATGGGCCGCGCCCCTCCCCCGCCCGGCCGTCACCCCTGGTCCGGGGGCCGGGCCGCGGGGTGGGCGACGCTCAGACGGATTCCGGGCCGGTGGCCACCGGGCGGGCCGGGTCGGCGGACCACTCGCTCCAGGAACCGACGTACAGCGCGGCCGGAATGCCGACCGCGGCCAGCGCCAGGACCTGCTGGGCGGCGGAGACGCCCGAGCCGCAGTAGACGCCGACCTCGGTCCCCTCGGTCACACCGAGCCCGCGGAAGCGCTCGGCCAGCTTCTCGACCGACAGGAATCGGCCATCCGCGTCGAGGTTCTCGGTGGTGGGGGCGGAGCGCGCCCCGGGGATGTGGCCGGCCACCGGGTCGATGGGCTCGACCTCGCCGCGGTAGCGCTCCGCCGCCCGGGCGTCCAGCAGCACCCCGCGGCGCGCCAACTCGGCCGCCTCGTCCGCCGTGAGCAGCCGCAACGCTCCGGGGGCGGGGGTGAAGTCGCCCGCCGGGACCTGGGGCTCCTCGCTGCTGAGCGGGCCGCCGTGCGCGGTCCAGGCGGCCAGTCCGCCGTCCAGCACCCGCACCGACCGGTGCCCGGCCCAGCCCAGCATCCACCAGGCGCGGGCGGCGGCCCAGCCCTGGGCGGCGTCGTAGACGACCACCTCGCGGTCGGCGGTGATCCCGGCCCGGCGCATCGCCGCGGTGAACACCGAGAGCTCGGGCAGCGGATGCCGGCCGGCCGGGCCCGGCTTCCCGGCCAGTTCGGCTTCCAGGTCGACGAAGACCGCGCCCGGGATGTGCCCGCCCTCGTAGTCGGGCCGGCCGTGCGGGGCGCCGAGCCGGTAGCGGACGTCCAGCACGACGGGCGGCAGCTCGGCCGCCAACTCGTCCGCGAGTTGGGATGCGGTGATGATGACAGTCATGGGACCCATCCTTGCGTAGACGCGGCTGCGCCGAATGGTCCCCCTACCCCCCGGATGTGTACCGGATCGCTCTCGGCCGGCAACAGGGCGGAAACGGAAGTGCCGCGCGGAAACGGGCACTCCCCTCCCGGGACGTGCGGGATACGGCGCGGCTGGGACGCGCCGTGCGGCCGGTGGTGCGAACATCTGACCCTGTCCCCTACCACCGCCTTCATCACTGAGGAGCCGATCGGCCCGGCGCCGCACGGCTACCACGACGATCCGAGGAGAGTGTGAGTTGACCGAGGCACCCGCCCGGTGCGCACCGGGCACGCCCTGTTGGACGAGTCTGATGGTGCACGACCTGGCCGCGACGCGGGACTTCTACCACGCCCTGTTCGGCTGGGACTTCACGCCCGGACCGCGGGAGGCGGGCAGCTGCGTGCGTGCGGTGCGCGGCGGCCACCCGGTGGCCGGAATCGGCACCCTGCCCCCGGAACGGCGGGCGCCCGTCGCCTGGACGACCTATCTGGCCTCCGATGACGCCGATGAGACGGCCGAGCAGATCCGTGCCTGCGGCGGCACGGTGGCGGTGGGGCCGCTGGACGCGCAGGAGGCCGGGCGGTTGGTGATCGCCGCGGACCCGGCGGGCGGGGTGTTCGGGGTGTGGCAGACACGGTCCCGGGTGGGGGCGGTGCGCTCCGGCGCCCTGGGCACTCCCGTCTGGCACGAGCTGCTCACCCAGGAGACCGCCGCGGTGGGGAAGTTCTACGCCGGTGTCTTCGGCCTCGGGCTGGAGGTGACCGCCGCGGACGCGGACCGCGGCAGGCTGTCGGTGGGGGGTCGGCCGGTGGCCGGGCTCCAGGGGATGGGCAGCGCCCTGCCGCGGGACCGGGGAACGCACTGGGTGCCGTTCTTCGCGGTGCGCGACGCGGACGCGGCGGCCCGCACGGCCGTGGACCTGGGTGGGGCGCTGATCCGGCCACCACGGGACGGGGCGATCGGCCGCCGCGCGGTGGTGGCGGACCCGGAGGGCGCCGTGTTCGCGGTGGTCCGGACGGACGGCTGACGGGCCCCGGTCGGGCCCGCCGGACGCGGCCGCGGTGCGCCCCGGTCAGCTGGGCCGGTCGCGGCCCCCGGCCAGACCCCGGTCAGGTCCGCCGGACGCGGCCGCGGTGCGTCCCGGTCCGTGCCCGGGCGCGGCGGCTCGTCGGCGCGCACCGCCGGGTCACGGTCGTACGAGCGGGCCGCCGTCGGAACACGGGGAAGGCACAGACGACACAGGAGACGCGGAAGAAGCCGGGGACCCGGTGTCCACGGGCAGCACGTCCGGGGAGAGCGCGGCGGCCCGCGCGGCGGCCGCGGTCATCCGGCGGCGGTGGTGGCGCCGGCACAGCACCTCGTAACCCACCTCGCTGCCGGGCCGGTTGACGTCCCCGACCACCACCTGGGCCCCCTCGACCACCATCTGCCCGCCCACCGTGCGGGCGTTGTGGGTGGCGCGGGCCCCGCACCAGCACAGCGCCTCGACCTGGAGCACCTCGATCCGGTCCGCGATCTCGACCAGTCGCTGGGAGCCGGGGAAGAGCTTGGTGCGGAAGTCGGTGGTGATCCCGAAGGCGAAGACGTCGAGTTCCAGGTCGTCGACGATCCGGGCGAGCTGGTCGACCTGGAGCGGGTCGAGGAACTGGGCCTCGTCCACGATGACGTAGTCCACCCGCCCGCCCGCCGTGAGGTGGGCGACCACCCGTGCGTACAGGTCCATTCCCTCCGCCGCCTCGACGGCGTCGGTGACCAGCCCCAGCCGGGAGGAGAGCTTGCCGGCGCCCGCCCGGTCGTCGCGGGTGAAGATCATTCCCTGGAGTCCGCGCGCCGAGCGGTTGTGCTCGATCTGCAGAGCAAGGGTGCTCTTTCCACAGTCCATGGTTCCGGAGAAGAACACCAGCTCGGACATGGGGGTGGGAACGCCTTTCGTGATCATGCGGCAGGGGCCGCGGCGCGGGTGCGCGTGGCCGGGGAGGTGCGGGGAGGGATCAGGAACGTACTTCCAGCAGCGGCACCAGCTGCTCGACCGCGGTCATCGAGCCGTGCAGCCCGACCATCGCCGACTCGTTCGGCTCGGTCTCGGTGGCCACGATCGCGACATCGGCGGCGGCCGCGGCCACCACGTCACCGATCCGCGCGCGCACCCGGTCGTCCACGCCGCCGCCCTGCTCCGGCCGGCCGAACCAGCCGGCCTCGATGGCCTCGTCCCGGCCGGCCACCCACATCCGGTCGCCGAGCACCTCGCGCCAGACGGCCAGCACATCGGCGGCGGCGCCCGGGACGGCGTACACATGCCGGGCCCGGCCCTCGCCGCCGAGCAGGGCGACGCCCGCGCGCAGCTCCCAGTCCTCGTCGAAGTCGATCCGGGACTCCGGGTCGAAGGGGATGTCGATCATGCCGTGGTCGGCGGTGACATAGAGCGCGGAGCGCGGCGGCAGCTGCTCGGCCAGCCGCTGCGCCAACCCGTCCACGTACATCAGCTGGCCGCGCCACTCGTCGGAGTCCACACCGAACCGGTGGCCCTTGCCGTCCACCTCGCTGTAGTACGTGTAGACCAGCGAGCGGCCCCCGGCGGCCAGCTGCCGGGCCGCGAGGTCCATCCGCTCCTCGCCGGAGAGCCGGCCGTGGAAGGTGCCGCCGCTCAGCGCGATCTTGGTGAGCGGGGTCTGCGCGAAGGCCGGCGCCGAGACCTGGCAGGTGTGCACCCCGGCGGCGTCCGCGAGCTGGAAGACGGTGGGGTAGGGCTGCCAGCGGTAGGGGTCGGTCCACGGCTGCCAGCGCAGCTGGTTCATCAGCGCACCGGTGGCCGGGTCGGCCACGGTGTAGCCGGGCAGGCCGTGGGCGCCGGGCGGCAGGCCGGTGCCGACCGAGGCGAGCGAGGTCGCGGTGGTGGAGGGGAAGCCGGCGGTCAGCGGGGTGCCGGTGCCGTTGCCCGAGCTGCTCAGCAGCGAGGTCAGGAAGGGGGCCTCGGCGGGGTGTTGGCGCAGCAGCTCCCAGCCCAGCCCGTCGATCAGGAAGACGCAGACCCGGTCGGCGGGGGCCAGCTCCAGGCCGGAGCCCACACCCGGGACGCCCTGCCCGGCCGCGATGGCGGGCAGCAGGTCGGCCAGCGAACCGGTGCCGTAGCGGGGAGCCGGGGCAGTGCGCGGGTCCAGCACGACGGGCTCGTGCCAGCCGGAGTGGGCGGCCGTGGGGCCCATGGCGAACTCGGGCATCAGCGAGCGCTGTCCGTGGTGGCCTCGGAGAGCGCCTGGGCGAAGGCGAGGGTCTGGCGGACGGTGTCCGGGCCGTCACCGGCCTCGCTCACCCGCAGGCTGAGGTCGTCGGCGGTGGACGAGCCGGTGTAGCCGTGGTCGGCCTCGCAGTTGGGGTCCCCGCAGGCGGCGGGCTCCAGGTCGAGGCGGTTGACCGCGCCCCAGCCGATGGTCAGCACCACCTCGCGGGGCAGCGTGCCCGGGGTGTACGACTCGGGGTTGGCGACCACCCGGCTGAGCACCACCGAGGAGATCCGGTCCAGCTTGACGGACTCGGTGGAGGTGGTGGCGTACGGCGACGGGGAGGTGTTGTCGGCGGCCTGCTCGTCGGTGTGGCTCACGATGAACCGGGTGCCGGTCAGCACCAGCACCGTGACATGGCGGCGCACCTCGTTGGAGTCGAAGGTCGTCTCCTGGTGGACCAGGTACGACAGAACCCGCTCGCCGCCCACGGCGGCCTCCACCGCTTCGGCCACGAGTGCCGGGTAGTAGCCGCTGCGCTCGATGGCCGCGCGCAGCCCCTGGGTCGTCGTACCGGTCTTCGCCATGTGCTCCATCCTACGGGGCGCGGCGGCCCTCGGGCCCCTCCCCTGCCGCGCCCGCCGGTCAGTAGACCGGCATGTGGCGCGGGCCCAGGTCGGTACGGACCGGGGGCGGGGCCAGCCGCACCGCGGCGCCGAGCACGGAGAGGCCGGAGGCGGCCACCACCACCGGCTCCAGGTCCACGGCCACCACCTCGGGGTGGTCGTCCACCATCCGGGACACCCGCAGCAGCAGTTCCTCCAGGGCGGCGGTGTCGACCGGCTGGGAGCCCCGCCAGCCGAAGAGCAGCGGCGCGGTGCGGATGGCCCTGATCAGCTCGGCGACGTCGCGGTCGGTGGCGGGCACCAGCCGGTGCGCGGTGTCGCCGAGCAGCTCGGAGGGGGCGCCGGCGAGGCCGAAGGAGAGCACCGCCCCGGCGGCCGGGTCGATCGCGGCCCGGACCACGGTGTCCACCCCGCGGGGCGCCATCCGCTGCACCACCGGCCGCAACTCCTCGGGCGGGCCCAGGCGTTCGGTCAGCTCGGCGTAGGCGCGGCGCAGCTCCCCCGCGCTGCCCAGGTCCAGCCGCACCCCGCCCAGGTCGGTGCGGTGCCGCAGGTACGGGGCGGTGGCCTTGAGGGCGACCGGGAAGCCCAGCCGGGTGGCGGCCCGCACGGCGGCCTCCGGGTCCGGCGCGGGCAGCGCGGGCAGCAGGCTGATGCCGTAGCGGGCGAGCAGCCGCTGGGCGTCCGGCTCCGACAGGTCCACGCCCGCCCCGGCGGCGTACTCGGGCGCGGTGGCTCCGCCGGCGGTCCCGGCCGCCTCGGCGGCGCCTGCCGAGGGGCCGGCCGGCGCGGGCCAGACGGCCGCGTCCGGGGCCTCGGGGAGCGGCGGCTGGGCGGCGGACCAGGGCCGCGGGGCGGTGGTGTCCGCGGCGAGCAGCACCTCGATGTCCTCGGCGGCCCCGGCCTGGTCGATGTCCTCGTACTCGGGCACCCGGCCGGGGTCGGCGGACCGGCGCCGCCAGTCCGCGTACCGCACGGCCTCCGCCAGCGCCCGCACCGCGCGCTCGGCGGAGGGGTAGGTGGGGATCGGGGGCAGCTCCGGGGCCGGCCAGGGGCCTGCCGCACCTCCGCGCTCGCCCCCGGCACCCGGGGCGTCCGCGGCGCGCGGAGCGGGGCTGGGGTCTGCGGTGCCACCGATGGCAGCGCCCGGGGCGTCCGCCGAGCGCGGGGCGGGCCCGGGGTCCGCGGCCTCGCCGACGGCGGTGCCGGAGGCGTCCGCCGAGCGCGGGGCGGGTCCTTGCTGGTGCGTGCGGGCCGGGTCCGGCGCGGGCGCGGTCAGGGGCGCCGCCAGGGCCTCCGCCAGGCCGGGGATCTCCAGGTGCACCACGGCCACGGGCTTCCCCGGGCCGCCGGCACCCTCTCGTTCCGCCGCCGCGGCGGCGCACGCCTCCCGCACGGCGGCGGCCAGTTCGGCGGGGGCGGGGGCGCCGACCCACGGCATGGCGTTCACCACGACCGCGTCGCAGATGTCGTCGGCCAGTACCGCGCGCAGCGCGCGGCCGAAGTCGGCCGGCGCGGCCGCGGTGGTCAGGTCGCGGGGCGGCAGCGGGTCGAGGCCCTCGGTGCGGCAGGCGTCGTAGGTGAGCAGGCCGAGCGACTCGGAGTTGCCGAGGATGGCCACCCGCGAGCCGGCCGGCAGCGGCTGGGCGGCCAGGAGCAGCCCGGTGTCGGCCAGCTCGGTGACGGTGTCGACGCGGATCACCCCGGCCTGGCGGAGCAGGTCGGTGACGGTGGCGTCCGGGATCCTGGTGGTGGGGACCGCGTGGCCGGGGGGCGCGCTGCCGCTGTGCCGGGCGCCCTTGACCACCACCACGGGCTTGGCCGCGGCGGTGCGCCGGGCGAGGCGGGTGAACTTGCGCGGGTTCCCGAGGGATTCCAGATACATCAGGGCGATGTCGGTGTGCGGATCGTCGTGCCAGTACTGCAGCAGGTCGTTGCCGGAGAGGTCGGCGCGGTTGCCGGCGGAGACGAACGTCGACAGACCCGAGACGGTCAGCAGTCCGCCGGGGCGCCGGTGCAGACCGGACAGCAGGGCGATGCCGATCGCCCCGGACTGGGTGAACAGCCCCACCCGGCCGGCCGGCGGCAGCTCGGGCGAGAGGGAGGCGTTGAGCCGTACGCCCGCCGCCGTGTTGATGATCCCGAAGGCGTTGGGGCCGATCACCCGCATGCCGTGGGAACGGGCCTGCCGGACCAGCTCGCGCTGCCGCGCCCTGCCCTCGGGGCCGCTCTCGGCGTACCCCGAGGAGATCACCACCAGGCCCTGGACTCCGTGCTCGCCGCAGTCGGCGACCACGGAGGGCACCTGGGCGGCGGGCACCGCGACGATGGCCAGCTCGACCGGCTCGGTGATCTCGGCGAGCGACCGGTGGGCCGGTACGCCCTCGGGCTCCAGCACGGTCATGCCCTCCGCGAAGGCGTGGTTGACCGCGTGGACGCGGCCGGTGAAGCCGCCGTCCAGCACGTTGCGCAGCACGGTGCGGCCGAGCCCGCCGGGGTGGCGGCCGACGCCGATGACGGCGAGCGAGCCGGGGGCGAGCAGGCGCTGTACGGACCGGGCCTCGGCGCGCTGTTCGCGCCCGCGCATCACGGCGACCGAGCGGGCGGTGGGCTCCAGGTCGAGCTCCAGGCGGACCACGCCGTCCTCGAAGCTGCGCTGCTGGGTGTAGCCGGCGTCCGTGAACACCTTGATCATCTTGGTGTTGGCGGGCAGCACCTCGGCGGCGAAGCGCCGGATGCCGCGCTCCCGGGCGACCGCGGCGATGTGCTCCAGCAGGGCGGAGGCCACACCGCGGCCCTGGTGGGCGTCCTGGACCAGGAAGGCGACCTCGGCCTCGTCCGGGACCGGGCCCCCGGGGGCGGACGGGGAGTGGGCGGACCGGCCGCGCTCGTCGATCCGGTCGTACCGCACGGTGGCGATGAACTCGTCGCCGACGGTGGCGGCCAGGCCCACCCGGTCGACGTAGTCGTGGTGGGTGAAGCGGCGCACGTCGCGGTCGGAGAGCCGGGGATAGGGGGCGAAGAAGCGGTAGTACTTCGACTCGTCCGAGACGTGTTCGTAGAAGCTGACCAGCCGCTGCGCGTCGTCGGGGGTGATGGGCCGGATCTGCGCGGTGCCCCCGTCGCGGAGCACCACATCGGCCTCCCAATGGGCCGGATAGCTGTGCCGGTCTGGGTCCGGCGCGATCTCCATGGGCCCAGCCTAGAGCCTGCCGCGGGGCATGTGTCGGGCGAGCCCGGCCCGGTGCGCGGCACCCCTCCCGGGTGTGGGCCCCGGTGCGTCGCGGGGTTCCTCGCGGGGCGGCCGACCGTGGCGACAAGTCCGTATCAGACCATTGCCGACCCCGTGAGAGACTGGTCTAGACAACCCACGACCTGAAGGGCTACACCATGGTTGAGCGCCGCGTCACCGTCGGCTGGGCCGAGGGCCTGCACGCCCGTCCCGCCTCGATCTTCGTTCGGGCCGCGACCGCGTCCGGCGTCCCCGTGACGATCGCCAAGGCCGAGGGGAACCCGGTCAACGCCGCCTCCATGCTGGCCGTGCTCAGCCTGGGCGCGCAGGGCGGCGAGGAGATCGTGCTCGCCTCCGAGGACGAGAACGCCGAGGCGGCGCTCGACCGTCTGGCCAAGCTGGTCGCCGAGGGCCTCGAGGAGCTGCCGGAGACGGTCTGAGCCGACCCCGCCGCACACGCGCCGAAGGGCCGCGGTACTCCGAGAGATCGGAGCGCCGCGGCCCTTCGGCGTGAGCGGGGTCGGGACTGCCGGAATGCCGCCTTACGCGGGTACGGCGCAGGCCCCGGCCGAGATGGGCCGGGGCCTGTGCGGAGGCTGGCTGCCGGCGCGGCGGGAGGGCGCGCCGGGGGGCGGTCAGATCTTGACGCCGTGCGAGCGGAGGTAGCTGATCGGGTCGATGTCGGAGCCGTACTCCGCGCCGGTGCGCGCCTCGAAGTGCAGGTGCGGACCGGTGGAGTTGCCGCTGCTGCCGGAGAGCCCTATCTGCTGGCCCGGGGTGACCGTCTGGCCCACCGAGACGCTGAGGGACGACAGGTGGCCGTACTGCGTGTAGGTGCCGTCGTTCATCTTGATGACGACGTTGTTGCCGTACGCGCCGCCCCAGCCGGCCTCCACCACGGTGCCGGAGCCCACCGAGTGCACCGGGGTGCCGGAGGCGGCGTGGAAGTCGATGCCGGTGTGGCTGCCGGAGGACCACAGGCCACTGGAGGCGTGGTACTGGGTCGACACGTAGGAGCCGGCGACCGGCATCACGAAGGTGTTGAGGCGCTTGCGCTCGGCCTCGCGGGCGGCGCGCAGCCGGGCCTCCCGCTCCGCCTTGGCCTTCTTCTCGGCGGCCTCGGCGCGGCGCTTGGTGGCCGCCGCCTCGCGGGCGGCGTCCTGGCGGGCCTGCTCCTGGGCCTCCTCCTGGGCCTCCGCCTGCTCCTGGCTGGCCGCCTGGGCGTCGATCCCGTCCGCGACGTGGTCGCCGACCACGATCGTCTGGTTGAGACCGGTGTCCTGGAACCGCGGGGCGCCGTCCGGGGCGGCGAAGGCCGGGCCGGCCAGCGAGGCCACACCGGAGGCGGCGATGGTGGCCACCCCCGCGAGCTGGGCCCCGGCGGGGATCGAGGCACTTCGGGCGCGGCGGTGCTTACCGGTGGGACGGGTGAACGCCATGAGCCGGCGTACTCCTTTCCTTCCTTCTCGCCTACCGGGTTAGCTGACGGGTTCGGAGCAGGAAGGTCTCCTACGGGCCCCTCTGGCGAGGCACCCGATTCACCCCTGGGGACATGGGCCCCTTCCTGCCCGATGGCGGGCGAGGAGGGAGGGTCCCCGGCTCCCTCAGGCTCACACCTGGGGGACTCGGCGATGACTGTCCGGGCCGCGGGTGCGGCACCAGCTGACGAACAGCCGCATTGACGCTAGACGCGTGATCTTCTCTTCACCAAACGGATCCGGGATTTTGTTGCATGCGCCACAGGCCAGACGCCCCGTCATGCCAATAAAACGGACATTGCCCAAGCGGAAAGGAGGACTCCGGCGCCCGGTATGGCGCCGGAGTCCTCTGTGTCCCTCATGGGGTGATTCGGTGTCAGCCACCCCCGCGCGGCGGGGAGACCGCGGCCGGCGGGGAGACCGCCGGCCGGGCCGCACGGCGGTCGGCCCGGCGGCACGGCGGTCGACAGCGGCGCGGTGCTCGGCCCGGCGGGTGCGGCGGTCGACCCTGCGGTGCGGCGGTGCGGCCGGAGCCGGCCGCCGCACCGGACCGGTCAGCCGCTGACCACCGTGACCTCGCCGATCCCGAGCGCGCGGACCGGCTCCTCGATGGCGGCGGCGTCACCGACGAGCACGGTGACCAACCGGTCCACCGGGAAGGCGTTCACCACGGCCGCCGTCGCCTCCACCGTGCCGGTCTCGGCCAGCCGGGCGTACAGATGGGCCTGGAAGTCGTCCGGCAGATGCTGCTCCACCTGGTCGGCCAGGGTGCCCGCGACCGCGGCGGCCGTCTCGAACTTCAGCGGGGCGACGCCGACCAGGTTCTGTACCGCGACATCGCGCTCCTCGTCGGTCAGCCCCTCCTCGGCCAGCGTGCGCAGCACCCGCCAGGTGTCCTCCAGCGCCGGCCCGGTCACCTCGGTGGCCACCGAGCCGGTGATGGCGAGCATCGCCGCCCCGGAGCCGTCCGGCATCGACCGCAGCACCTGCCCGAAGGAGCGCACCCCGTAGGTGTAGCCCTTCTCCTCGCGCAGCACCTGGTCCAGCCGGGAGGTGAGGGTGCCGCCCAGGCAGTAGGTGCCGAGCACCTGGGCGGGCCAGACCCGGTCGTGCCGGTCGGCGCCGATACGGCCGATGAGCAGCTGGGTCTGCACCGCGCCCGGCCGGTCCACGATCACCACCCGGGCGGTGTCGTCGGCGGTGATCGCCGGGTAGGTGCGCTGCGGGGCGGGGCCGCCGCTCCAGCTCCCGAGGGTGTCGGCCAGCACCTGGTCCAGGTCGACGCCGGTCAGGTCGCCGACCACCACGGCGGTGCTGGTGGAGGGGCGGACATGGGCCTCGTAGAAGGCGCGGACCGCGGTGGCGTCGATGCGCCGCACCGTCTCCTCGGTGCCCTGGCGGGGGCGCGAGGGCCGGGAGTCGGCGGGGAAGAGCTCCTTGGACAGCGCCATCGAGGCGCGGCGGGCCGGGTTGGCCAGCTCGTGCGGGATTTCGTCGAGGCGGTTGGCCACCAGCCGCTCCACCTCGCCGTCGGGGAAGGCGGGGGCGCGCAGCGCGTCGGCGAGCAGGCCCAGCCCCCGGGCCAGCCGGGAGACCGGGACCTCCAGCGAGACCCGTACCCCGGGGTGGTCGGCGTGCGCGTCCAAGGTGGCGCCGCAGCGCTCCAGCTCGGCGGCGAACTCCTCCGCGCTGTGCTTGTCGGTCCCCTCGGACAGGGCGCGGGCCATGATGGTGGCGACCCCGTCCAGCCCCGCGGGCTCGGCGTCCAGCGGGGCGTCCAGGTTGACCTCGACCGCGACCACCTGCTGGCCGGGTCGGTGGCAGCGCAGCACGGTGAGCCCGTTGGGCAGCTCACCGCGCTCGGGGGCCGGGAAGGCCCACGGCTTGGCGGCGCCGGCCGTCGGCTGCGGGTGGAAGGTCATGGTGGCGGCGGTGTCGCTCACTGGGCGCGGTCTCCTTCGTCGTCCTGGTCGTCGCCGGCGGCCCCCGACGCGTCTGTCTCCGCGGGCGCGGTGGGCTCGTAGACCAGCACCGCGCGGTTGTCCGGACGCAGCCGGGCCCGGGCGATGTCCCGCACCTCCTCGGCCGTGATGTCCAGCACCCGCCGGACGGCGGTGAGCGCCAGCTGCGGGTCGCCGAACAGCACCGCGAACCGGCACAGTTCGTCGGCCCGGCCGCCGACCGTGGCCAGCCGGTCCAGCCACTCGCGCTCCAACTGCGCCTGGGCGCGCTCCATCTCCTCCGCGGTGGGGCCCTCTTCGGCGAAGCGGGCCAGCTCCTCGTCGACCGCCGCCTCCACGTCGGGCACCTCCACCCCGGCGGAGGTCTTCACGTCCAGCCAGCCCAGCGAGGGGGCGCCGGCCAGCCGCAGCAGCCCGAAGCCGGCGGCCACCGCGCTGCGGTCCCGGCGGACCAGGCGGTTGTGCAGCCGGGAGGACTCGCCGCCGCCCAGGACGGTGAGCGCCAGGTCGGCGGCGTCCGCCTCGCGGGTGCCGTCGTGCGGCAGGCGGTAGGCGGCCATCAGGGCGCGGGACGGCACCTCCTCCTCCACCACCTCGCGCAGCTGCTCGCCGATGGTGTCCGGCAGGCTGCCGTCGCGGGGCGGCTGCTTGGCGTCGTGGGAGGGGATGGAGCCGAAGTACTTCTCGATCCAGGCCAGCGTCTGCTCCGGGTCGATGTCGCCGACCACGGAGAGCACCGCGTTGTTCGGCGCGTAGTAGGTGCGGAAGAAGGTCCGGGCGTCCTCCAGGGAGGCGGCGTCCAGGTCGGCCATCGAGCCGATCGGGGTGTGGTGGTACGGGTGGCCCTCGGGGTAGGCCATGCCGACCAGCCGCTCGAAGGCGGTGCCGTAGGGGACGTTGTCGTAGCGCTGGCGGCGCTCGTTCTTGACCACGTCGCGCTGGTTCTCCAGCCCCTCCTCGTCCAGCGCGACCAGCAGCGACCCCATGCGGTCGGCTTCCAGCCACAGCGCGAGCTCCAGCTGGTGGGCGGGCATGGTCTCGAAGTAGTTGGTGCGCTCGAAGCTGGTGGTGCCGTTGAGCGAGCCGCCGGCCCCCTGCACCAGCTCGAAGTGGCCGTTCCCCTTGACCTGCGCGGAGCCCTGGAACATCAGGTGCTCGAAGAGGTGAGCCAGACCGGTGCGCCCCTTGACCTCGTGGCGGGAGCCGACGTCGTACCAGAGGCAGACCGCGGCGACCGGGGTCAGATGGTCCTCGGAGAGCACCACGCGCAGGCCGTTGGCCAGGCGGTGCTCGGTCGCTTTCAGGCCGCCGGTGCCGGCCTGTTGCGTGGCCGTGTGACCCATGGGCATGTACGTCCCTTCGATCGCGTGATGCAGCAGTTGCGAAGCCCTGTGCTGAACGGTCCTGTCACTGTATGCAAGCGCATGGACATCTGGCGAAGTTCCCGGCCCGATGTCCCCGACATGGGTCGTGGTCGGCGTTGTCGGTGCGGCGGTCCACAATGGTCGGCATCAGAACCAGCACTGTCAGTTGAAGGAGCCGCAGCCGCGATGGCCCGCCGCAGCACGAAGACCCCGCCTCCGGACGACTTCGAAGAGCGCATCCTCGACATCGACGTCGTCGACGAGATGCGAGGCTCCTACCTGGAGTACGCCTACTCGGTGATCTATTCGCGGGCCCTGCCGGACGCCCGCGACGGTCTCAAGCCCGTGCAGCGCCGCATCCTGTTCCAGATGAACGAGATGGGGCTGCGCCCCGAGCGCTCGTTCGTGAAGTGCGCCCGGGTCGTCGGCGAGGTGATGGGAAAGCTGCACCCGCACGGCGACGCGTCGATCTACGACGCCCTGGTGCGCATGGCCCAGCCCTTCTCGCTGCGGGTGCCGCTGGTCGACGGGCACGGCAACTTCGGTTCGCTGGGCAATGACGACCCGCCGGCCGCCATGCGGTACACCGAGTGCCGGATGGCCTCCGCGACCTCGCTGATGACCGACTCGATCGACGAGGACACGGTCGACTTCTCGCCGAACTACGACGGCAGCGAGCAGGAGCCGGTCGCGCTCCCCGCCGCCTACCCGAACCTGCTGGTCAACGGCTCGTCCGGGATCGCGGTGGGCATGGCGACGAACATGCCGCCGCACAACCTGGGCGAGGTGATCGCCGCCGCGCGGCACCTGATCCGGCACCCGAACGCCGATCTGGACGCCCTGATGCGCTACGTGCCGGGGCCGGACCTGCCCACCGGCGGCCGGATCGTCGGCCTCGGCGGCATCCGGGACGCGTACGAGACCGGGCGCGGCACCTTCAAGATCCGCGCCACCGTCTCGGTGGAGAACGTCACCGCGCGCCGCAAGGGCCTGGTCGTCACCGAACTGCCCTTCGCGGTCGGTCCGGAGAAGGTGATCTCCAAGATCAAGGACCTGGTCGGCGCCAAGAAGCTCCAGGGCATCGCGGACGTCAAGGACCTCACCGACCGGGAGCACGGGCTGCGGCTGGTCATCGAGGTGAAGAACGGCTTCAACCCGGAGGCCGTGCTGGAGCAGCTCTACAAGCTGACGCCGATGGAGGAGTCCTTCGGCATCAACAACGTCGCGCTGGTGGACGGCCAGCCGCTCACCCTGGGCCTCAAGGAGCTCCTGGAGGTCTATCTGGACCACCGCTTCGAGGTGGTCCGGCGGCGCAGCGAGTTCCGGCGCGCCAAGCGGCAGGACCGGCTGCACCTGGTCGAGGGCCTGCTGGTCGCCCTGCTCGACATCGACGAGGTCATCCGGATCATTCGTTCGAGTGAGAACGCGGCCGAGGCCAAGCGCTCGCTGATCGAGCGCTTCTCGCTGTCCGAGGTGCAGACCCAGTACATCCTGGACACCCCGCTGCGCCGGCTCACCAAGCTCGACCGGATCGAGCTGGAGGCCGAACGCGACCGGCTCACCAAGGAGATCGCGGAGCTCACCCGGATCCTGGATTCGGACGCCGAGCTGCGCAAGCTGGTCTCCTCGGAGCTGGCCTCGGTGGCGAAGAAGTTCGGCACCGAGCGGCGCACGGTGCTGCTGGAGTCGGCGGGCTCCGCGGTCTCCGCGGTGCCGCTGGAGGTCGCCGACGACCCGTGCCGGGTGCTGCTGTCCTCCACCGGGCTGCTGGCGCGTACGGCCCTGAGCGAGTCCGAGGCCGAGGCGGGCGGCGGACGGCGGGCCAAGCACGACGTGATCGTCTCCGCGGTGCCGACCACGGCGCGCGCCGAGGTGGGCGCGGTGACCTCGACGGGCCGGCTGCTGCGGCTCTCGGTGATCGATCTGCCCATGCTGCCCGAGACGGCGGCCGGTCCCAATCTGGCCGGCGGCGCGCAGATCTCGGAGTTCCTGTCGCTGGCGGAGGGTGAGCGGTTGATGTGCCTCACCACGTTGGACGAGTCCTCGCCGGGGCTGGCGATCGGCACCGAGCAGGGCGTGGTGAAGCGGGTGGTACCCGACTATCCGGCCAACAAGGAGGAGTTGGAGGTCATCGGGCTCAAGGAGGGGGACCGGATCGTCGGCGCGGTGGAGCTGCGCACCGGCGAGGAGGACCTGGTCTTCATCACCGATGACGCGCAGTTGCTGCGGTATCCGGCGGCCCAGGTGCGCCCGCAGGGCCGTCCGGCGGGCGGTATGGCGGGCATCAAGCTGTCCTCCGGAGCGAAGGTGATCTCCTTCACCGCGGTCGACCCGGCGGGGGACGCGGTGGTGTTCACCGCCGCCGGCGGCGGTGACACCCTGGACGGCGCGGCGGTGTCGGCCAAGCTGACCCCGTTCGACCAGTTCCCGCGGAAGGGCCGGGCCACCGGCGGGGTGCGCTGCCAGCGGTTCCTGAAGGGCGAGGACCATCTGGTGCTGGCCTGGGCCGGTGCCGCCCCGGCGCGTGCGGCCGGCGCGTCCGGGGCGCCCGTCGACCTGCCGGAGCTCGACACCCGGCGGGACGGTTCCGGAATGCCGCTGGCCAAGCAGGTCGCGGTGGTGGCCGGACCGGTGTAGGGCGACCGCCCCGGACGGGTCGGATACGCCAAGGGCGCGGCACCTCGCGGTGCCGCGCCCTTGGCGTATCGGTGCGCCCGGACCGCCGCGGTTCGGGGTCGGCCGTAGGAGGCGACCGCGGCGCGGGGTCAGCCCGGCGGATGGGCCTCGGTCGGGGACCAGGCCGGTGAGAACCGACTGCCGCGCGGGACCGGGCCGCACCAACCGGCCGCGGCGCGGGGTCACGCCGTACGAACCGGCCGCGGCGGGGGATCAGTCCGTACGAGGCGGCCGCGGCGCGGGATCAGGCCGGCGGGACCGAGTGCCGCTCGGGGCCAGACCGTACGAACCGGCCGCGTGCCGCTCGGGACCAGACCGTACGAACGGCCGCGTGCCGCTCGGGGCCAGACCGTACGAACCGGCCGCGGCGCGGGGTCAGGCCGGTGGGACCGGCTGCGGCGGGGGTGGGCCGACATAGCGCGCGGCCGGGCGGATGATCTTGGACTCCTGGGCCTGCTCCAGGATGTTGGCGCTCCAGCCGACGACCCGCGCGGCGCAGAAGGTCGGGGTGAACATCTCCCGCGGCAGTCCGCACAGCTCCATGACCACCCCCGCGTAGAACTCCACGTTGGTGTGCAGCTCGCGGCCCGGTTTGAGCTCGGCGAGTATCGCCTCCACCTGCCGCTCCACCTCCACGGCGAAGGCCACCCGGGACCCGCCGAGGTCCTGGGCGATCTCCCGCAGCATCCGCGACCGGGGGTCCTCGGTGCGGTAGACCGCGTGCCCGAAGCCCATGATCCGGTCGCCGGCCAGCACCCGCTCGCGCACCCAGGGGTCGATGTTCTCCGGTGTGCCGATGGCGTCCAGGGTGTCCAGGGCCCGGCTGGGCGCCCCGCCGTGCAGCGGCCCGGAGAGCGCGCCGACGGCACCGACCAGGCAGGCGGCCAGATCCGCGCCGGTGGAGGCGATGACCCGGGCGGTGAAGGTGGAGGCGTTGAATCCGTGGTCGATGGTGGAGATCAGATAGCGCTCGACGGCCCGGGCGCGCACCGGGTCCGGCTCGGTACCGGTGAGCATGTACAGGTAATTGGCCGCATACGGCAGGTCGGCGCGGGGCGGTATGGGCTCCTGCCCGGTGCCCAGCCGGTACAGCGCGGTCAGCAGGGTGGGCACGGCGGCGCAGGCGGCCAGCGCCTCGGCCCGGCGGCGGTCGGGGGCGATGTCGTACAAGGGCCGCAGGCCGGCCGAGGCGCCCAGCAGCGACAGGGCGGTGCGCAGCCCGGCGAGCGGCCCGGAGAGCGCGCTGGAGCGGGCCACCGCGGGGAGCACGGCCGCCACGTCGGGCGGGAGTCCGCGCAGCTCGGCCGTCTCGGCGAGGAAGGCCGCGCGCCCCGCGGCATCCGGCAGCTCTCCGAAGAACATCAGGTGCCAGACGTCCTCGAAGGTGCGACTGTGCGCCAGTTCGACAGCCGAGTACTGGCGGTAGTGGTAAAAGCCCTCCCGGCCGCGGACATCCCCGAGTTCGGTCTCGGTGACGACCACGCCGGCGAGTCCTCGGGGTACGTCGGCCGGTGTTTGGGTGCCCATGGTCATCTCTCCTCCTCAATATTGACTCGACTGTCTATGCTTGTCTCATTAACTGTCAATATTGATTTCTTCCCTTGATCAATCAATATTGACAGGGAGCGAACGGGGTACGGTGTGCGCATGGGTGATCAAGAATCGGAAGAGCGGCGGCTGACCACCCGGGAAGCGGCACGGCGACTCGGGGTGAAGCCGGAGACGGTGTACGCGTATGTGAGTCGGGGCCAGCTCAGCAGCCGGCGGAGCCCCGGCGGACGGGGCAGCACCTTCGACGCGGCGGAGGTGGAGGCGCTCGCCCGGCGGGGCCGGCGCGAGACGCGGACGGCATCGGGGAACAGCCCGATCGGCACCAGCATCACCCTCATCGAGGAGGACCGCCACTACTACCGCGGAGTGGACTCGACCGCCCTTGCCGCACACCACGGCTACGAGGAGGTCGCCCAATGGCTGTGGACGGGCGAGATGCGGCCCGGCACCCGCTTCACCGCGCACCCGGAGACGCTGACGGCGGCGGGCCGGGCGGTGCGGGCGCTGCCCGCGCCGAGCGCCATGCTCGACCGGCTGCGGGTGGCGGCGATCGCGGCGGCCGCGGCCGACCCGCTCCGCTTCGACCTGGCCCAGGAGGCGGTGGTGGGCACCGCACGCGACCTGATCGCCACGCTCACCGACGTACTGCCCGTCCTCGGGGAACCCGAGCCCGAGGACGCCCCCGTCGCCCGGCGGCTGTGGACCCGGCTGACCGCGCGGGCGCCCGGCGAGGAGTGGCTTCGGGTGCTGGACGCCGCACTGGTGCTGCTGATCGACCACGACCTGGCCGTCTCCACGGTGGCCGCCAGGGTCGCCGCCTCCGCGCAGGCCCACCCCTACGCCGTGGTCTCCGCCGGACTCGGCGCACTGGACGGGCCGCTGCACGGCGCCGCCAGCGGCTTCGCCCACCGGATGCTGCTGGACGCGGTCGAGCGCGGCGGCGGCGCGGTGGTGGCCGGGCACCTGCGCGCCGGACGCCGGGTACCGGGCCTGGGCCACGTCATCTACCCGGGCGAGGACCCGCGTGCCGGCATGCTGTTCCGGCTGCTGGAGGAGGTGCCGGAGGCGGCCGAGGCGCTGCACGCGGCCCGTGAGGTGGTCGCCACCATGGCCCGGCACGTACCGCTGCACGCCAATGTGGACCTGGCGCTGGCGGTGCTCTCGGTCGCCGCCGGGATGCCGTCGGAGGCGGGCGAGACGGTGTTCGCGGTGGCCCGGACCGCGGGCTGGATCGCACACGCCCTGGAGGAGTACGGCGAGCAGCCCATGCGGATGCGCCCCACCGGCCAGTACCGCGGCCCCCGGCCCCCGCAGTCCCTCCCGGTGCCGGTGCAGCCCACCTGACACGGAGGCCGGCCGGCGGCCGCGAGGAGGCACGGCGCCCGGCCGGGGCGGCTACGTGGGGCGCGGGCCGGCGGCCGGCGGGCAGCTGACGGTGGCCCGAGCGAACATCAAGTTAGGCTTACCTTCGTGAGCATGTGCGCCACCGCCTCCCAGGACCTGTCCGAACCGCTCGCCGGCACGGCGGCGACCGCCCCCACCTGGCTGCTGATCGAGCAGCCCGGCCCCTGGGGCCGAGCCGCCGTCACCGGCAGCCACCTCGACCCCGCCGTCGGCCGCGCCCTGGAGCAGGCCGCCAAGGGCACCGGGGTCCGGGTCGCGCTGATCCGCCGCCCGGGCCGGCACGCGGACCGCCATCTGCCCGCCCGGCACCGGATCTTCGTCGCCCACACCCGGCCCGGCCGGTCCTGGGTCCGCACCACCACCCTGACCGACCCGGCCCGCCTGCTCGACCTCGACCTGGCCGCGCTCGGCGCCGGCGACCTCGGCGGGCTGCCCGCCGAGTGGGCCCCGTACACCGGCGACCCCCTGGCGCTGGTGTGCACCAACGGCAAGCGGGACCGCTGCTGCGCGCTGCTCGGCCGGCCCCTCGCCGCCGAACTCGCGGCCACCGGTGGCGAGGCCGTCTGGGAGATCACCCACATCGGCGGCCACCGCTTCTCCCCCACCCTGCTGGTGCTGCCCTACGGCTACGCCTACGGCCGGGCCACCGCGGACTCGGTACGGGAGGCACTGGAGGCGGTACGCGCCGGGCGGATCGTCACCCGCGGCTGCCGCGGCCGGTCCGCCTGGGAACGCCCCGGCCAGGCCGCGGACCTGGCCGTCCGCGAGCTGATCGGCGAGCAGGACGCCGACGCGCTGACCCTGCTGCGCACCGAGGGCGCGTCCCCCGCCTGGACGATCGCCCTGGCGCACACCGACGGCCGGCAGTGGCAGGTCTCCGTCGCCGAGGTGCGGACCGCGCCCCCGCGCCCGGAGAGCTGCGGGGCGGCGCTGGGCACCCCGGCCCGGATGGAGATCATCGGCATCCGCGAAGTGGTGGGCAGCGCGGTCTGACCGGCTCCCACCGCTTCCTGGCCCGGGCCCCACGCGCTACGCCGCCCCGGCGCCGGTCAGCGCGCGCACCTCGGTCTCCGCGTACCGGGCGGCGTCGGCCGGCTCCCGTGAGGTCACCGTGCCCAGCCAGCCCGCGAGGAAGCCCAGCGGGATGGAGACCATCCCGGGATTGCTCAACGGGAACAACTGGAAGTCCACGCCCGGGAAGATCGCGTCGGGGGCGCCCGAGACCACCGGCGAGAAGATCACCAGCAGCACCGCGGGCACCAGCCCGCCGTACACCGACCAGACCGCGCCGCGGGTGGTGAACCGCCGCCAGAACAGCGTGTACAGCAGCACCGGCAGATTGGCCGAGGCGGCCACCGCGAAGGCCAGCCCCACCAGGAACGCGACGTTCAGGTCCTGGGCGAGCAGCCCCAACCCGATGGCCACCGCGCCCACCCCGACCGCGGCCAGCCGGGCCACCCGGACCTCGCTGCGCGGCGTACGCTCCGGGCGCCGGCTCAGCGTCGCGTACAGGTCGTGGGCGACCGAGGCGGAGGAGGAGAGCGTGATGCCGGCGACGACCGCGAGGATGGTGGCGAAGGCCACCGCCGCGACCACCGCGAACAGCACCGTGCCACCGGTGGAGCCCTGCCCGCCGCCCAGGTCCAGGGCGAGCAGCGGTACCGCGGTGTTCCCCGACGGATTGGACTGCCGCACCTCGTCGGACCCCAGCACCGCCGCGGCGCCGAAGCCCAGCACGATGGTCATCAGGTAGAACGCGCCGATCAGCCCGATCGACCAGACCACCGAGCGGCGGGCGGCTCGTGCGGTGGGCACCGTGTAGAAGCGCGAGAGGATGTGCGGCAGCCCGGCCGTACCGAGCACCAGGGCCAGCCCGAGGCTGATGAAGTCCAGCCGGGCGGTCCACCCGCCGCCGTACTTGAGCCCCGGGGCGAGGAAGTCCCGGCCGTGCCCGCTGCGGTCGGCGGCGGTCCCCAGCAGACCGCCCAGGTCACCGTGGAAGCGCACCAGCACCAGCACGGTCAGCGCGATCGCGCCGCCCATCAGCAGAACGGCCTTCACGATCTGGATCCAGGTGGTGGCGCGCATCCCGCCCCAGGCCACGTAGACCACCATCAGGGCGCCCACGCCCACCACCGTCCAGGCCCTGGCCGCTCCCCCGGTGCTGCCCAGCAGCAGCTCGATCAGGCTGCCCGCGCCCACCATCTGCGCCACCAGGTAGAGGACCGAGACGGTCACCGCGGAGGTGCCCGCGGCGATCCGCATCGGGCGCTCCCGCAGCCGGGCGGCGAGCACGTCGGCCAGGGTGAAGCGGCCGCAGTTGCGGACCAGTTCGGCGACGAGGAAGAGCACCAGCAGCCAGGCGACCAGGAAGCCCACCGAGTAGAGCACCCCGTCGTAGCCGAAGAGCGCGATCAGCCCGGAGATGCCGAGGAAGGAGGCGGCGGACATGTAGTCGCCGGCGATGGCGAATCCGTTCTCCAGCGGGGAGAACAGCCGCCCGCCGGCGTAGAACTCCTCCGGCGAACCATGCCGGTCGCGGCCGGCCCAGGTGGTGATCGCCAGGGTGAGGGCGACGAAGGCCAGGAAGAGCAGCAGCGCCAGACTCTGGTGATCGCCGGTCATCGGACACGCTCCCGGGTCATCTCCTGGGTCACCCAGCGCAGTTCCAGGGCCGATCGGTCCCGCCGCAGCCGGGCGTGCCGGGCGTAGGCCCAGGTCAGCAGGAAGGTGGTGAGGAACTGCGCCAGCCCGGCCAGCATCGCCACGTTCAGCGCCCCGGCGACCGGGCGCCCCATCAGCCCGGGCGCGCTGGTCGCCAGCACCACATAGCCCAGGTACCACAGCAGGAAGGCGGCGGTCGCCGGAAAGGCGAACCGGCGGTAGCGGCGGCGCACCTCCTGGAACTCGGCGCCCGCGTGCACCCGGAGGTAGACGGCCGACGACGGCACGGAGGCGGGGGTCTGCGCGGTCGGGACGGGGTCCGGAGGGGCGGAAGGCGGCGCGTTGCGGGCGGAGGCCGCCCTTGCCTGGGCCGGTACGGGAGCGGGAGCGGCCGGGGCCGGTGCGGACGGTGGGGCGGCGGGAGCGGCGGCACGGGGTGGTGCGGAGACCGGTGCGGTGGGCGGTGGCAGGGCCGGGGCGTGGGGATCGTCCCACTCCGCGGCCGGTGCCTCGTCCCAGGGATCGTCCAGCCGGACCGGGCCGGCGCCGCGCCCGCCTGGTCCGTCCAGTCTGTACCGCCCGTTCTGCCCGTCCTGCTTGTGCACCGAGGTCTCCTTGGCTCCGCGGCCGGTCGGCCGCGTGCCCAAGAATGGTCAGCCGGAAGGGCTTGTGGATGCCGCCCTCTGCACATTCACACCATCAGGTGACAGCTGTCCCGGAGCCGGCAACGCGCCCGTCCACCGGAAGGGGACGGGCGCGTGCTCGGAGCGTTCCGCCGACGCGGCGGCACCCTTGGTGGATCAGGCGTCGATCCGCGAGCGGTCCAAGGTGGCCGCCGAGTTGGTGATGAACTCCTTGCGCGGCGCGACCTCGTTGCCCATCAGCAGGTCGAACGCCCGCTCCGCGGCCTCCAGGTCGCCGATGTTGATCCGGCGCAGCGTGCGGTGGCGCGGGTCCATGGTGGTCTCGGCCAGCTGGTCGGCGTCCATCTCGCCGAGGCCCTTGTAGCGCTGGATCCCGTCCTTGTAGCGGACGTTCTTGCGGTCCAGCGCCCGCAGGGTCTCCTGGAGTTCGCCGTCGGAGTAGGTGTAGATGTACTTGTCCTGCCCCTTCTTGGGGTGGGTCAGCTCGATCCGGTGCAGCGGCGGCACGGCCGAGAAGACCCGCCCCTGCTCGACCATCGGGCGCATGTAGCGCTGGAAGAGGGTGAGCAGCAGGCAGCGGATGTGGGCGCCGTCGACATCGGCGTCGGCCAGGAAGATCACCTTGCCGTAGCGGGCCTGGTCGATGTCGAAGGTCCGGCCCGAGCCGGCTCCTATGACCTGGATGATCGCTCCGCACTCGGCGTTCTTCAGCATGTCGGAGACCGAGGACTTCTGAACGTTGAGGATCTTGCCGCGGATCGGCAGCAGCGCCTGGAACTCGGAGTTCCGCGCGAGCTTGGCGGTGCCCAGCGCGGAGTCGCCCTCCACGATGAACAGCTCGCTGCGCTCCACGTCGTCGCTGCGGCAGTCGGCCAGCTTGGCGGGGAGCGAGGAGGACTCCAGCGCGGTCTTGCGGCGCTGCGCCTCCTTGTGCTGGCGGGCCGCGATCCGGGTCCGGGCCGCCGCCACGACCTTCTCCAGCACGGCACGGGCCTGCTGCTTGGCGTCCCGCTTGGTGGAGGTGAGGAAGGCCTTCAGCTCCTTGGCGACCACGTTGGCGACGATCCGGGAGGCCGCCGAGGTGCCCAGCACCTCCTTGGTCTGGCCCTCGAACTGCGGCTCGGCCAACCGCACGGTGACCACCGCGGTCAGGCCCTCCATGGCGTCGTCCTTGACCACGTCGTCCTCGGCGACGCGCAGCAGTTTGGTGGCGCGCAGCACCTCGTTGACGGTCTTGGCCACGGCGCGCTCGAAGCCGGCGACGTGGGTGCCGCCCTTGGGCGTGGCGATGATGTTGACGAAGGACCTGAGGGTGCTGTCGTAGCCGGTGCCCCAGCGCAGTGCGATGTCGACGCCCAGCTCCCGGGTGACCTCGGTGGGGGTCATGTGGCCGCGGTCGTCCAGGACCGGCACGGTCTCCTTGAAGGTGCCCTGCCCGGTCAGCCGCAACACATCGCAGACGGCCTTGTCCTGGGCGAGGTACTCGCAGAACTCGCTGATGCCGCCGTCGAACCGGAAGGTCTCCTCGGTCGGCCCCTCCTGACCATCCGCACCCCCAAGGCCGCGCTCGTCCCGCACCACCAGGGTGAGGCCGGGCACCAGGAAGGCCGTCTGGCGGGCGCGGGCGTGCAGCGTCTCCAGGGAGAGCTTGGCGTCCTTGAGGAAGATCTGCCGGTCCGCCCAGTAGCGGACCCGGGTGCCGGTGCGGGTCTTGGGCACCCGCTTGCCCTTGAGCAGCCCGTTCGCCGGGTCGAAGGGCGCGTCCGGGCCGGACTCGGTGAAGATCCCGGGGACGCCGCGGCGGAAGCTGATCGTGTGGGTCTTGCCGTCCCGGTCCACCTCGACGTCGAGGCGGGCGGAGAGCGCGTTGACCACGGAGGCGCCGACACCGTGCAGACCGCCGGAGGCGGCGTAGGAGCCGCCGCCGAACTTGCCGCCGGCGTGCAGCTTGGTCATCACGACCTCGACGCCGGACAGGCCGGTCTTCGGCTCGACGTCCACCGGGATGCCGCGGCCGTTGTCCCGCACCTCGACGGAGCCGTCCTCGTGGAGGATGACCTCGATGTGGTCGCAGTAGCCGCCGAGGGCCTCGTCGACGGAGTTGTCGATGATTTCCCAGAGGCAGTGCATCAGACCGCGGCTGTCGGTCGAACCGATGTACATACCGGGGCGCTTGCGTACCGCCTCGAGCCCTTCGAGGACGAGCAGGTGCCGCGCGGTGTAGTTGGAGCCGCCCCGGTCTGCTCCGGTCAGCAGCGCAGTGGACGGCACGGACGTATCGGCGGTCACGCGGTTCGCTCCTCGCTGAATTTCTGGATGCCCCTACTCCGGGCACGGTGGGTGGCAGGATCGCCGGTGAGAGCGTACCGAGGCCTGATAGAGCCGTTGTGCCGCCACCCGTGAGAAGGACCATGCTAGTCGAGAGGCATCCGACTTCGCTCGCGTGTTCGATCCCTCATGGGGCTGCCGCAAACATCACGTTCCTTTTCAGGCATGAACCATTTAGGCTCCGGGCACGTCCTCATGCACAACCGGCAACCCGGCCGGGAGGACGAAGACCGACAAGCGACGCGAAACCGTAGATCAAGGCAATACGGCTCATTCGCCGCCAAACGTCACCATCCAGCTACTCGGAAGGAATTTTCAAGAAAAAGGCGCGAGCGGGAACGTTTTCCGCCTGGTTGGATGTTGACCCTGGTACGACAGCTCGTCGAGCTAGAGAAGAGGCGACGTGACTACTGTTCTGACCCCCGCGAGCCCGCTGACGGCCGCCGACCGCTGCGACCGCTGCGGTGCCCAGGCGTACCTGCGCGTCGTCCTGATGAGCGGCGGTGAGCTGCTCTTCTGCGCTCATCACGGACGTAAGTTCGAGCCGGAACTCAAGAAGATCGCCGCGGAAATACAGGACGAGACGGAGCGGCTCACCACCGTCCCGGCGTCCGCTTCCGCCGAGGAGCGCTGACACTTCGCACCCCACGACGAGCCGACCGGCCACGGGCCGGACCTCGGGCGGTCGCCCCCGCATCGGAGGCGGCCGCCATCTGGTACCGGCCACCCGTCGGTACCTGGGCTCGGCCGTGGACAGACCGGGCCGGCTCCGACGCGGCCCCCGAGCCGCGCACCGAGAGGCTCACGCGCCAGCCGCGCACCGGGAGGCTCACCGCGCCGCGGGCGCTCAGGCCAGGCCCTGCGCCTTCAGCTGTGCGCCCGTACCAGCGGTTCCACCGCGGAGATCCGGGTGTAGACCCCCGGGCTGCCCGCCTCACCGCAGCCGGTTCCCCAGGAGACCAGGCCGATCAGCCGGCCCCGGGCGACCAGCGGCCCTCCGCTGTCCCCCTGGCAGGCGTCCCGGCCGCCCTCCGGCGCCCCCGCGCACAGCATCACCTTGGCGCGATAGGTGCCGCCCCTGACCTCCGGGTAGGCCTCCGCGCACTCCTTGTCACTGAGTACGCGGACCTCCGCCGCGTGCAGGGTGCGCGCGTAGCTGCCGTCCCCCCGGGTGTCGCCCCAGCCGTAGACCTCCGCCGTCGTGCCCGGCTGATAGGCGCGGTCGCCCTCCTTCGCGGCGGGCAGCGGGACCAGCGGGCCGCCCACCTTCAGCACCGCGATGTCGCCCGAGTGGCTGACCCGGTCGTAGTCCGGATTGACCCACACCCGCCGGACCGGCAGCTCCCCGCCGCCAGGCCTGCCCAGATCGTTCCGGCCCACCAGCACCCGCAGATCCGGCACGGTGCGCCAGTCCACCCCCAGCACCTCGGGCCGCATGCAGTGGGCGGCCGTCACCACGGTGGTCCTGTTGATCGCGACACCGCCGCAGAACTGCCCGGAACGGGTGTCACCGAAACGGTCCCGGCTCGCCACCGCCACCATCCAGGGGGCGTCCGCGATGCGTACCGAGCGGCCCCCGACGATCGCCCGGTCGGCGGACGCCGGCCCGATCGCGGTGCCGAGCAGGGCCGTGGCGCCGGCCAGCGCCGCCACACAGGCCGTGGTAGAGAGAGGACGGAAGCGCATACGGTCTCCTCACCTCGCGGAGTGACGTGCCCACCCAGCGTCACCCACCCGCAGCACTTCCGCATCCCGAAGCGGTGACGCGGGCACCCCCGAACGCCGTCCCCCCGCGCCCGCCGCCGGTCGCCCGGCAGCCCCTGGCGTCGCGGGCGTCACGGGCTCAACAGCTCACCGGCGTCCCCGGCGACACGGGCGTCACGGGCTCACCGGCGTCCCCGCCCTCACCGCCGTCACCGGCTCACCGCAGGCTCCAGGCGCTCACCGCGGACAGCGGCACCCGGAAGTACTCCCCCAACGCGGCGGGCAGACTGCCGGCGCCTGCGATCAGGTGGCAGCCCTGGAGGTGCAGAAAGGCCGGCGGGTACGCCAAGGGCTCCGCGGCCTCGCGCGCGAAGTCCTCCGCGAAGCCCTCCTCGGGCAGCCCCGCGTCACCGAGTCGCGCGGCGATCTGCGCGGCCCAGTGGCGGTGCGAGGCGATCCGCCCCGCGATCACCGCACCCTGCACCACGACCGTGATCCGGGGACCGCCGCCCTCCATCTCGGTGCGGTTGATCAAGTCGATGAGGAGCTCGTCCGGTACGCCCATGCCGCGACTGTAGTGATCGACACCGGCAACGACGACGGCGCCCCCGCCCGCGGTATACGCGGGCGGGGGCGCCGTGCCGAAGGATGCTCAGTCCAGGTAGTCGCGCAGCACCTGGGAGCGGGACGGGTGCCGCAGCTTCGACATCGTCTTCGACTCGATCTGACGGATCCGCTCACGCGTCACGCCGTAGACCTTGCCGATCTCGTCCAGCGTCTTGGGCTGGCCATCGGTGAGTCCGAAGCGCATGGAGACCACACCGGCCTCGCGCTCGCTGAGCGTGTCGAGCACCGAGTGCAGCTGCTCCTGGAGCAGCGTGAAGCTGACGGCGTCGGCCGGGACCACGGCCTCGGAGTCCTCGATGAGGTCACCGAACTCGCTGTCGCCGTCCTCACCGAGCGGGGTGTGCAGCGAGATGGGCTCGCGGCCGTACTTCTGGACCTCGATGACCTTCTCCGGGGTCATGTCGAGCTCCTTGGCCAGCTCCTCCGGGGTGGGCTCGCGGCCCAGGTCCTGGAGCATCTGGCGCTGGACGCGGGCCAGCTTGTTGATGACCTCGACCATGTGCACCGGGATACGGATGGTGCGGGCCTGGTCGGCCATGGCTCGGGTGATCGCCTGCCGGATCCACCAGGTGGCGTACGTGGAGAACTTGTAGCCCTTGGTGTAGTCGAACTTCTCGACCGCGCGGATCAGACCCAGGTTGCCCTCCTGGATGAGGTCCAGGAAGAGCATGCCGCGGCCGGTGTACCGCTTGGCCAGCGAGACCACCAGGCGGAGGTTGGCCTCCAGCAGGTGGTTCTTGGCGCGGCGGCCGTCCTCGGCGATGATCTCCAGCTCGCGCTTGAGCTTGGGGGCGAGCTTGTCCGCGTTGGCCAGCTTGTCCTCGGCGAACAGACCGGCCTCGATACGCTTGGCGAGCTCCACCTCCTGCTCGGCGTTGAGCAGCGGGACCTTTCCGATCTGCTTGAGGTAGTCCTTGACCGGGTCCGCCGTGGCGCCGGCCGCGGCGACCTGCTGGGCCGGGGCGTCGTCCTCGTCCTCGTCGGAGAGCACGAAGCCCTGGCTCTCGCCTTCGCCCTCACCCTCGGCGCCGGGCTTGCCGGGACCGGTCTCCTCCAGCGGCTCCTCGCCCTCGAGGAGGTCGTCGGCGTCCTTCTTGGCGGACTTCTTGGCCGTGGTCTTCTTCGCGACGGTCTTCTTGGCCGTCGCCTTCTTGGCCGCGGTCTTCTTCGCGGCAGCCTTCTTCGCGGGGGTGGCGATCCCGTCGGTCTCGGTGTCGCCCTCGGAGCCGGGGGCGGCCGCGGCGGCGGTCTTCTTGACGGTGGCCGTCCTGGCCGTGACGGTCTTGGTGGCGGTGCGCTTTGCCGGACTCTTCGCTGCGACGCTCTTGCGGGTGCGCTTGGGCGCCTCTGCGGCACTGACCATCAGCGTCACACCCTCCTCGTCGAGGATCTGGTTGAGGCTGCGCAGAACGTTCTTCCACTGGGTTGGCGGAATCTGGTCAGCCTCAAAGGCCCGACGCACGTCATCGCCGGCAATCTGCCCATCAGCCTTTCCCCGCTCGATGAGCGCCATGACAGACTCGGACTCGGCGATCTCCGGCGGGAGCGTACGGGATGTGCTGGCCGACACGAACAACCTCTCGGAATGATGGAAACGGCTTCCGGCCCCGTCCGCGATGGACCGGAGCCGACGACCATCGGCAGGGATGAACCGATGGCGCGGGCGGAAGTGCAGGGGGTTACAGCGTCCCCAAGGACCTCTGTATTCCCTCCGCGGCTACCACCTCTTTAGTCATCGCACTGCTTCGAGGAGCGTTACGCCCAATCTTCGTGGCCCGAGTCACACCACGAAGCGGGACACATGCCCACTGAAGCGAACAGAACACCTTGTGTCGCCGATCCCGGCTGCCCGGCCGGACCCGGGGCCGGGATCCAGCGACCTCGCAGAGCGCGCCCCCCGTTCCGCATGGACGACGCTCAGTGCTCGCGCGGTGCGGGCACCACGCGCTCGACCTCGGGATGGACGGTGAGCAGCTGCCGCATGGCGCTCTCCGCCGCACCGGCGTCCCCGGCACCGACGGCCTCCACGATCCGGCGGTGGTGTCCGACTCCGGCCTCACTGGGGCGGTCGCAGCTGATGGCCGGGCCGCCGGAGACATGCAGGGCGGAGGCGACGATGCCCGCCAGGTGCTCCAGCATCCGGTTGCCTCCGACCTGGAGGAGCAGGGCGTGGAACTCGGCGTCGGCGCGGGAGTAGGTGAGGGAGTCGCTCTGCGCCAGGGCGTGTCCCATGATCTCCACCATGTCGCCGAGCCGCTGCTGCACCTCCTCCCGGCCGTGCCCGGCGGCCAGCCGTGCCGCCAGCGGCTCGATCGTCCAGCGCAGCTCGCACAGCTCCCGGCGCTGGTCGTCGCGCTGCGGCCCGAAGGCCCGCCACTCGATGATGTCCGGGTCGAGCAGATTCCAGTCACTGACCGGACGGACTCGGGTGCCGACGTTGGGCCGGGCGCTGACCAGGCCCTTGGCCTCCAGGACGCGGAGTGACTCGCGGACGACGGTCCGGGAGACCTCGAAGCGCTGGCCGATCTCCTCGGGAACCAGCGGGCGATCGGCCCCCAGGTCGCCGGAGACGATCATCTGACCCAGCTGCTGGACGAGTTGGCCGTGCAGTCCGCGCCCGCGGTTGCCGGCCGCGCGCCGCCCCACGCGGCCGATCTCGGTGTCGGCGCCCTCCCAGGCGGGGGCGCCACCGCGCTCGGCGCCGGGGGCGTCAGGGTAGGGGTAGCGGTCCAGCTCGCCCGGACCGGCGAGGCCGGATTCCGCAGGACGAGCCGCATTCATCGTGGTGTGCGCAAGGGTACTCACGCATCCTTTGTCGGCGACGCCCCAGAGACCCTTAGGGTCTTTGGTGAAAAGCACACGAAAGGGTGATCGACCATTACCTCACAATTGACGCCTAATCGGACAGGAATCGCCAGCCATCGGGGAGTTGCGAGCCACTGAGGCGCCCTGGCGGGAATTCCGGCACCGCCACGCCACCCGCACGCCCCCATGGCGGCCCCGCCCGACCGGCCGGGAAACGCCGCCCGCCCGCCCCAACACCGCACCGGTGTCCGATCGTTGGTCCACGGATCACCTGCCCAAGCGGGATCGGATCACACACTCCAAGGCAACGGCGGCCGAACCCCGGATCACTTCGACGCCGGACCCACTGAATCGAAATGCCCTTATTGCCCGATGAGCATTCCGGACCGCGCCGCCTTGCGCGGGCGCCGGACCGGCCGGATCACACCTCGGGGTACCGGACCGGCCGGATCACACCTCGGGGCGCAACATCGGCGGATTGAGCACAGTGGCGCCGCCCGCCCGGAACAGCTGGGCCGGCCGGCCACCCTGGCGGGTGGTGGTCCCCCCGGTGGGCACCAGGAAGCCGGGTGTACCGGTGACCTTGCGGTGGAAGTTGCGCGGATCCAACGCCACTCCCCACACCGCTTCGTAGACCCGTCGCAGCTCACCCACGGTGAACTCCTGAGGGCAGAACGCGGTCGCCAGCGAGGAGTACTCGATCTTCGACCTGGCGCGCTCCACTCCGTCCGCCAGGATCCGCGCGTGGTCGAAGGCCAGTGGTGCGGAGACCTCCGCGTCGTGCCGGAACGCCGTGTCCTGGTCCAGGAGGTCGTCCACGGGTGCCCAGCGCACGCTGTGGGCGTCCCCACCGGCCCTCGGGGCGGGCAGGTCCGGAGCGAGTGCCAGGTGCGCGACGCTCACCACCCGCATCCGGGGGTCGCGCTGAGGGTCACCGTAGGTCGCCAACTGCTCGAGGTGGGCGGCATTGGGGAGTGCGGGCTGCGAAGGGGCGTGGGCCCGCAGGCCGGTCTCCTCCTCCAGCTCACGGGCCGCGGCCGCGGCGAGATCCTCGTCGGCCCGCACGAAGCCACCGGGCAGCGCCCAACGCCCCGGATAGGGTGGCTCGCCTCGGCGAACGGCCAACGCACACAGTGCGTGCCGCCGCACGGTGAGCACCACCAGGTCGACGGTGACGGCGAAGTGCGGGAAAGCCGACGGGTCGTAGGGCATAGCGTGATCATAGTCGTCTTCCTGACGATAATCAGGCGCTTCAGGAGCATCGCCCACGCCCGCAGGACCATCCGCCCCTCCCGCTTCCCAGGCGCCGTGGGCCTCACTCCGCGGTGGGCGGGGGCCATCGCGATCACCTGGTGGACTCGTCGGCGCCCGGACGCCGCCGCAGCTGGCGCGGCAACCGCGGCCGCCCCTGCGGACGGCGCCGGTCACGGCCCTCGCGCGGGGAGCCCGGACCGGCCGTGCCACGGCCGCCCCCGCGGCGCGGACGGCTCCCGAGCACCCGACCGGATGCCGTGTCCCCCGCCGCGGTCGGACCCGCCCCACCCGGGTCGCCGTCGTCGTCCGCCGCGGGTGCGGCCGCCGCGGCCGGATCCGCGGTGCCGACGCCCCGCTCAGGCCCGGCGCCCGGATCGAGGACCGGGTGGCAGCCCGACGCGGCGTTCGCACGGGATCCCGATGCGCCGTCGGGGCCTGCCGAACCGCCGGAGGCGGCGCGGACCGACTCCGGGTGGACGGTGGTGCGCGGGGTCTGGTCGCCATGGCGCCGCCGCAGGTGGCGGCGGAGGCGCTCGAGGTCGACCCCTTCGTTGCAGGCGTGGTGGAGCAGTTGGGCGAAGAGGTAGTCGGGATCCGTCTTGAGGGCACGGCCGAGCGCGACCCGTGCCGCCGGCTCGTCGCCCGATGACAGGGCCACCCAGCCGGCCAGCGTGAGCGGAGCGCTGGCGTGCGAGGCGTAGGCCCCCACGCAGCGCCGGGCCAGGGCGCGCCACAGCCGCAGTGCCGGTGCGGCGTCCGGGCCCTCCATCCAGGCCGCCGCCTCGTCCCGGGTCTCGTGGTCCTGGAGCCCGATGATGGCCGCGGCGGCCTCTTCGGCGCCCAGCAGCGCGTCGTCGCGCAGATCGGCCGCCGTCCGGTCGGTGACCGGGCCGGCCGACCGGAGGCGTTCGAGCAGTTCGGAGAGCAGGTCGAGGGTCTGCCGGCGGACCGCCGCGCGGTCGCCGTCCAGGATCCTGAACGTCATGGCGGCCGCCGCCTCGTCCAACGCGGTCTCCAGCCCCTCGGCCCGCGGGGTGTCGAGCGGCGCCAGCCGGGCTTCCATCTCGCGCAGGGTGCCGCGCACCCGGATGCCGGCGAAGGTGGCCGCGGCGGCCATCACCGAAGTGCCGGGGATGCCCAGCGGAGTGCCGTCTTCCGGGCAGCAGCGCCGGTCCGGGCAGCAGTAGGACCAGAACCTCCGGTCGGCGATGCACAGCGCTTCCAGGACCGGCACCTCATGGTTCCCGCAGGCCACGCGCAACTGCTGGGCCAGGGGGCGGAGCCGCTCCATCACCTGCCGGCCGGACTCGCCCGGCGACGGGTCCTGGCACAGGAAGAGGACGATGCCGTCGGGCCGGGCGCCGCGCCGTTCGGAGCCTGTGATCAGGCACTCGGCGACCTCGGCGCTCACCTCGGGCCAGTCCTCGCGGGCCTCCGGGATGCCGAGCCGCAGCCGGCCGCCGAACCGCCCCTGCGCACCGTGCAGGGCGACCAGCACCACGCTGTCGTCGGGATGGAATCCCAGCAGGAAGGGGAGGGCGTCGGCGAGCTCGGCGGGGCTGCTGAGCGTGACCTGCTGCTGGTCGAAGGGGCTGCTTGCCGCGTTGTGTCGAGTCATGGCACGACAGTCGCGCGGCCGCGGTGATTCCCGCCACCCCTGTGGATAACGTTATCCACAGGCTGCGCCGCTCGTTCGCGCGATGTCGGTGGTATCGGGTTGCATGGAGGCATGAGCAACGACGATCTCCGTGTCTCGGCCGACCGTGTCCTCGCCCGCCTGGTGGGGGACGCCACCGGCACCGCCCGGCTGCGCGAGGACCAGTGGCGTGCCGTGGAGGCGCTGGTCGCCGACCGCCGCCGGGCGCTGGTGGTGCAGCGCACCGGGTGGGGGAAGTCCGCGGTCTACTTCGTGGCCACCGCGCTGCTCCGGGAGCGCGGCGCCGGTCCCACGGTGATCGTCTCTCCACTGCTGGCGCTGATGCGGAACCAGGTGGACGCGGCGGCGCGAGCCGGAATCCACGCCCGCACCATCAACTCCGCCAACACCGAGGAGTGGGACACCATCCAGGGCGAGGTGGCCGCGGGAGAGGTGGATGTGCTCCTGGTCAGCCCCGAGCGGCTGAACAACCCCGACTTCCGGGACCAGGTGCTGCCCAAGTTGGCCGCCTCGACCGGCCTGCTGGTGGTGGACGAGGCGCACTGCATCTCGGACTGGGGGCACGACTTCCGGCCCGACTACCGCAGGCTGCGCACCATGCTCGCGGATCTGCCGCCCGGTGTGCCGGTGCTGGCGACCACCGCCACGGCGAACGCACGGGTCACCGCGGACGTCGCGGAGCAGTTGGGCACCGGTGGCCGCGAGGCCGGCGGTGCCACCGACGGCTCGCGGGCCCTCGTGCTGCGCGGGCCGCTGGACCGGGAGAGCCTGAGTCTGTCGGTACTCCGGTTGCCCGACGCCGCTCACCGGCTGGGCTGGCTCGCCGACCAGCTGGACGCGCTGCCCGGTTCCGGGATCATCTACACCCTCACCGTGGCCGCCGCGGAGGAGGTCACGGCGTATCTGCGGCGGTGCGGCCACACCGTCGCCTCGTACACCGGCCGGACGGAGAACGCCGACCGGCAGCAGGCCGAGGAGGATCTGCTGGCCAACCGCGTCAAGGCGCTGGTGGCGACCTCCGCGCTGGGTATGGGCTTCGACAAGCCGGACCTCGGTTTCGTGGTGCACCTCGGCTCGCCGTCCTCCCCCATCGCCTACTACCAGCAGGTCGGCCGCGCGGGTCGAGGTGTGGAACACGCCGAGGTGCTGCTGCTGCCCGGTCGCGAGGACGAGGCGATCTGGCAGTACTTCGCCTCGCTCGCCTTCCCCACCGAGGAGCAGGTGCGCCGCACCCTGGAGGTGCTGACCGCGGCCGGCGGCCCGATGTCGCTGCCGGCGATCGAACCGCAGGTCGATCTGCGCCGGTCGCGCCTGGAGATCATGCTCAAGGTGCTCGATGTGGACGGAGCGGTGCGGCGGGTGCGGGGTGGCTGGGCCGCGACCGGCCAGGCCTGGGGCTACGACGCAGAGCGCTATGCCCGGGTGGCGCAGCAGCGGGCGGCGGAGCAGCAGGCCATGCGGGACTACGCCACCTCGACGGGGTGCCGGATGGAGTTCCTGCGGCGGCAGTTGGACGACGAGGCGGCGGCCCCGTGCGGGCGCTGCGACAACTGCGCGGGCCCCCGTTTCACCGCCGAGGTCTCCGACGCCTCGCTGGCCGCGGCGCGCGGTGAGCTGGGGAGGCCCGGGGTCGAGGTGGAACCGCGCCGGATGTGGCCCACCGGGCTGCCCGCCGTGGGAATCGATCTCCGGGGCCGCATCCCGGCAGGCGAACAGGCGGCGCCGGGGCGGGCGCTGGGGAGGCTGTCGGACATCGGCTGGGGCAACCGGCTGCGCCCGCTGCTGTCCGCGCAGGCTCCGGACGGTCCGGTGCCCGACGATGTCGCGGACGCCGTGGTGACCGTGCTGGCCGACTGGGCCAAGGGGCCTGGTGGTTGGGCCTCCGGCGCCGCGGACGCCCCGGCGCGGCCGGTCGGGGTGGTCACGCTTCCCTCTCTCACCCGGCCGCGGCTGATCCAGTCCCTGGGCGAGCGGATAGCGGCGATCGGGCGGATGCCGCTGCTCGGCGCGGTGGCGTACACCGCCGAGGCCCAGGACATCCGCTTGCCGCGCTCCAACAGCGCCCAGCGGCTCCGGGCGCTGCACGGGGCTCTCACCATTTCCGAGTCGCTGTCCGCCGCGCTCGCCGAGGCGGCCGGGCCGGTGCTGCTGATCGACGATCTGACGGACTCCGGCTGGACCCTGGCAGTGGCCGCCCGGTTGCTTCGCAAGGCCGGTGCGCGGGGCGTCTATCCGCTGGTCCTGGCGGTGCAGGGGTAGGGGTCGCGTCGGCGGTGCGCGACCGGCCGGGGGACACGGTCGCGCACCTTCGCGTTCCCGGTCGGCCGTGCCTGATTGCTCGTTGCCGCATACCTGTGCGACCGGGAGAATTGACGCAGCTCATGCTCCGCCCACGGTCTGCCGGGACCGTGCCACGGCGTGCCCGCCTCCTCAGGCCGGACCATCCGTGGGCGCGCAGACGAAGGGAGAGTCATGACCTTCGACTTCGCTCCGCCGCCGTCCGCCGAGCCCGATTCCCACCTCGGCCGGGTGCTCGTGCCCACCGAGTGGGCCGATGCGGGCATACCACTGCTGCGCAACCCGCGTGAGGTCGTCATCGGGCTGCACGCACGCCATCTGCCGAGTCCCTGGACCGCGGTGGTCGCGGTGTTCGGTCCGGACGAACGGCTGGTCGCCAGCGCCTCCTTCGCCCGAGAGGGCATCGCGGTGGACGGCTGGGACACGCGCAACGCGCTACTGGGCCAGCTGCGTCAGGTGATCCCGCACGATCTGCGCCGCCGCACCCCGGTGCGTACCGCGGTGCTGCTCCACTGCCGCGAGGGGAGCAGCGGATGGACCGAGGAGGACGGTGCCTGGATGTGGGGGCTGCGGGACGCCTGCACGCTGCACGGGCTGCGCTGCGGCGCGTACATCACGCTGACCCGCGGCGGCTGGCAGGTGCTGGGCGAGGGCCGCAGCGGTCGCAAGCCCCACTCGGGGTCGACTCCGGGGTGGGCCGTGGCCGCTTCGGGCGGAATCCCGGAGCAGGGCGCCCCGGGCCCTGTGCCGCGCGCCGGTGGCGGCGTGCCGAAGGCGCTGGGGCACACGGCCGCCCGGTGACAGGCGGCTCCTGCTCAGGGCCGCCGGGCACCGGGCGTACGGGCCGGACGTGTCGTACCGGTCTCAGACGCCGGCGGCGATCAGCGTGTTGATCCGCTGCGGGTCGCCGCAGACGACCAGCAGCGCACCGGCACGGGCCATGGCCTGCGGCAGCATACGGGCGATCGCGTCGTCCGCGCCGCCGTTGACGGCCACGACCACGACCGGGCGGCCGGCCAACCGGTCGGAATCCGCCGCGGCGTAGAAGACGTCGTCACCCGCGTCCTGCTGGGCCCAGTACGACGCTTCCCCGAAGGACAGCTCGTGTGCCGCCCACGGGTGCTGCTCGCCGGTGGCCAGCACCAGGATCTCGCCGGGTGCGCGACCGGATTCCAGCAGCAGGTCGACGGTCTCGTCCGCGGCGTCCAGCGCGCCCTCGACGGACGCGGGTATGAGCTGGATCTGCGGAGTGGACGAGGCCTCGTGGGCAGACGGTGCGGGCGATGCGGGCTTCGCATCACCCGGGGTGCGCTGCGACGGGGTCACGGCGGGAGCGCGGTGCGGGCCGGGGACTCCGG
>NZ_SRID01000230.1 GCF_004684805.1 Streptomyces palmae
AGCTGTGTATAAGAGACAGCTCCCGGCCCCACCGCCGGAGGCCGGCGCCGTGCTGATCTTCGACAGGCGAAACCTCCTGGTCTGTCCCAGAATGCTGCTACTGCATGCTGGTACGGCTCGCGACCCGGTCGAGGAGAGCGCCATGGAGACCAGAACGACGGCCGGGGACATCCCGGTCGACACCAGCTCGATGGTGGCCGAGTTCATCGGCACCCTGATGCTGGTGTTCTTCGCCGTCGGATCGGCGGTCCTGGGGGCGGAGTACATCGGCACCGTCGGCATCGCGCTGGCCTTCGGCTTCACCCTGGTCGCGCTGACCTACGCGCTGGGCAGGATCTCCGGCTGCCACATCAACCCGGCGATCACGCTGGGAGTGCTGCTGGCCCGGCGCATCGAGCTGCGCACCGCCATCGAGTACTGGCTCGCACAGCTGGTGGGGGCCATCGTCGGTGGCGCGGTGCTGCTTCTGCTCGCCAAGCAGGTACCCGGCCTGCGGACCAGCGGCGCCTTCGGCAGCAACGGCTACGGGAGCCGTTCCGCGGTGCACATGGACGCCGGCGGGGCCTTCCTCGCCGAGCTGATGCTCACCTTCTTGTTCGTCTACATCTATCTCGCGGTGACCAGCACGGTACGGGTACGCGGTCTGGCGCCACTGCCCATCGGGCTGACCCTGGCGGTGGTGACGCTGGTCGGGATCCCGCTCACCGGCGCCTCGGTGAATCCCGCGCGGAGCCTGGGGCCGGGCATCTACGCGGGCGGCGACGCGATGTCCCAGTACTGGCTCTTCCTGATCGCGCCGCTGGTGGGCGCGGTGTTCGCGGCCGTTGTCCACCGGTTCACCCACGCCGGGGTGACCGGCGCGGTGGACGCGGTAGACGGGGTGGACACGGCGGACGAGGTGCCGCGGGCGCGGCGGACCGGCGAGGCGCCCTGAGGCGACCGGCGCCGGCCCGCGGGGGGTCTCAGCCCCCGAACACCGGCCCGGTGAACTTCTCGCCCGGGCCCTGGCCCGGCTCGTCCGGCACCACCGAGGCCTCGCGGAAGGCGAGCTGTAGCGACTTCAGGCCGTCCCGCAGCGGGGCCGCGTGGAAGGAGCTGATCTCGGTGGCGCTCGCGGTCACCAGGCCGGCCAGCGCGTTGATCAGCTTGCGGGCCTCGTCCAGGTCCTTGTGCTCCGGACCCTCCTCGGCCAGCCCGAGGTTGACCGCGGCGGCGCTCATCAGGTGGACCGCGACCGTGGTGATCACCTCGACGGCGGGCACATCCGCGATGTCGCGGGTGACCGCGTCGAAGTCCGGCCGGTCGTTCGGGGCGGGGGTGGCGTCGCTCATGGCTCACTTTCGCTGTCGGGTCTCGCCCCCAGCCTAGAAGACCCCCTCCCGTCCGCTCCTCGCGGGCGGGAGCCTTGCGCGACCACCTACCAACCACCTACCAAATTTGGTAGGTGGTCCGGCTCAAGGCGCGAGCTTCTCCATCAGCCCTCCCCGGCCGCCCCTCCGCGCGAGCGGCATCCGGTGGCTCCGGGTGGGCGACGCCCGTTACCGGTGTCGTGTAGAGTTGGGGAACGACCGGCTGGACATCCATGCCCAGCCCGCAAGTGGAGGCTCCGCTTCCCACCCGACTGGCCCCAGGGTCGGCGGGTCACATAGGTCAGGCTGCGCCCCGCGGTGTTTCGCGGCGGTGCTCCCGGTCCATTGGAGCCCCGCCTGCGTCTCGTCCGGGGCGTTTTGTGCGTCACGGCGGTTGAGGGGTCGTACGAACAGACGTTGCGCGGCTGTCCTCCAGGCGGTCGTGCGGTGCTACCGAGGAGGATCCATCAGCGCCGAGCCCCGCATCAACGACCGGATTCGCGTCCCCGAGGTGCGACTCGTCGGTCCCAGTGGCGAGCAGGTCGGCATTGTGCCGCTTGCCAAGGCCCTGGAGCTTGCGCAGGAGTACGACCTCGACCTGGTCGAGGTGGCGGCGAACGCCCGTCCGCCGGTCTGCAAGCTCATGGACTACGGAAAGTTCAAGTACGAGTCGGCTATGAAGGCCCGTGAAGCGCGCAAGAACCAGGCGCACACGGTCATCAAGGAGATGAAGCTCCGGCCGAAGATCGACCCGCACGACTACGACACCAAGAAGGGTCACGTCGTCCGGTTCCTCAAGCAGGGCGACAAGGTCAAGATCACGATCATGTTCCGTGGCCGTGAGCAGTCCCGTCCGGAGCTCGGCTACCGGCTGCTGCAGCGGCTCGCGGAGGACGTCCAGGATCTCGGCTTCGTGGAGTCCAACCCGAAGCAGGACGGCCGAAACATGATCATGGTCCTCGGTCCGCACAAGAAGAAGACCGAGGCGATGGCCGAAGCCCGCGAGGCGCAGGCCGCCCGCAAGGCCGAGCGCCAGCAGGGCAGCGCCCCCGCCGAGGAGACCGCCGAGGCGTGACTTCGGGGCCCGTGGGGTCCCGGATGCCCGGGGCCCCGGCCCCGGGAGACCATTTGAACAGCTGACGCTTCCACCTGAGGTTCCGCGAGCGCGAGCCGGAAGCGCCACCGACGAGGAGAGAACGGCGACATGCCGAAGAACAAGACGCACAGTGGTGCCAGCAAGCGCTTCAAGATCACCGGCTCCGGCAAGGTGCTCCGCCAGCGCGCCGGCCGTCGCCACCTTCTGGAGCACAAGCCGTCGACGCTCACCCGTCGCCTCGCCGGCACGGCCGAGATGGCCCCGGCCGACGCCAAGAAGATCAAGAAGCTTCTCGGCAAGTGACGCCCCCGCCCCGCTCCGGCGGGGTGCGCTCCCTCCGCGCCCGCTACCGGGCAGGGGGGTCGGGACCCATTCGTTTCCGGGCCGTGTGAACCCCCCGCGGCCCCGTACAAGGAGTTAACCAAGTGGCACGCGTCAAGCGCGCAGTCAACGCCCACAAGAAGCGCCGGGCGATCCTGGAGCAGGCCAGCGGCTACCGGGGCCAGCGGTCCCGCCTGTACCGCAAGGCCAAGGAGCAGGTCACCCACTCCCTGGTCTACAACTACAACGACCGCAAGAAGCGCAAGGGCGACTTCCGTCAGCTGTGGATCCAGCGCATCAACGCCGCTGCCCGCGCCAACGGCATGACCTACAACCGCTTCATCCAGGGTCTGAAGGCCGCCAACGTCGAGGTGGACCGCAAGATCCTGGCCGACCTCGCGGTCAACGACGCCAACGCGTTCGCCGCGCTGGTCGAGGTGGCCCAGAAGGCCCTGCCGAGCGACGTCAACGCTCCGAAGGCCGCCTGAGCAGCAGCCTGACCGGACCCGCAGGCGGATGCGCCGCCTGCGGGTCCGCGCGCGTCCCGGCCCGGTGCGCGACACCCCGGCCGGCCTGATCCGCAAGAGGGCCCCGGCCCCGTCCCCGGAAGCGAGTGCACCCCCATGGTGGCCCCCGAGCTGACCTCCCTGCGATCGCCGCGCGTGATCGCCGCCCGCCGCCTGGCCAAGCGCAGCTTCCGCGGCAAGGAGCGCCGCTTCCTCGCCGAGGGCCCGCAGGCGGTCCGCGAGGCAGCCACCCACCTGATCGAGGTGTACGCCACCCCCGAGGCCGCCGAGCGGCACGCCGACATCGTCGCCGCCGCGCAGACCGCCGGGGTACCGGTGTTCATCGCCACCGACGAGGTCGTCGCCGCCATGTCGGACACCGTGACCCCGCAGGGCATCCTCGGCCTGTGCCGCTTCCTGGACTCGCCGCTCGACGAGATCATCGCCGCCCGGCCCCGGCTGGTCGCCGTCCTGGCCCATGTCCGCGACCCCGGCAACGCCGGCACCGTGCTGCGCTGCGCCGACGCCGCGGGCGCGGACGCGGTGATCCTCACCGACGCCTCGGTGGACCTCTACAACCCCAAGTCGGTGCGCGCCTCCGTCGGATCGCTGTTCCACCTGCCGGTGGCCGTCGGCGTACCCGTCGAGGAGGCCGTCCGCCGGCTGCGCGGGGCGGGCGTGCGGCTGCTGGCCGCCGACGGCGCGGGCCGCCGGGACCTGGACGCCGAACTCGACGAGGGCAGCATGGGCGGCCCCACCGCCTGGATCTTCGGCAACGAGGCCTGGGGCCTGCCGGAGGAGACCCGCGCGCTCGCCGACGAGGTGGTGCGGGTCCCCATCCACGGCAAGGCCGAGAGCCTCAACCTCGCCACCGCCGCCGCGGTGTGCCTCTACGCGTCCGCCCGTGCGCAGCGCGCACCCGGTGGGTGCCGCTCCGTGACGTCGAGCTAGTAGGGTGGCCACCCTCGGGGCCTGAGAGGGGGCTGAGGATGGCGGGCAGGGACGTCAGGCCCACCGATACGGGCTGGGACAACCGCCCGGTCGGTGTGCGCCCATCCGGCACGCCGATCGGGGCGCGCCCACCGGGTGCGCCCGTCGATGCGCGCCCGCCCGGCGCACCCGCCGGCGTACGCCCACCCAGCGCGTCCGCCGACGCGCGCCCCCCCGGTCCACCGGTCGGCGCACACCCGTCCGGCGCACCCGAACACCTCCCGGAACCCGGCCCGGCGGGCCTGGGCGTGCATCCCGACGACCTGCCCGACGGGCTGGTCGTCGCCGACGAGGCCGGCCGGGTCAGCTGCTTCAACGCCGCCGCCGCCCGGCTCACCGGCATCCGCCCCGCCGACGTCCTCGGTCGGCCCTTGGAGAGCGCCCTCCCGCTGGAGGACCTGGAAGGGCGCCGCTGGTGGCCGCTGACCGACCCGTACCGGGGACTGGCCATCCGGACCGGGCAGCCCGAGCGCAACCTGCTGCTGCCCGGCGGGCACGAGGTGCTGGTCTCCGTCCGCTACGTCCGCGAGCACCCCACCGGCCCGGTCCGCCGCCTGGTCATCACGCTGCGCGGCACCGAGGCGCGCCGCCGCACCGAGCTGAGCCACGCCGAACTCATCGCCACCGTCGCCCATGAGCTGCGCTCCCCGCTCACCTCGGTCAAGGGCTTCACCGCCACCCTGCTCGCCAAGTGGGAGCGCTTCACCGACGACCAGAAGCGGCTGATGCTGGAGACCGTCGACGCCGACGCCAACCGCGTCACCCGGCTCATCGCCGAGCTGCTGGACATCTCCCGGATCGACTCCGGTCGGTTGGAGGTGCGCCGCCAACCGGTGGACATCACCGCCGCGGTCCGCCGCCATGTGCAGGCCCACACCGCCGCCGGCCAGGCTCCCGAGCGCTTCTGCATCCGCGTCCGGGAGCCCCTGCCGCGGCTGTGGGCCGACCCCGACAAGATCGACCAGGTGCTGGGCAACCTGCTGGAAAACGCGGTGCGGCACGGAGAGGGAACTGTCACCATCGAGGTGGCGCCCTCGTCGTCCCCTTCGTCCCCGCACCAGCAGGAATGCGCCGGCACGGCCGTCACCGTGAGCGACGAGGGGCCCGGCATCCCGGAGGAGTCCATGGCCCGTGTCTTCACCCGCTTCTGGCGCGGCAGCAAGCGCGGCGGCACCGGCCTCGGCCTCTACATCGTCAAGGGCATCGTCGAGGCGCACGGCGGAACCATCACCGTGGACCGGGCCCGCGGCGGCGGCGCCAGGTTCCGATTCACCCTGCCCGTGGGCACGCCGGCCTGGTAGGTGCCGCGCAGCGCCGTACAGGGCGGTGGCGGGCGACGATCGGGTAGGTGCCGCGCAGCGCCGTACAGGGCGGTGGCGGGCGACGGGCGGGCCTGAGCGGCCCATGGGCTCGTCACCGGCCCCGGGCCCCTTAGACTCGACCTTTGGCACCTTTGCGTCCTTGTCGTCGGCGGGGCCCGCGAGGGTCCCCCGGTCCGCGCTGCGCCGCCAGGGGGAACACCCCACTCCCCGCGGGGGAGGGACACGGCCGGAGCAGCAGACGCAGTAGCCAGCTATCGGAAGCACGGGAAGAGATGTCGGCACCCAACAAGTCGTACGACCCGGTCGAGGTCGAGGCACTGAAACCGGAAGAGATCGCCCGCGTGCGGGACGAGGCGCTCGCCGCCATCGCGGCGGCGGCGGACCTCGACGCACTGCGCGAGGTGAAGGCCGCGCACGCCGGCGACCGGTCGCCGCTGGCGCTGGCCAACCGCGAGATCGGCGCGCTGCCGCCGCACGCCAAGGCCGACGCCGGCAAGCGCGTCGGGCAGGCCCGCGGGCAGGTCAACCAGGCGCTCAAGGCCCGCCAGGAGGCCCTGGAGGCCGAGCGCGACGCCCGCGTGCTGGTCGAGGAGGCGGTGGACGTCTCGCTGCCCTACGACCGCCGTCCCGCGGGCGCCCGGCACCCGATCACCACGCTCTCCGAGCGGATCGAGGACATCTTCGTGGCCATGGGCTACGAGGTGGCCGAGGGCCCCGAGGTCGAGGCCGAGTGGTTCAACTTCGACGCCCTCAACTTCCCGCCGGACCACCCGGCGCGCGAGATGCAGGACACCTTCTTCGTCCAGGGCCCGCGGGGCGCCGACTCCGGCGTGGTGCTGCGCACCCACACCTCGCCGGTGCAGGTCCGGTCGATGATCGACCGCGAGCCGCCCATCTACGTGATCTGCCCGGGCCGCACCTTCCGCACCGACGAGCTGGACGCCACCCACACCCCGGTCTTCAGCCAGGTCGAGCTGCTCGCCATCGACGAGGGCCTGACCATGGCCGACCTCAAGGGCACCTTGGACCACATGGTCCGCGCCCTGTTCGGCGAGGGCATGAGCACCCGGCTGCGCCCCGCCTTCTTCCCGTTCACCGAGCCGTCCGCCGAGATGGACATGCTGTGCTTCGCGTGCCGCGGCGCGTCGGTGGGCAACCCCGACAACCCCTGCCGCACCTGCTCCAGCGAGGGCTGGATCGAGCTGGGCGGCTGCGGCATGGTCAACCCGCGGGTGCTCACCGCCTGCGGCGTGGACCCCGAGCGGTACAGCGGGTTCGCCTTCGGCTTCGGCATCGAGCGGATGCTGATGTTCCGGCACAACGTGGCAGACATGCGAGACATGGTCGAGGGTGACGTGCGCTTCACCCGGCCCTTCGGGATGGAGATCTGATGCGGATCCCGCTTTCTTGGCTGCGGGAGTACGTCGACCTGCCGGCCGGTACCACCGGCCGCGACGTGCAGGCCAAACTCATCGCCGCCGGCCTCGAGGTCGAGACGGTCGAGCAGCTCGGCGCCGACCTGACCGGCCCGCTGGTCGTCGGGCAGGTCCTCACCATCGAGGAGCTGGAGGGCTTCAAGAAGCCGATCCGCTTCTGCACCGTCGACGTCGGCCAGGCCAACGGCACCGGCGAGCCCCAGGAGATCGTCTGCGGCGCCCGCAACTTCGCCGTCGGCGACAAGGTCGTGGTCGTGCTGCCCGGCGCGGTGCTGCCCGGCGACTTCAAGATCGCCGCCCGGAAGACCTACGGCAAGGTCTCGCACGGCATGATCTGCTCCAGCGACGAGCTGGGCATGGGCGAGGACACCTCCGGCGGCATCATCGTGCTGCCCCCGGAGTACGAGCCCGGCACCGACGCCATCGAGCTGCTGGAACTGGTCGACGAGGTGCTGGACATCGCCGTCACCCCCGACCGCGGCTACTGCCTGTCGCTGCGCGGCGTCGCCCGCGAGGCGGCCACCGCCTACGGGCTGCCGCTGCGCGACCCGGCCCTGCTGGACGTACCGGCCCCCAACAGCTACGGCTACCAGGTGCAGGTCGCGGACCCGGTCGGCTGCGACCGGTTCACCGCCCGCACCGTGACCGGCCTCGACCCGCACGCCAGGTCCCCGATCTGGATGCAGCGCCGGCTGCAGAAGGCCGGCATGCGCCCGGTCTCGCTCACCGTCGACATCACCAACTACGTGATGCTGGAGCTGGGCACCCCGCTGCACGCCTACGACCGCGCCCGCGTCGACGGGCCGATCGCGGTGCGCCGCGCCGAGCCCGGCGAGAAGCTCACCACCCTCGACGGCGTGCAGCGGGTGCTGGACCCCGAGGACCTGGTCATCGCCGACAACCGGGGCCCGATCGGCCTGGCCGGCGTGATGGGCGGTGCCGAGACCGAGATCGCCGACGTGGCCGCCGAGACCCCCCAGGACATGGCCGCCGGTACCACCGAGGTGGTCATCGAGGCCGCCCACTTCGACCCGGTCACCATCGCCCGGGCCTCGCGCCGCCACAAGCTGTCCTCCGAGGCGTCCCGGCGCTTCGAGCGCGGCGTCGACCCGAACGCCACCGCCGCCGCCGCCCAGCGCACCGTCGACCTGCTGGTGCTGCTCGCCGGCGGCACCGCCGAGGCCGGGGTCACCGAGATCCTCGCCCCGCGCGGGCCGCGGACCATCACCCTCCGCGCCGACCACCCCGACCGGGTCGCCGGTGTGGTCTACGGCCGGGAGACCGTGGTGCGCCGCCTCCAGGAGGTCGGCTGCGACGTCTACGGCGCCGATGACCTGACGGTCACCGTGCCCAGCTGGCGGCCCGACCTCACCGACCCCAACGACCTGGCCGAAGAGGTCATCCGGCTGGAGGGCTACGAGAACCTCCCCGCCACCCTCCCGCAGCCGCCGTCCGGCCGCGGGCTGACCGAGCGCCAGCGCCTGCACCGCCGGGTCGGCCGCGCCCTGGCCGGCGCCGGCTACGTCGAGGTGCTCAACTACCCGTTCCTGGGCGAAGAGGTCTTCGACCAGTTCGGCATGGCCCCGGACGACCCCCGCCGCACCGTGGTCACGCTGGCCAACCCGCTCTCCGACGCCGAGCCCGCGCTGCGCACCACCCTGCTCCCGGGGCTGTTCACCGCGCTGCGCCGCAACGACGGCCGGGGCGAGCACGACCTCGCGCTGTTCGAGACCGGACTGGTCTTCCGCCCCTCGGGCGAGGAGCCGGCCGCCGTCCGGCTGCCGGTCGACCGCCGCCCCACCGACGAGGAGATCGCCGCGCTGGACGCCGCGCTGCCGCGGCAGCCGCGGCACGCCGCCGTGGTCCTCGCCGGGGCTCGTGAGCAGGACGGCTGGTGGGGACCGGGCCGCCCGGCGACCTGGGCCGACGCCATCGAGGCCGGCCGCGCGGTGGCCCGCGAGGCAGGCGTGGAGCTGATCGTCCGCCAGGACCAGCGGGCCCCGTTCCACCCGGGCCGCTGCGCCGCGCTGCTGGCCGTGGTGGACGGCGAGGAGATCCGGGTCGGCAGCGCCGGCGAGATCCACCCCCGGGTGATCAAGGCCCTCGCCCTGCCGGAGCGCACCTGCGCGATGGAGATCGAGCTGGACCGCCTGCAGGGCGCCGGTGCCGTGCCGGCGCCGCGGGTCTCCGCCTTCCCGGTGGCCACCCAGGACGTCGCGCTGGTCGTGGACGACTCGGTCGCCGCCGGCGACGTGGAGGCGGCACTGCGGTCCGGCGCCGGTGAACTCCTGGAGTCGCTGCGGCTGTTCGACGTCTTCACCGGCGAGCAGCTGGGCGAGGGCAGGAAGTCGCTGGCCTACGCCCTGCGCTTCCGCGCCGCCGACCGCACGCTGACCGCCGAGGAGGCGAGCGCCGCCCGGGACGCGGCGGTGGCCGCCGCGGTCGAGCGCACCGGAGCCGTGCTGCGCGGCGCCTGATGCCGCGGTAGCCACGGGCACCACCGCACCGGGGCGCATCCCACCATCGGGTGGGGTGCGCCCCGCGCTCTTTTCCGCGCCCACCCGTCAGTACACACACGTCACCTCACCCGTTCGGGTGAGAACTGGTCAGAGTCGGGTCAATTCGGTGCGGATGGTCGCAAGAATCTTGGCGACCGCCGGCGCCCGGCGAGTGCGTCCGCACCCGGGCCGGCCGACCGCCTCTTCGATCGCAAGGGGGCCGACCGCATGATCAGGACCAAGGCCGCAGGCGGTACCCGCACCGGCCTGCGCCGGGCCCTCGGCACCCTCGTCACGGTCTCGCCCGGCCTGTGGATCCTGCTGGTCGTCGGATCGCAGTGGCTCTCGCCCCGAGACGTCCACCTGGTTCCCCTCCTGGCCGCCGCACCCGCCATCGCCTGCGCGAGCAGCGGGCGCCGACGCTGCGTCCTGATGGGCGGCGTCAGCGCGATCGCCGCCCTCATACCGCTCACCTCCGCGCACTCCGCGGAGGCCGCGGCGACCCGGGCCGGCACCTGCGCCGCCATCGTGGCGGTGGTCGCCGCCTGCTGGCTGACCTCCTGCCGCCGGCTGCGGCTGGTCCGCGAGCTGGAGCGGCAGCGAGCCGTCGCCACCGCGGCCCAGCGGGTGGTGCTGCGCCCGCTGCCGGCCCGGCTGGGCGGCCTCACCCTGGCCGGCGGACACCTCTCCGCCACCCGCGGCGCCGAACTCGGCGGCGACCTCTACGAAGCGCTGAGCACCGCCCACGGAGTCCGAGTGATCATCGGCGATGTGCGCGGCCACGGCCTCCCCGCCATCGGCACCGTCGCCGCGATGCTGGGCAGTTTCCGCGAGGCCGCCCATGACGAGGCCGAACTCGCCGACGTACTGCGCCGGCTGGAGCGCGCCATGGAACGGCACCTGAGGGAGCGGGCGATGGCCGAGCACCCGGCCGGCGGCGCCGCCGAGCCCGACAGCCCGCTCGCCGAGGAGTTCGTCACCGTACTGCTGCTGGAGATCCGGCCGGAGGGCGAGATCCTCGCCCTCAACTGCGGTCACCCCTGGCCCCACCAGCTGTCCGCGGCCGGTCCGCCGGCCCGTCAACTCAGCCCCGGCGACGCCCTGCCGCCGCTCGGACTCTTCCCCCTCCCCGACAAGCTCCCGGTGGACATCGTCGCGCAACTCGGCCCCGGTGACGCGCTGGTGCTGCACACCGACGGCGCCGAGGACGCCCGCGACCGGGCCGGCGTCTTCTTCCCCCTCCAGCCCACCTTGTCCCGGGCCGCCCGCGAGTCGGCCCTGGGCCCCGCCGGACTCGTCGCCCGGGTGCAGTCCGCGGTGCTGGCCCACACCGGCGGCCGACTCGGCGACGACGTGGCCCTGCTGGTGCTGCGGCACGACCGGCGCGGCGGCGCCGCCCCGGACC
>NZ_SRID01000231.1 GCF_004684805.1 Streptomyces palmae
GGTCTGGGGTCTGGGGTCTGGGGTCTGGAGGACCGGGTCAGTCCACCTTGTCGCCGAGGGACTCCAGCAGGACGCGCAGCGCCCCGGCCAACGCCTCGCGCTGATCCGGTCCGAGCGCGGCGAGCACCCGTTCCTCGGTGGCCACATGGTCGGGCAGCGCCCTGTCGATCAGCTCGCGACCCTCCTCGGTGAGGGTGACCTCCACGCTGCGCCCGTCCGACTCGCTGGGCAGCCGGGCCACCAGTCCACGCGTCTCCAGCCGGTCCAGCCGTTGGCTGATGGCACCCGAGGTGACCATGGCGCTGCGCATCAGTTCGGCCGGGGTGAGGCGGTGCGGGGGGTCGTTGCGCCGCAGGGTGGCGAGTACATCGAAGGAGGGCCTGTCCAGGCCGTGCGCGGCGAAGGTGCGGCGCAGCTCGGTGTCGATCAGCTGCCTCGCCCGGGACAGCCGTCCGATCACCGCCATGGGGGAGACGTCCAGGTCGGGGCGCTGCGCGGCCCACTGCGCCAGGACGCGGTCGACGTGATCTGCCATCGGCCCAGCGTAGTCAACGCCGTCCGGCGGGCCGAGTGGCCGTCCCCGTTCGGAAGCCTCTCCTCGGGGTGCGCGCTCGCCGCCCCTCGACCCGTCTCCTGGCACGACCTCGACAGATCTCTTAGCACTGAGATACATTTGCTTAGTGCTAAGGAATCGGATCGGGATCATCCTGCTGACCGCGCTGGCTCCCGCCATCTGGGGGTCCACCTACCTCGTCACCACCGAACTCCTGCCTCCGGGCCGGCCCTTGCTGGCCGCGGTGATCCGGGCGCTGCCGGCCGGGCTGGCGCTGATCGCCATCACCCGACGCCTGCCGAAGGGCAGTTGGTGGTGGCGGTCCCTGGTGCTCGGGGCCCTGAACATCGGGGTGTTCCTGGCACTGCTCTTCATCGCCGCCTACCGGCTGCCGGGCGGAGTCGCCGCCACCGTGGGCGCCCTGCAACCCCTGCTGGCCGCCGTTCTCGCCGCCGGACTGCTCGGTGAACGGCTGACCCTGCGCACCGTGCTCACCGGCCTCGCCGGAGTCGCCGGGGTGAGCCTGCTGGTACTGCGCGCCAACGCCGCGCTGGACACCGTCGGGGTCGCCGCCGCGGCCGGCGGTGCGGCGGTCATGGCCACCGGGGTGGTACTCAGCAAGCGCTGGGTCGCGCCCGCGCCGCTGCTGGCGGTCACCGGCTGGCAGCTCACCGCCGGCGGACTGCTGCTGGTTCCGGTGGCACTGGCCGTCGAGGGCCCGCCGCCCTCCTCGCTCACCGGCGCCAACCTCTCCGGGTACGCCTACCTCTCGGTGGTCGGCGCGGCCATCTCCTACAGCCTCTGGTTCCGCGGCATACGGGCCCTGCCGCCCATCGACGTCACCTTCCTGGGACTGCTCAGCCCGGTGGTCGCCACCACCCTCGGCTGGCTCGTCCTGGACCAGGGGCTCACCGGGCTCCAGATGCTGGGCGGGCTGACGGTCCTGGCCGCACTGGTCGCCGCGCAGACCCATGGCGTACGGCGCCCCCGCGGCGGACCGGCCTCCGCGGCGGATCCGGCGGCAGCGCGGGAACCGGCCCCTGACCCGGAGCGGGACGCACTGCCGGAGAGCACGCCGGCCGCGCCGCGAGCCCGGGCCTGCTGACCCACTTCCCTCCCCTCTCGTCCCACCACCCAGTCGGTACACGCCCCCGAAGGGGCACGAAGGAGCTGAGCAGTATGCGCATCACCGTGTTCGGAGCAGCCGGCAATGTGGGGCGCCGCGTCGTGTCCGAGGCGCTGTCCCGCGGCCATGAGGTGACAGCCGTGGTCCGCGACTCTTCCCGGGCCGCCGATCTGCCGGCCGCCGCCCGGATACGTACCGGGCGCGCGGACCGGGCCGACGAGGTCGCGGAGTTGACCACCGGCCAGGACCTGGTGATCAGTGCCACCCGCCCGGCGCCGGGGAGCGAACCGGAACTGGTCGCCACCGCCCGGGCGCTGATGGCCGGGCTCGCCCGCAGCGGCGTACGACTGCTGCTGGTCGGCGGCGCCAGCAGTCTGAAGGTGCCGGGCACCGGCGGCACCGTGGAGGAGGCCCCGGACTTCCCCGCCGAGCTGCGCCCGATCGCCCGGGCCTGCACCGCCCAACTGGAGGTCTGCCGCGCCGAACAGGGTGTGGACTGGACGTACCTGAGCCCGCCCGCGCTGCTGGAACCGGGCGAGCGCACCGGCCGGTTCCGGCTCGGCACGGACGAACTGCTGGTGGACGCGGAGGGCAACTCCGCGGTCTCCATGGAGGACCTGGCGATCGCCCTCCTGGACGAGGCGGAGAACCCCCGGCACCACCGGACTCGCTTCACGATCGGCTACTGACGGACGTACGGGTCTGCGGACCCGTGGGCATACGGTCTGGCCCCGGCTCGGGTACGAGCGGGGGCACTCCCCCGGCAGCCCTCACGCGGGCGGTCTCGCCCAGGCCCGGGCACGGTCATCCGGCCGGCGCCCGGGCCCGGCCCGACGCGCCCCCTCAGGCTCGGTCCGCCTCCGGCGCGATTCCCTTCAGCAGGGCCCGTACCGCCTCGACCACGAACTCCTCCTCCCCTTCGGGGCACAGCGCGCCCTCCGGGGCCTCCTCCGCGTAGAACAGGGTCAGAAAGGCCCGGTGGAAACAGGCGCCGATGAGCAGCGCCGCCGCGGCGTCCGGGTCGATGTCGGCGGAGAGCCTCCCCAGCGCCTGCTCGGCGCGCAGGTAGTCGGCCAGCAGCCGGGGCATCTCGTGCGGGCCCGTCCCGTCCTCGGCCAGCCGTCGGCGGTGCGCGGCGAGCAGGTCCGGACTGGCGAAGAGCGAGGCGCCCATCGCGAAGCTCTGCCGGAAGAAGGCCACCGCGATCCGGGTCACCTCCCTGAGGTGCTCGGCCACCTCCCCTCGCCCCGCCCGGGCGGACAGTTCGCCCAGCGCGTCGGAGAGCCGGGGCGCGCGCTCCTTGAGCACCCGGATGAAGATCTCCTCCTTGTCCCGGAAGTGCTTGTAGAGGGCCGCCTCGGAGCAGCCGGCCGCCCGTGCGATCTCCTTGGTGGTGGTGCGGGTGAGGCCGACCGTGACCATCAGGTTCGCGGCGGCGTCGAGGATCCGGGCACGGGTGGGGGCCTTGCCGGTCAGTGGCGGCGGGGCGGCTTCGGAGGTCATGGAGGGATCCTATTTGACGGGTGAGTGAGTGCTCACCCACACTGCTGGGTGGGCACTCACTCACCTTCGTGGAGGGGTCGTGAACATCACCGTGCTGGGCGCCACCGGCGGCGTCGGCAAACATCTGGTCAGCCATGCGCTGGCGGACGGGCACCAGGTCACCGCCGTGGTGCGGGAACCGGCGCGGCTCGCCGTACGGCACCAGAGGCTGACCGTGGTGCGCGGCGACGCGCTGGACGCGACATCCCTCAAGCCCTTCCTGGAGACCACTGACGCGGTGCTCTCAGGCATCGGCCAGGCGGGCCGGAAGGACCCTCTCCGTCCCGCCTCCACCTCGGCCCGCGCCGCGGTCGACGCGATGTCCGCCACGGGGGTGCGGCGCATCGTGGTCGTCAGCGCGGCACCGCTGAACCGCTCGGGCGCGGGCCAGGGCTTCGCCACCCGGAAGGTGGCCTCACCGCTGCTCTGGGCGGTCCTGCGCGAGGTCTACACCGATCTGGAGCGGATGGAGCGCGTGCTGGGCGAGAGCGGCCTGGACTGGACGGCGGTGCGTCCGCCCAAGCTGGACGACAGGCCGGGCACCGGCGGCTACCGGCACAGCCTGGAGTCGGGCCCGCCCGGGGCCACCATCGCCCGGGCCGATGTGGCCCGGGCGATGGTGGACTTCCTCACCGCTCCGGAGACCTTCGGGCACGCGGTCGGCGTCAGCCGCTGACTCCGGTCGCCACCGCGCCGGGCCAAGCCGGCCCCGTACCGGCGGCCACTCCGTGCGGGCAGGTCCCCGCCCGAACCGGCCGCCACCACGTACGGGCAGGCCTACGCCCGCACCCGCAACCACCGCGTACGGACAGGCTCGCGCCCGAACCGGACACCACCCGCTCGGACCAGCCGGCGCCCGAACTTGCCGTGCCATGCTGGACGGAGAGGACCACATCCCGAACACTCCGGAGAGAGGGGCCCGCGGTGACCGAACGCAAGCCGCCCGGTGTCGATTTCGAGACCTGGACCGACCGGCAGATCCGCGAGGCCGAGGAGCGTGGCGAGTTCACCAACCTCCCCGGCTTCGGCAAACCGCTCTCCGATCTCCGCCAGCCCTATGACGAGGAGTGGTGGATCAAGGAGAAGATGCGCCGGGAGAACGTCGCCTTCCTGCCGCCGGCGCTGGCCCTGCGCAAGGAGGCCGAGGACGCCCTGGACGCGGTCGGGCGGGCCCGGACGGAGGCGGCGGTGCGCCGGATCATCACCGAGATCAACGAGAAGATCGAGGCGGCGCTCCGGATGCCGCCGCCCGGCCCGCCGCTCCGACTCCAGCCCTTCGACATCGAGCAGGTGCTCAGCGACTGGCGGCGGCGCTGAAGGCGCGGGCCGCGGAGGTGCCCAAACCGGTGGGGCCCTCGCCCCAGCGTGGCGCCGCCACCCCGGCCCGCAGCTCGGCCTCGCCGTAGCGGCGGCACTCCCGGTGCCAGACCAGGATGCCCGACAGCCAGTTCTGCAGCTCCCGCACATAGCCGTCCAGGATCCGGCGGGCCTGGCCGGAGAGGTCGAAGTCCTCGTAGAGCACCGGCAGCTCATGGGCGGCGACGTGCTGGAACTGCCGCATCCGGGAGTCCATCAGGTCGTGCACGATGGCCACCGCGGTCGGGCAGTCGCAGTCGAAGAAGTTCTGCACGACCAGGACGCCGTTGTGCACCTCGCCCTCGTACTCGATCTCCTTCTGGTACGAGAAGAGGTCGTTGAGCAGGCAGGCGTAGTCGGCGGCGGCGTTCTCCAGGGAGCGCATCGGGCCGCTGCGGTAGACCTCCTCGGGCACCTGCCGCCCGTGGGCCAGCCGGCACAGGCTCATGGTGAGGTCGGAGCCGAAGGTCATCCGGCGCATCTCGACGTAGTCCACCGGGTCGGGGATGCGGTGCTGGGCCTGGTTGGCCAGCTCCCACAGCCAGCTGTCGACCATGTCCTCCACGGTGCTCCGGAAGGTGCGCCGCGCGTCCGGGGTCATCGGACCGGCGGTGCGCGCCCACAGGTCGGCCAGCCCGCGCTCCAGTGCGTTCCCCGGGGCGGGGGTGGCATCGCGGCCCCCGTCCACCGGCATGAACAGCTTGAGCCGCTCGTTGGCCGCCCGCGCCCCTGCGAGGTCCCGGACCCGGCCGAAGACCACGGGGTAGTAGTCGTCCGCGTAGGTGCCCCACGTCAGCCAGCCCGAGGTGAGGTTCAACTGCTCCGGCGAGGCGTCCGGGTGGATGCCGGCCGCGCACAGCGGGAAGTCGAATCCCGCCAACTTGGCCCTGTCCCAGATCCCCGAGCCGAACACCCCGGGCTGGGCCTCCAGCATGCCCATCCGGTGCCCCCACTCGAGGACATGCCGCCGGGCGCCCTCCAGATGCGGGCTGCGGGCCGCGGGGAAGGGCATCCGGAACTCGGGCAGCAGGGACGGACCGGTGCCGCGGTACGGGATGTGGCCGCGGCCGCGCAGCCGGCCCGCCCCGCCGACCAGCAGCGCGGAGACGTCCAGCGCGGAGGTGCCCAGCCCGGTGGGCCGGGGCGAGGCCCCCGACCGGGGAAGGCCGCCGAGCCCGCCGAGGCCGCCCGGGAGCGGGGTGCCCGAGGTCACGGCGCCCTCGTTCATATAGCGGCTGGACCGCAGATGCCACTCATGCCCGCCGGACTGCCAGTCCTGCAGGCCCTTCACATAGGCCAGCACCCGCGCGCTCTCGTCCGGCGGCAGACCCGTCTCCGCGAACAGCGGCCCGAGCTCGGTCAGGGTGGTGTCCTCGAACTGCTGAAGGCGTGAGGTGAGCAGGTCGTTGACCGCCTCCGCCGCCTCCTGGGTGGTGCAGTCCAGGAAGGTCTCCAGGACCAGCACGCCGTTGCTGAACTCGCCCTCGTCCTCCACCTCCCGCTGGTAGGAGAACAGGTCGTTCCGCAGGTGGACGGCGTCGGAGAAGCTGTCCTTCAGCACCCGCAGCGGCCGTGAGCCGGCCACCGCGGCCGGGACCTCGGCGTTCGCCGCGAACTCGACCAGCCCCGCGGACCAGGGCGCGCCGCCCACCTTGCGGCGCATCTCGATGTACTCCACCGGATTGGGGATCCGGTCGGCGTTGATGTTGGAGAGCTCCCAGAGGGACTCGTTGAGCAGGTTCTCCGTGCTCTCCGCGAACCGGGCCCGCCACTGCGCCGACATGGCGGGGACGGTGCGGGCCCACAGGTCGGCCAGCCCGGACTCGACCGGATTCCGCGGCTCCGGAACAGGCGCGGACAGGTCCATCGGCATGAAGGCGGGCAGCCGGTCCAGGTACTCCTTGCCGCCCGCCCGGTCCTGGGTGCGCTTGAACAGCTCCAGGAAGTGGTCGTCGAAGAAGAAGACCCACACATACCAGTCCGTCACCAGCGAGAGCGCCGGGCCGTCGCAGTCCGGATGGGTGTACGCGCACAGCAGCGCGTAGTCGTGGGAGTCGAGGTCGCTCTCCTCCCAGACCCCGGACCCCTCCAGCATCCCGTGTCGGCGGGCCCACTTCTTGGAGTGCTCCCGGGCCTCCTCCAGATGCGGGTTCAGCCGCGCGGGATACGGCATGTAGAACTGCGGCAGCACGAACGGCTGGCTCATCGGTATCCGGACCCTCCCCAGAATCCGCCGCGCCCCCGCACGGGCGGGAGCCGACGACCTCGGACAACGGGGGCAGCGCTACCCCCGTCCCCGGACCACCACGCAGCCCCCCGCCCAGATCAACCCCTACGAGTGAAGCGCCCGGAAAACGCTGGACACGCCCCGGCGCCGGGCGCGGACCCGTCACTCCGCCTGGCCGGCCGGGGTGACCCACTCGACCAGCTCGACTATGACGCCGTTGGGATCGGTGACCATGAACAGCCGCTCGCCCCAGGGCTCTTCCCTGATCGGGAGGGTGATGGCGACCCCCTCGGACCGCAGCCGCGCCTCCTCCGCCGCCAGGTCGTCCACGGTGAAGGCGATGATCACGCCCGCGGCTCGCTGCTCTCGGAGGTCCTCCGGCAGCACCTCGATGCCGCGTCGCAGCAGCACGAGGTTGGGGGCGCCCTCCCGGCCCAGCGAGGCGAAGCCATCCGCCTCCATCTCCACCTGGAAGCCGAAGTGCCGGGTGAAGAACTCGACCGAGGCGGGCACCTCGTCGACGGTGAGCGAGACGGTGGTGGTGTTGATGCGCATTGGGTCCCCCCTGGCGATTTTCTTGTGCTCGACATAAAATTAGGACGAACCTTCGAAGGTGTCAACATAAAATGAGGTCCGACCTAAAAATCGCCGGTAGGAGGCCGAAGACATGAGCGCCGACGCGCCGGGGCTGCGCGAGCAGAAGAAGCGGGCGACCCGCCGAGCCATCTCCGACCAGGCCACCCGGCTCTTCCTGCAGCGCGGCTTCGACACGACGACCATCGCGGACATCGCGGCCGCCTCCCAGGTGGCCAAGATGACGGTCACCAACTACTTCCCGCACAAGGAGGACCTGGCTCTCGACCACTCCGAGGAGTTCGTCGCCGGCCCGGCCGAGACGGTCGCCGGCCGGGCCGTGGGGGAATCCGCGCTGGCCGCCCTGCGGCGCGCCTTCCTCACCGCGGTGGACCGCCGGGACCAGGTCATCGGCTTCTCCGGCCCGGCGTTCGCCCGGATGGTCGCCGACAGCCCCACCCTGCTGGCCCGGCTGCGCGAGCTGCACGAGCGGCGGGAGCAGGCGCTGGCCGACACGCTCGCCGCGGAGACCGGCAGCTCCCCGGAGGACGTCGTACCCCGGGTGGTCGCGGCCCAGTTGAGCGGGGTCTACCGGGTGCTCTTCACGGAGTTGCAGCGGCGCACCCTCGCCGGCCAGGACGACGACCTGATCGCCGCCGAGGTGGCCGAGCGGGCCCGTACCGCCTTCGACCTGCTGGCCCCGGCACTGGACGGGTACGCGATACGCACCGGGTGACCGGCCGCCACGTTGAGTGGCGGGCCCGGCGCACCCCTCGGAGAATGGCCCCAGGACGGCGGACGGCCGACGCGGCGCACGGACGCGGCCCGCGGGCGCCACGGCGCGGAGGCCGGCCCGACACCCGGAAGTCGGACCGGGCCTAGGGGGACGGACCGGGACGCGGGAGATGGACCGGCCCCCGGGAACGGACCGATGACGCGGGGGGATTGGACCGCGGCGCGGCAGGAGCGGCAGGAAGGAGGCCGGGGTGCGACGGACCCCCGTACACCCCCGGACGCCTATGGACAGCACCGTTCGACTCGCCCAGCAGCCGGAGGCCGACGCGCTGCTGGGCCGCAGCCCGCTGGCCCTGCTCGTCGGGATGCTGCTGGACCAGCAGGTACCGATGGAGTGGGCGTTCTCCGGTCCGTACACCATCGCGCGGCGGATGGGCCGGGAGGACCTGGACGCGCACGAGATCGCGGTCTACGACCCGGAGCGGTTCGGCGCGCTGCTCGCCGAGAAGCCCGCGGTGCACCGCTATCCGGGCGCGATGGCCAGGCGCGTGCAGCAGCTCTGCGGCCATCTGGTCGAGCAGTACGACGGTGACGCCGCCGCGGTCTGGCGGGACGTCACCACCGGCCGGGAGCTGCTGGCCCGGCTGAACGCGCTGCCCGGCTACGGCAAGCAGAAGGCGCAGATCTTCGTGGCGCTGCTGGGCAAGCAGTTCCACGTCCGGCCCCAGGGGTGGCGGGAGGCCGCCGGACCGTACGGCGAGGCCGGTTCCTACCGCTCGGTGGCGGACATCACCGGCCCCAGCTCACTGGCGAAGGTCCGCGCGTACAAACAGGAGGCCAAGCGGGCCGCCAAGGGGGGTTGAGGACCGTGGCGAGGGAGTGCCCGGGGCCGCCGAACCGGGCCCGGTCCGGACCGCCCACCGGGCCGCCGATCCGGGTGCGCCGCACCCGCCCCGCGGAACGGCACCCGACTCCCGTCCCTGATGCATCCCCGCCGCCCTGGCTGGGCAGGATGCAGCGATGCTCACCGGGGCGCACCGGCGCACCGGTCTCTGCCGGGAAGGATCACGTCCGTGGACATACGCACGCTCCCGCCCACCCGCCGGGCGATCGCCGCGCTGGCCGCCGTGGCACTGGCCACTCCGCTGCTGATATCCGCCGCCTCACCGGCCTCCGCCGGCGCCACCGCCCGCGGCGGCGATGACGCCAAGCAGGCCACTCGGCTGGCTCGGCACCTGGTCAAGAAATCGACCGCGGCCGACGCCCGCAGACATCTGGAGAAGCTTCAGGAGATCGCGGAACGTTCGGACGGCAACCGGGCCGCCGGTTCGCCCGGTCACGTCGCCTCCACCGAGTACGTGGCCAAGCTGCTGCGCAAGGCGGGCTACAAGGTCTCCTACGACCCCTTCGATTTCATCTACGTGCAGACCCTGGCGGAGAAGCTGTCGGTGGTCTCCCCGACGCCGCGCGAGCTGTCGGTGAAGACCATGACGTACACCAGGAGTTCGCCGGAGGGCGGGATACGGGCCGCGGTGGCCGCGGTCCCGGTGGACGACACCACCGGCTGCGAGCCGGGCGACTACGCCGCGGGAGCGTTCACCGGGAAGATCGCCCTGATCAAGCGCGGCGGCTGCACCTTCGCGGAGAAGCAGGCCGCGGCGGCCGACGCGGGCGCGGTGGGCGCGATCATCTACAACAACACCGACGGCGCGCTCTCCGGCACCCTCGGCGACCCGGACGCGGGCCGCGTCCCCACCGGCGGGATCACCCAGGCCGACGGTGAGGCGCTGATGGCCGAGGCCGCGCGCGGCGAGGTGACGGTCAATCTGGAGATCCGCGAGTTCCATGAGAAGCGGACCACCGACAACGTCATCGCCGAGACCAAGGGCGGCGACGCCGACAGCACCGTGATGTTCGGCGCCCATCTGGACTCGGTCTCGGGCGGCCCCGGCATCAACGACAACGGCTCGGGCTCGGCCGGACTGCTGGAGGTCGCGCTCCAGCTGGCCAAGGCGCACGACAAGCCGGCGCACAAGATCCGGTTCGCCTGGTGGTCGGCGGAGGAGCTGGGACTGCTCGGCTCCGAGGCGTACGTCGGCAAGCTGCCCGAGGCGCAGCGCAGGCAGATCGCGGCCTACCTCAACTTCGACATGATCGCCTCGCCGAACTACGCGCAGTTCGTCTTCGACGGTGACGACTCCGACCAGACCGGCGCGGGCCCCGGCCCTGAGGGGTCCGCCCAGATCGAGAAGCTGATCAACAGCTTCATGGACGGCCGCGGGGTCCCGCACGAGGGCACCGACTTCACCGGGCGCTCTGACTACGGCCCGTTCATCGAGGCCGGCATCCCGGCGGGCGGCACCGACACCGGGGCGGAAGTGATCAAGACCCCCGAGCAGGCCGCGAAGTACGGCGGCACCGCGGGCAAGGCGTACGACGAGTGCTACCACGCCGCGTGCGACGACCTCTCCAACATCGACATGACCGCCCTGGACAACAACATCGATGTGATCGCGAACCTGGTGGGCACCTACGCCCATGACCTCAGCTCGCTCCACCAGCCCGTGAAGAAGGCGGCCACCCGGGGCGGCGCGGCCAAGGGCGGCGTCGTCCAGGACCGGCACAGCCACGGCCGTGTGACGGAGTGACACCCGGCTCGGCGGTCCCGTGGGCGGGGTGACCCCGCCCACGGGGTGCCCCGCGGTCAGGATCCGTCCCCCCGCGCTCCGGGGCGGCCCCGGCCGACCGTCCGCCG
>NZ_SRID01000232.1 GCF_004684805.1 Streptomyces palmae
CGCCCAGCCTGGACGCCCTGCTGCCCCCGCTGACCCCGGACCCCGACTTCGGGCTCACCACCGCCGGCTCCCCCGACCGCGGGCTGCTCCGGGCCCCCGTCGGCCTGGTGGACCGCCCCTTCGAACAGGTACGGGACCTGCTCACCGTCGACCTCTCCGGCGCCGGCGGGCACGTGGCCGTGGCGGGCGGCCCGCAGAGCGGCAAGAGCACCCTGCTGCGCACCCTGATCTGCGCCCTCGCCCTCACCCACTCCCCCCGCGAGGTGCAGTTCTACTGCCTGGACTTCGGCGGCGGCGCGCTCTCCGCGCTGGCCGGGCTGCCCCATGTCGGCGGCGTCTCCGGCCGACTGGACCGGGAACGGATCTCCCGCACCCTCGCCGAGGTCAACTCCCTGCTCAACCGCCGCGAGCTGTTCTTCCAGGAGCAGGGCATCGACTCCATGGCGTCCTTCCGCAAGCGGCGGGCCGCCGGGGAGTTCCCCGACTCCCCGTTCGGCGACGTCTTCCTGGTGGTGGACGGCTGGTCCACGGTCCGCGCCGACATGATGGACCAGCTCGACACCTTCCAGGGGATCGCCGCCCGCGGCCTCAACTACGGCATCCACCTGGTGATCAGCACCTCCCGCTGGGTGGAGGTCTCCTCCGCGCTGCGCGACCAGATCGGCACCCGGCTGGAGCTGCGCATGGGCGACCCCATGGACTCCGGCATCGACATCCGCAAGGCGGGCACCGTCCCCACCATCCCCGGCCGGGGCCTGAGCGCCGACAAGATGCACTTCCTGGCCGCACTGCCCCGCATCGACGGGCAGGAGCGGGCCGAGGACCTCTCGGAGGCCCTGGCCGACCTGGTGGAGGCGGTCGCCGAGAGCTGGGACGCGCCCGCCGCGCCCCCGGTACGGATGCTGCCCACCCACCTGGAGGCGTCCGAGCTGCCCGAGCCCACCGAGCCGCTGCGCATCGCCATCGGCCTCGACCAGGCGGAGCTGGAACCGGTGTGGCACGACTTCACCCAGAGCCCGCACCTGTTCCTGGCCGGCGACACCGAGAGCGGCAAGACCAGCGCCCTGCGGCTGATCGCCCAGCAGGTCATGGCCCAGCACACCCCCGACCAGGTGCGCTTCCTGGTCGCCGACTACCGCCGGGAGCTCATCGAGGCCATCCCCGAGGAGTACCGGCTGGGCCACGCGGTCTCCGCCGACCCGCTGCGGGAGTACGTCGGCGGGGTGGCGCGCGCGATGGCCGAACGCACCCCGGGGCAGGACATCTCCCCCGCCCGGATGCGGCGCGCCGACTGGTGGGCCGGGCCCCGCCTGTTCGTCCTGGTCGACGACTACGAGATGGTCGGCTCGGGCTTCGACGGCCCCTTCGAACCGCTGCTGCCGCACCTCCCGCTCGGCTACGAGGTCGGGCTGCACATGGTGGTCGCCCGCGCCACGGCCGGGGCGGGCCGCCAGGACGCGCTGCTCCGCAAGATGCAGGAGGTCAACTCCTCCGCGCTGCTGCTCTCCTGCCCGCCCTCGGAGGGCCACGTCCTCGACGGCGTCAAGGGACGCACCCTGCCCCCGGGCCGCGCCCAGAGCGTGGTCCGCCGCAAGGTGGGCCTCCTGCAACTGGCCTTGCCGGCACCGATCGAGGAACGCGAGGAGGACTGAGCCTGGGAGCAGTCGCGGCGCGCTGAACCGTTTCCGGGTAATACAAGCGGCCCTCCTACAGCGAGGGTCGTTTGTATTACCCGGAGTCGACCGGGGCCTGGTTCGTGTGCGGCTCTCTCGGCGGCTAGTCGGGTGCTTGGCGCCATGGCGTAGGTGGAGGCCCGCGAGCCCGGGGCGGATAGGAAACCGCGCATCCCGGACTCGCGGGCTACTTGAGGGCTCTACTTCATGGCGACGACGTAGACGCTGCCCCAGCGGCGCTTGGGGTTGGCCATAGCGGGGTCGAACGTCCAGGGTGCGACGGTGGTGAAACCTGCCTCGGTGAAGAGCTGGACAAGCTTCTCGTGGTCGTAGGCCCACAGGTGCGGGGTGTACGTGGGGTCGTCGTCCTGGTCTCGGAAGACGAGATTGACGAGGTCGAGCCGCGTGTTGATGTCGCCACGGCAGTTGCGCTTGGCGTACCAGCGCTCGATCGTCTCGTCGGTGGCGTCAAGGGGGCCGGGGTACTGGCTCAGGGCGAAGGCGGCGTCGGGAACGCCGGTGATGATCCGGCCGCTCGGCACGAGGACGCGGTGGGCCTCGCGGACGTAGTGCTTGGCCGAGCGTGGGTAGTCGATGTGCTCCAGAAAGTGCTCGGAGAAGATCTCGTCGGTGCTCTCGTCCTGGAGGGGGATGCCCTCGCGGATGTCCCAGAGGAGGTCGGCCGGCGGGACGAGGTCGATGTTGAAGAAGCCGTCGATGCGATGGGCTCCGCCGCCGATCTGGATCTTGAGGGGCTTGTCGTCGATCCGACCGTTGGGCCAGGCGCGCCGGCTGGCGTGGTGATAGCGGTGGAGTGCGATCTCCTTGGCGGCGGCCCGGAGGATGCGGGCGAGACCATGGGTGGTGGCGGGGTCAGCGAGGACGGAGTCGATCTGCTCGCCGAGGAGGTCGACCGAGGGCATGCCGGAGGGACTCATCACGGGTCTCCTGCGTGTGAGGTTGCTTGGGGTGGGGCGGAACGCGGGTGACGGGTGCGGTGATCAGGCGACGCTGGGCGCGGGGGCGGCCCATTGGTTGTTGCGCATGAGGGTGTACTTGATGTCCACCAGCCGCGGGGCGATGGTCAGCGAGAGCTCTTCGGCCTGGTGGAGGTGGCCGGCATCGTCCTGCTCGGCGCGCCAGACGCGGTAGTCGAGGTTGGGGTAGGCCGGGTTGATGCCGATCTCGCCCTTGGGCATCGTGCCGTTGAACGGGGCGACGATGTCCATGTGGTTCCAGTAGTTCCAGGCTTGCAGCGCCTTGTGCTGGTCGAAGTAGAAGTAGAAGTCGGGGTAGCGGCCGAAGGTGCGCAGTTCCCGGTGGATGAGGTGACCGAGGAGCGGTCCGAGCTGGGTGGCGAGGGAGTCGAACTCCCAGCGCGTGTGGTGCCAGGCTTCGGGGGCGTCGCCGGGCGCGAAGAGGCGGGCGGCGGCGAGGTAGCTGATCCGTTTGACCAGGTACGCGCTGGCGTGGCTGGTGTCGATGGTTGGGTCGACCTGGTGGATGAGGGCGGCCAGCTGCTTAGGGCAGGGGCGGAATCTTGCGAGGTCGAATTTTCCCGCCATCGCGGGGAAGGAAGCGAACAGCATCTCCTTGTACAGCCAGTTGTTCAGCTCGCCGAGTTCGGCCAGGCGCTGGGTGTGGTGGGACGTCGAGTGGAGCATCAGGTACTCGGCGACCGCTTCGAAGTACAGGTAGCCGAGGATCGGCAGCCGAGGGATCGTCTCGTCGAGCAGCCTCAGGAACGGCTCGGCGTGGACACGGGTGCCCTGGTAGGCGATGGCGGCAGCGGTGGCGAGGAAGGCGGCCGAGTTCTTCACCCTGCCGACGACCGTCTCGCGCAGCTGGTGCCGCTCGTTCTTGCTCAGCAGGTATTCGAGGTGGGTGTAGATCTGCAGGTGAATGAGGCCGAGCCGCAGGTAGTCCACACCGGCGAGCCCACGGTACGCCTGCGGCGGGGTCTCGATCTCGAAGATTAGCGGGGTGGGCACGCGGTCGGTGACGCCGAGTTTGGTCAGGAAGGCCGGAGCTTCCTTCGTCAGGACGTAGGCGCCGAGGTTGTGCATGCGGAAGCCCTGATCAGTCGCGGTGAGCGGCGCGCAGTAGATGCTTCCGACGAGACAGCCGCCCGACGGGTAGAGCACTCCCTGCCTGCTGATCTCCTCCAGGGCATGGGTGACATGCAGCAGGTTCAGCTTGCCGTCTCCGCTCAGGGCCTCGAAGAGGGCGTTCTGTCGCAGCAGGTGGCCGTTCGGGGTCTCCTCGGCGAGACGTCGCTGCCAGCCCGCAGCCTGGGCGGCGAGCGGGTCGGCGTGGCCGGCAGGGCTGGGGACGAGGGTGGAGTCGAAGAAGGCATGGGCGTCGGCCCACAGGTGGTAAGCGTCGAGGAAGTCCATGGTCAGACCAGGCCCTTCTCGGCGAGTGCGTAGCGGACGGCCGCAGTGCCGTTGGCCCCGGCGAGGTAGGCGCGCTCCGAGACCAGGACAAGGTCGAAGGCGAGGCCACGCAGCTGGTCGAAGGCGGGCTCGCGGACGTACTGGGCATCCGGCCACCACTTCAGCTTCGGCAGGCGGTAGCGGTCCAGGGCATCGGCGGCCTTGACCACGTCGGTGATGCGCTCGGCCCGGGCGTGGTCGGCTTGGTCGTCGGCGGTGAACGCCTCGTAGGGCACGTCGTGCAGGCGGATGGCGGTTGCCGCCTGGACGATCTGCCGTGGACTGGCGGTGAGACCGAAGTGGCCCCAGACGGTGTCGGCGTTCACGGCGAGCCAGATGGCCGCGCGGGCGCCATGTCCGCGGTCGTCCTGGTCGTGCCATCGCTGGCAGTCGTGTCCGGCGGCGGCGAGGACGGCCGTGGCGGTGTCGGTGTCGTCCAAACCGTTCGCCTCGGCGAGGACGGCGGCGAGCGCCGCCGTCCTCATGGCGTGCCGTACGCCGTGGAGCGAGGTGTATAGGCGGGGGTCCGCCCACCACCGGGTGGGCAGCCCGTCGTACGCGAGCAGCTCCTTCGACAGCGGGCGCAAGGCGGGCGCCGGAGTCGGTGGAAGGTCGGGCCTGTTGTCGCCGATCCACGCGACGGTGGCCTGGTCCATGTACTGGTGGAGCGGGAGCTGCCCTCGGGCAGCCAGGTCGATCAGACTTGCGGTCAACGGGGTCGTGTTCACTCGTGCCCACCCCCTTGGTGGTCTACGCGGTGATGTTCCCTACCGGATCGGCGCGGCCTGCTGTTCGCGCTCCTTGCGCTCCTTCTCGGCGGCCTCGAAGGCGGCCGTGAAGTCGGCCAGCTCCTGCTCCGTCATCAAGGTCACCCCGAGCGCCGTGGCGACGTCCGTGATCCTGGCCTCCGCCTCGGCGTGGGCGGCGTCCGAGGCGCCGTCCTCCAGCAGGACTTCGAACTCAGCGTGGTAACCCCACGCCTCACTCCACTTGACCGCGATCTCGACGTCGTCGAAGCGGAAGTTGTGACGGAAGTTGAACGCCTCGTGCATGGCCGTCTCGAACCCGAGGGCGTTGAACACCTTCACCGCGGCGGCAACGTCAGCGGGGGCGATGGCGAACTCGGTCTCCGCAAAGGCCGCGCCCTGGCCGATCTTGCTCCCCTTCAGGGTGATCTTTGCAGTACCGGCAGCGGTGTTGTCGGTGACCTTCAGGAGCTGGTCGGGGAGCACGTAGAAGTAGATGTGCTTGTCGTCCTGGCCCAGGTCCTCCCCTTCCGCCTTCAGGCGGGTGACGAGTTGGTCGTGGGCCTCCTTGGTGAAGCGGGCTCGCATCTCGATCTCGACGGCCACGGGGCTTTTGCCTCCTCGTTTCAGGCATGGCGAAGCCAGCCGGACTATGCCATGCATGGGCTGTCCGGGCGGGTGATCGCTATGGGATTGGTGGTCGAGCGGGGGTGATGCGGCCGATGCGGGTGCCGACCGCACCACCCCGGCGGATCGGTGGGTGTCAGCTGAGGGTGCCGAAGCGCTCCTCGACGACTCCCGAGTGCAGGAATGTCGGGAGCTGGACGCCTCCGACCGACGTGCGGCCGGTGGCGACCTGCTCCTCCGTTTCGCTGGGGAAGCCCTCCAGCAGACGCAGGCACTGCTGGGCCCACTCACGCGACGCGGGCCAGTTGCCCAGGTCGCGGTGGCGTGCAGCCAGGGCGTACGCGGTCTCGGTGGCGGCCCATCGGTCGGTCGCCAGCTCACGCTGGAAGACCGACTCCAGTTCGTCGGTGGAAACCAGGCGGGTCAGGTTGGTCATGGTGCCCTCTCGGATCAGACGGTCGTGCCCCAGTGGTGAACAACGCCCCGGCATCCCCACAGTGACGCCGCGGCCCGCCTGCTAGTACGTGTAGATCTCGGCCAGCGTCTTGTAGTCCTGCAGCTCTTCCTTGCCGAACCACAGCTCCACCTCCTGCTTGGCCTCCTCCGCGTTGCCGGAGGCATGCACGAGGTTCGCGACCGCCTTGCCCGAGGCGATGCTGGCCGCCGCGCTGTAGTGCGAGAAGTCCCCCCGGACCGTGCCGGCCGGAGCCTGGTTCGGGTAGGTGCTACCGACGATCTTGCGGACGGTGGCGATGGCGTCGAAGCCCTCCAGCACTAGGGCGATGACCGGCCCCTGCTGCATGAACGTCGCTGTGACGTTGTAGACCTCCGAACCCAGCCGTTCCTCCAGGTCGAAGTAGTGCTGGCGGGTGAACTCGCCGTCCATCCACTTCATCTTGGTGCCGACGATCTTCAGCGCGGCGTCTTCGAATCGAGTGATGATCCTTCCTGCCAGGCCACGCGCCAGCGCATCGGGCTTGAGCAGGACGAGCGTGCGCTCGACAGTGTGTGCCTGAACCTCGGTCATTGACTCCCTCTCGCCTTGCTGGCAAACGAACATGACGGTTGATCAGCCGCCTCTTCTGAGGTTACCGGCGCTGGCAGGGCAGATCGGGCGTGCGGGCAATGCCCCGAACGGGCGAACACTGGCCATGGTGTGGCCGATCAACCGACTGATAGGCCCGATTCGGCCAACTTCTCCGTCTTCGCTATCCGCTGGGAGTAGGCACCTAGAATCTCCTCGTGTTCAACTGGCGCTTTGGCGCCTCTCACGCACCTCCCAGGGACTGAGCCTCAGGTGACTCCTTGCCCCTGGTAATTCCGATTCTTCCGGGGCTCTCCTCGCGTGGCCATGAAGTGCCTGTGCAGTGGGAGTGCACTTTTGGCGCGCGGATCCCTGCACCGAGGCGGCGAGAGGGAGCAGTCTTGTGGACGTGATCGAGCGCTGGAGCGGCGGCTACGCCTGTCTGCTGCAGTCCGCCCTACGACTCGGCAACGAACAGTTCGCCGCCCACCTGGGCATCGCGGTGAGGACGGTGGCCGCCTGGCACTCCGACGAGTCCATCGTGCCTCGCAGGGAGATGCAGCAGCTCCTCGACACGGCCCACGAGCAGGCTTCTCCGGCTGCGCGACAGCGCTTCGCACTCCTGCTGGCTAAGGAACGGAGCCCAGTGGACTCGACACCGCCAGGCGCGCAGGCACTGCGGGTGGCCATCGCGGTGGTCATCCGCGACAGCGATGCCCTCCTGGTGTGCCGGCGGGACGACGCCGCTGCTGGAATCACATGGCAGTTCCCGGCCGGGGTCATCAAGCCCGGAGGCAAGGCGGAGACCACCACCGTGCGGGAGACCTTGGACGAGACGGGTGTCCACTGCGCGGTCCGGCGCCATCTCGGGAACCGTCTCCACCCTGTGACCGGCGTGCTGTGCGAGTACTTCCTGTGCGAGTACCTGGCCGGTGAGGCCACCAACAGCGACGTGGCCGAGAACGTCGACGTCATGTGGGTACCCAGAAACGCGGTGCCCCGCTTCATCCCCGTCGATACGATCTTTCCACCCATCCTGGCCGTCCTGGAGGAGCAGACGTGACGCAGCAGAACCTGGACGAGCGCCCGAGTATCGCCGCCGCCATCGTCGTGCACGAGGGGCGTGTGCTGATGGTGCGCCGCCGGGTGAGCGAAGGACAGCTCTCCTGGCAGTTCCCGGCCGGAGAGGTCGAGCCCGGCGAGGCCCGCGAGGACGCCGCTGTGCGGGAGACCCTGGAAGAGACCGGGTTGACCGTGACTGCTGTGAAGCTGCTCGGTGAGCGCGTCCACCCGAAGACGGGGCGACTGATGTCGTACGCGGCCTGCGAGGTGCTCGGCGGTACCGCTCATGTCGCTGACACGGAGGAGCTGGCCGAACTGGCTTGGGTGGCTCGCAGCGAGATCCCGCAGTACGTGCCGTACGGGCTGTTCGGGCCGGTGCAGGAGTACCTCGACGCCACCCTGCCTTCCTGAGTACACCAGGGCCTGGCTGCGGGCCATACGCTGCTGACTGCCAGCGGCGCCGTGAAGAACACGCGGCCAGGAGAGCTACCGGCCATCCAGCCGCACTGGACAGGCGCGGTAGAGACGAGGCGCCCCCACGCGGCCGCGGTGGCCGTGCGGGGGCGGGTGCCTAGCGCCAGGGGTCGAGGGCGTGTTTGCCGTGGGTCCGGCCGGCTTCGAGGTGCCGTAGCACCTCCGGTCCGTCGGCCAGGGGGTGGACCCGTGGCGTGCCGGGTGGGTAGACGCCCTGGGCGATGAGCGCTTCCAGCTCGGCGAGCAGCGACCGGTAGAGGGACGGGGCCGCGGTCGCCAGCGCGCCGATGTGCAGGCCCCTGATCTGGGCGTGGTGGGTGAAGACCAGGTCGTGGGTGGTCACGGTGGCGTCGCCGGACGCGGCGCCGAACACGACGACGCGCCCGGTGAAGGGCTTGGCGACCGCCAGGCTGGTCTCGAAGGTGGCCTTGCCGACCGATTCCAGGACCAGGTCGACCCCGCCGGTCAGGCGGGTGATCTCCGCGGCCAGATCGGGGCGTCGGCTGTCCAGGACCTCGTCGGCGCCGAGCGCCTTGACGGTGGCGTGCTTGGCCGGTGACGCCGTGGCGATCACGCGGGCGCCGTAGTGGCGGGCGAGCCGCACGGCGGCCTGCCCGACGCCGCCGGCCGCGGCTTGGACGAGCACCACCTCACCGGCCTTGATGTCGCCCAAGGGCTTGAGCGCCGCCAAGGCGGTGGCCCAGTTCAGCACCAGGCCGAGGGCCTCCGCGTCGCTCCAGCCGGACGGCACGGGCAGGACACCGGCGGTCGGCATCGTCATGTACTGCGCGAAGGCGCCGGGGCCGACGCCGATGACATGGGTACCGAGCGGCAGCGGGCTCTCGACGTCCGGGCCGATGCCCACGATCTCGCCGGCGGCTTCGAATCCCGCCACGTAGGGCGCCCGCGGGCCGCCTCCGTACGTTCCATGGGTCTGCATGACGTCCGCGAAGTTGACTCCGGCGGCGCCGACGCGGATCAGGTACTCGCCGGGCCCCGGGGCGGGGCGGGGCCGATCGGTCGTGAGGGCCATGTCCTCCGGTCCCCGGTGCGACCGCTGGACCAGTGCTCGTACCGTCTGCTGCTCGTTGGTCTCCATGGGGAGAACGTAGGAGTCTGCCACTTGCGTCAAGGTCAAGCGGGTGTCAGGAACCGGTGCGGCGGGCCTGACGGAGATAGGCGTCCAGTGCCGCCTGCTGTTCGCTGAGGTGGGCGATTCGGGCGGCCAGCCGATCGCGGTAGCTCTCCACCTCGTGGAGGAACTCCCCACACACCGCGTCGGCGCCGGCATCGTGCCCGCCCGTCAGCTGGGGCAGGACGTCCCTGATCAACCGCACGGGCAGGCCGGACTCCAGCAGCGAGCGGATGACGAGCACCCGGTCGATCGTGGACTGGCAGTAGTCGCGGAACCCGTTGTCGAAACGGCCGGGGACGATCAGCCCCTCGTCCTCGTAGTGCCGCAACGATCGTGCGCTGACACCGCTCACCCGGGAGGCTTCGCCGATCTTCATGTCCGGTGGCAACGTCCGGGGGCACCGCTGTCTTCCGGCATCGACGACCTCATGCCGGGCGGCACCTACCCGTCGTACCGCCCCGGTCGCCACCCGCGGGCCCGGCCTCGGGGGAGGATCACCGCGAGGAGTCCGACCAGGAGGATCGTGCCGGTGGCGGCGGCCGTGATCAGGTAGGCGGTGTCGCGGGCGCCCGCGGTGTCCGGGTCCTTCGCCAGACGCACCGGCTTGGTACCGGTCGTGATGGTGAACGTCCGGTCCGGGACGACCGTGGACACCGCCCCGTACGGGTCCAGCGCCGGGATGTTCCCCGGGTAGGCGCCGGCCAGCAGCCGTTGCCGTACCTGGTCCGCGTGGAGCGTGGGGTGGTAGGAGCGGACCAGGGCCGCCGTGCCCGCGGTCACCGCCGCCGCCAGCGAGGACCCGGAGGCCGTCCACTTGCCGTCGCCCACCGGACCGGGACCCACCAGGGCGCCGCCCGGGGCCGTCAGATCGGCCCGGGTGTACGGCGGGGCCTGCTCCGGACGGACCCCCTGGGGGCCGGTGTCCAGCACCGCCAGCGCCTCCTTCGGGGCCGCCGGGGCGGGCTTGGCCTTCTCCTGGCCGGAGGGCACGCTGTCCGCCGCCGCCGGGACGATCACCAGCGCGTCCGCCCGGCGGGCCGCCGCCATCGCGGCCCGTACCCGCTGGTCGGAGCCGTCCAGCGGGGCGGTCACGGTGATCACGTCGGCGCCCGCCTCGGCCGCCTCCCGCACCCCGTCCGCCAGTCGGGCCGGATCCGGCTCACCCCGCTGCCCGGTGCCGCGCACCGCCAGGATCCGCGCCTCGGGCGCCACCCCGGAGAACCCCTGCCCGGGCAGGCTCGCCCCGGCGACCAGGCCCGCCTGGAAGGTGCCCCGGCCCACGCAGTCCTGGCCCGCCGCGCCCAGCGCCTTCACCCGGCCCGCCAGCACGGCCGGATCGTCGCTCACCCCGGTGCCCACCACCGCCACCGTCACCCCGCGCCCCCGGGACAGCCGCCACACCTGGTCCAGGCCCAGCGCACCCCGGGTCCACGGCGCCGCCGCGGTCCGGCGCCCCTGCTGGGTGGTGCACTCCTGCCCCGGCGGCAGCCGCTCCGGCATCCCCGGCAGCGTCGTCCGGTCCCCGTCCCGTACCTCCGCCGCCGGCGCGGCGGGGGCGGGCGCCAGCGCGGCGAGGGTGAGGGCAGACAGGGCTATGGCGGTACGGCGACGCATGGACGTCCTCGGG
>NZ_SRID01000233.1 GCF_004684805.1 Streptomyces palmae
GGGGGACACCGGGGGCGGCCGTGGTGGACCGGGCTGTGCCGGTCCACCATGGGCGCCTCAGGTGAGGGGGCCGGGCTGCGGCGAGGGGTCCGGGACCGGGTCGGGGCCTGGCGGCCTGGGCACCGGGTCCGGGGACGGCCCGGGCGGCGGCGGTGCTGGTGGTGTCGGCCCGGGCAGCGGGCCCGGATCGGGGCCCGGCCCGGGTACCGGCGTCGGGGACGGCGGCACCGGGTCGGGGTGCACGGGCGGGGAGGTGGCGGTCCACCCGCCCCCGTCATCGAGCTGCCGGATCATCGGAAACCTCCGTACTTGGAGCATCGAGTACGTCCACTGCCCCGCACCCGCGGACGTCTCGGCAGGCCGCGCGGTACGGGGCCCATCACGCCTTCGGGTACCCGCCCGCCACCCGGCCATACGTGTGCGCGGGGCCCGCGGGGCCACCCACCGGGGTGGGATCCCCCTGAGCCGGATCCGCCGGTTCCGCGACACGTGCCCGCCGGTCCGCGAGCGGCGCAGCCCCGTCGGACCCCTGAGCCCGATCCGCCAGGCCCACAGGCGGCACCGCCCGGCCATACGCGCCCGCCGACCCGCGAGCGGCGCTACCGGGCCCGTCCGATCATCGGCGACGTGGGACGCCCCCTGGTGACGGAGCGGGCGTGGCCGGGTCCGGAGTGGATCGCCCGAGACCCGGGAGGAGGCCCGGTGCCGCCCCGCCGGTCAGGCGACCGAGCCGAACCGGCCCGCCCCGGAGAGGGGCTCCCCGTCGTGGTGGATCGGGGTGTGAGCGCCCGTCAGGGGCACCCCGCTGCCGCCCCGCCGGTCGGCGACGATCTCGGCGGCGATGGAGAGCGCGGTCTCCTCCGGGGTGCGGGCGCCCAGGTCGAGGCCGATGGGCGAGCGCAGCCGGGCGAGTTCGAGTTCGCCGACGCCGGCCTCGCGCAGCCGGGCCAGCCGGTCCAGATGGGTGCGGCGGGAGCCCATGGCGCCCACATAGGCGACCGGCAGCCTCAGCGCCCGCTCCAGCAGCGGGATGTCGAACTTGGCGTCATGGGTGAGGACGCACAGGACGGTCCGGCTGTCCACCTCGGTCGCGTCCAGGTAGCGGTGCGGCCACTCCACCACCACCTCGTCGGCGTCCGGGAAGCGCTGGGGGGTGGCGAAGACCGGCCGGGCGTCGCAGAGGGTGACGTGGTAGCCGAGGTACTTGCCGATCCGCACCAGGGCGCCGGCGAAGTCGATGGCCCCGAAGACGATCATGCGGGGCGGCTCCAGGCCGGACTCCACCAGCAGTTCCAGCGGGGCGCCGCAGCGGCTGCCGTCGGCGCCGATGGCCGCGGTGCCGGTACGGCCGGCGTCCAGCATGGCACCGGCCAGCCGTGCGGCGGTGGCGTCCAGCGCGGCGGCGTCGGTCACCCCGGGCCCGGCCAGGGTCCCGGCGTGGCTGCCGTCGGGGCGTACCAGCAGGGTGCGGCCGAGCAGGGCGGCCGGGCCCGCGGTGATCCGGACCAGGGCCGTGGGCCGGCCGGCGGCGGCGGCGGCCAGCGCGGCGGCGTACACGGGGCGTGCCGGGTCGGCGGCCCGCACCGGGGTGATCAGGATGTCCATGCTCCCGCCGCAGGTCAGACCGGTCGCGAAGGCGTCCTCATCGGAGTAGCCGAAGCTCTCGCGGACCGTCTCGCCGGTCTCCAGCACCTGTTGGCACAGCTCGTAGACGGCGCCCTCCACGCACCCTCCGGACACGCTGCCCACGGCGCCGCCCCCGGTGTCCACCGCGAGCGCCGCGCCCGGCTGCCGGGGCGCGCTGCCGCCGGTGGCCACCACGGTGGCCACCGCGAAGTCGCGGCCCTCCTCGCACCAGCGGTGCAGCTCGGCGGCGATGTCCAGCATGGGTGATCAGCTCCTTGCGTGCGGGTGGCTCGGCAGCGGCCGGGCCCGTGCTCGATGGATCCCGGCCCAGGTGTCCGGGGGAACACCGCACTCGATACCCACATGAAAACCCCGGGCCCGCGGGTTTGTCCCCCGGGGCCCGCACGCGGGGTGCCGGGGAGGCGGTCGCCCGCCGGGCGGGGCCCCGGAGCGGCACGGCGGTGCCGGCCGGGTCCCCGCCCGAGGGGTTCAGGTGCCGGTGAGGTGCTCGGGCCGTACCGGGACCCGGTTCAGGGCCAGGCCGGTGGCCTGGCGGATGGCGGCCACCACCGCGGGGGTGGAGGACAGCGTCGGGGCCTCGCCGACGCCCCGCAGACCGTACGGCGCGTGCTCGTCGGCGAGCTCCAGCACGTCGACCGGGATGCTGGGGGTGTCCAGGATGGTGGGGATCAGGTAGTCGGTGAAGGAGGGGTTGCGGACCTTGGCGGTCTCGGGGTCCACCACGATCTCCTCCATCAGCGCCAGCCCCAGCCCCTGGGTGGTGCCGCCCTGGATCTGGCCCGCCACGGAGAGCGGGTTGACCGCCTTGCCGACGTCCTGGGCGCAGGCCAGTTCGATGACCTTGACCATGCCCAGCTCGGTGTCCACCTCCACCACGGCACGGTGCGCGGCGAAGGAGTACTGGACGTGGCCGTCGCCCTGCCCGGTGTGCCGGTCGAAGGCCACGGTCGGCCGGTGCCGCCACTCCCGCTCGATGTCGACGGCCTCGTCCTGGAGCACCTCGGCCAGGTCGGCGAGGACCTCGCCGCCGTCGGTGACCACCTTGCCGCCCTCCAGCAGCAGCTCGGCGGTGGCCCAGGCCGGGTGGTACGTGCCGAACCTGGCCCGCCCCAGCTCCAGCACCTTCTCGCGCACCGCCTCGCAGGTGTGCTTCACCGCGCCGCCGGTGACATAGGTCTGCCGCGAGGCGGAGGTGGAGCCCGCCGAGCCGACCCGGGTGTCGGCCGGGTCGATGATCACCCGGGCCACGCCCAGCTCGGTACGGGCGATCTGGGCGTGCACGGTGATGCCGCCCTGGCCCACCTCGGCCATCGCGGTGTGCACCACGGCGACCGGTTCGCCGCCGACCACCTCCAGCCGCACCCGGGCGGTGGAGTAGTCGTCGAAGCCCTCGGAGAAGCCGACGTTCTTGATGCCGACCGCGTAGCCGACCCCGCGCACCACACCCTCGCCGTGGGTGGTGTTGGACAGGCCGCCGGGCAGCTCCCGGACGTCCACGGCCTCGCCGGCCGCCTCCCACTGCTTCTCGGGCGGCATCGGCATGGCCTTGACCCGGCGCAGCAGTTCGGCCACCGGCGCGGGCGCGTCCACCTCCTGCCCGGTGGGCATCACGGCCCCCTGCGACATGGCGTTCAGCTGCCGGAACTCCACCGGGTCCATGTCCAGTTCGGCGGCGAGCCGGTCCATCTGCGCCTCGTAGGCGAAGCAGGCCTGCACCGCGCCGAAGCCGCGCATGGCGCCGCACGGCGGGTTGTTGGTGTAGAGCGCGATGGCCTCGATGTCCACGTTGTCGATGACGTACGGGCCCGCGGAGAGCGAGGAGGCGTTGCCCACCACCGCGGGGGAGGAGGAGGCGTAGGCGCCGCCGTCGAGCACGATCCGGCAGGCCATGTGGGTGATCTTGCCGTCCCGGGTGGCCCCGTGCTCGTAGTGGAGCTTGGCCGGGTGCCGGTGGACGTGCCCGAAGAAGGACTCGAAGCGGTTGTAGACCATCTTGACCGGCCTGCCGGTGCGCAGCGCCAGCAGGCAGGCGTGGATCTGCATGGACAGGTCCTCGCGACCGCCGAAGGCGCCGCCGACGCCGGACAGGGTCATCCGCACCTTCTCCTCGGGCAGGCCGAGGACCGGGGCGATCTGCCGCAGGTCGGAGTGGAGCCACTGGGTGGCGATGTACAGGTCCACCCCGCCGTCCTCGGCCGGCACCGCCAGACCGGACTCGGGGCCGAGGAAGGCCTGGTCCTGCATGCCGACCTCGTACTCGCCGGTCACGATCACATCGGCGCGCTCCCGGGCCGCGGCCACGTCGCCGCGGATGATCGGCTGGCGGTGCACGATGTTGGGGTGCGGTACGTGGCCGGCGTGGTGGTCCTCGCGGCCGGGGTGCAGCAGGGGGGCGTCCTCGGCGGTGGCGGAGGCCTCGTCGGTGACCACCGGGAGCTCGGCGTAGTCGACCCTGATCTTGGCGGCGGCGCGGCGGGCGGTCTCCGGGTGGTCGGCGGCCACCAGCGCCACCGGCTCGCCGTGGTAGCGCACCCGGCCCTGGGCGAGGGCGGGGGTGTCCTGGATCTCCAGGCCGTAGTGCCGCACCTCGCAGGGCAGGTCGTCGTAGGTGAGGACAGCGTGGACGCCCGGCTGGGCCAGGGCCTCGGAGACGTCGATGGAGCGGATCTCGGCGTGCGCGTGCGGGCTGCGCAGGGTGCAGCCCCACAGCATGTCCTCGTGCCACAGGTCGGAGGCGTAGGCGAACTCGCCGGTGACCTTCAGGGTGCCGTCGGGGCGCAGGGTGGACTCGCCGACGCCGCCCCTGGTGTGGCTGCCCTGGGAGAGGCCCACCGGGGTGCCGGCGGGTGCGGACATGGCTCGGGTCGGGGCATGGTCCATGGTCAGACCGCCTCTCCGGTACGGGCAGCCGCCAGGCGGACCGCGTCCAGGATCTTCTCGTAGCCGGTGCAGCGGCACAGGTTGCCGGAGAGCGCCTCGCGGATGTCCGCGTCCGAGGGCTCGGGGTTGCGCTCCAGCAGTTCGTCGGCGGCGACCAGCAGGCCCGGGGTGCAGAATCCGCACTGCACCGCGCCCGCGTCGATGAAGGCCTGCTGGATCGGGGCGAGGTCGCCGCCGGCAGCGCCGTCGGATGGGCGCGCCGCCCACTTCCTCGCCTCGTCCAGGCCGGTTCCGCAGGCGCCGGTGGCGCAGCCGGCGGCGCGCTCCCTGGCGTGCTCGGCCAGTCCCTCCACGGTGACCACCTCGCGGCCCTCCACCTGGCCGGCGGCGACCAGGCAGGCGCACACCGGCAGGCCGTCCAGGCGCACCGTGCAGGAGCCGCACTCGCCCTGCTCGCAGGCGTTCTTGGAGCCGGGCAGCCCCAGCCGCTCGCGCAGCACGTACAGCAGGCTCTCGCCTTCCCAGACGTCGTCGGCGCTCTGCTCGCGGCCGTTGACGGTGAATGTCACGCGCACTGTGCTTCTCCCTTGCTGGTGCCGCCGTCGCGGTAGGACTCCCAGGCCCAGCCGAGGGTGCGGCGGGCCATGATGCCGACCGCGTGGCGGCGGTACTTCGCGCTGCCGCGTACGTCGTCGATGGGGTTGCAGGCGGCCGAGCACAGCTCGGCGAACTTCTGGGCGATCGACGGCGTGATGCGCTTGCCGCTGTCCCAGAAGCCGCCCTCGTCCAGCGCGGCGTTGAGGAAGTCCTCCGCCACCGCGGCCCGTACCGGGGTGGGGGCGGCCGAGCCGATCCCGGTCTTCACGGTGCGGGTGCGCGGGTGGAGGGCCAGTCCGAAGGCGCACACCGCGATGACCATCGCGTTGCGGGTGCCGACCTTGGAGAACTGCTGCGGCCCGTCCGCGGTCTTGATGTGCACGCGCCGGATGAGCTCGTCCGGCTGGAGCGCGTTGCGCTTGACGCCGGTGTAGAACTCCTCGACGGGGATGAGGCGGGTCCCGCGCACGGACTCCACCTCGACCTCGGCGCCGGCCGACAGCAGCGCGGGGTGCGCGTCGCCGGCCGGAGAGGCGGCGCCGAGGTTCCCTCCCACGCTTCCGCGGTTGCGGATCTGCGGGGAGCCGACGGTGTGCGCGGCGAGCGCCAGGCCCGGCAGCCGGTCGCGCAGCTGCTCCATGATGCGGGTGTACGACACGGAGGCGCCCAGCCGGACCGTGCCGCCGTCCGCGCCGACCTCCCACTCGCTCAGCTCACCGATGCGGTTCAGGTCCAGCAGGTACTCGGGCCGCCGATGATCGAAGTTGATCTCGACCATGACGTCGGTACCGCCCGCGATGGGCACAGCCGTGGGGTGCTCGGCCTTCGCGGCGAGCGCCTCCTCCCAGCTGGCGGGGCGGAGGAAGTCCATGGATGTCTCTTCTCGAAGTGTCGGTGGGAGGATGCGGGATCCCGGGTTCCCTCTTGCCGCCCTGGTCAACGGATCACCTCCCGAAGACGGCACGGCGGCACGGCGCCACGGCAGCACGACGCGGCGGCTCCGCGCGTGGCCTGAGATCAGTACATCGACGCCCGGCCCGCCCGGTGCAGTCACCGAACACATGAAGCGGTTGGCTGGCCAGGGGGCATGTCTTGTAGATTCGAACGAAAGACGGGAAGCGGAATCCCCGGCATTCCTCCCCCCGGCCCCACCGGTGGGAAACCCCACGCACCACCACGACGAGATCGGCTGGCAACGACATGCGGCTGCGCACACTGCTGGAGACCAAGGCCCTCGGGCTGCGACTGCTCGGCGGCGAAGAGGAGCTCGACCGCACGGTGCGGGGCGTGATGACCACCGATCTGCGCGACCCCAGCCGCTATCTGGCCGGTGGCGAGCTGGTCCTCACCGGGCTGGCCTGGCGCCGCGAGCCGGCCGACTCGGACCGCTTCGTACGCATCCTGGCGGCCGCCGGCGTGGCCGGTCTGGCGGCCGGCGAGGCGGAGCTGGGCGCCGTGCCCGAGGACCTGGTGCGGGCCTGCGCCCGGCACCGGCTGCCGCTGTTCTCCGTGGTGGAGGACGTGGCGTTCGCCTCCATAACCGAGCATGTGGTGCGCCAGGTCTCCGGTGAGCGCGCCGGGGACCTGGCCGCCGTGGTGGACCGGCACCGGCGGCTGATGAGCTCCGGACCGGCCGGCGGCGGCCCGGACGTCATCTTGGACCTGCTCGGCTCCGACCTGGACCTGAGCGCCTGGGTGCTCTCCCCCACCGGACGGCAGATCGCCGGAGCCGCCCCGGCCGGCGGCGCCCGGACCGAGCTGCCCGCCGCGGTACGCGCCGAGCTGGCCGGCGAGCACCTGGCCGCGGTACGGGCCGGGCGGCGGGCGCCGTACCGGGTGGCGGTGCCGGGCGGCGGCACCTACTCCCTCTTCCCGGTCCGCGGCGCCGGTCGCGGCGGCGCGCGCGACACCCGCGAGACCGTGCTGTCGGACTGGCTGCTGGCGGTGGCGGCGGACGCCGGTGACTGGCCCGCCGAGCGGCTGGACCTGCTGCAGGGGGTCACCCAGCTGATCGCGGTGGAGCGGGACCGCCGCGACGCGGCCCGCACCGTGCGCCGCCGGCTCGCCCAGGAGGTGCTGGAACTGGTGCAGGCCGGGGCCGCGCCCGCCGAGATCGCCGCCCGGCTGCGGGTGGCCGCGCCCGTGCTGCTGCCCGGCCTGGGCAGCGCCCCGCACTGGCAGGTGGTGGTGGCCCGGGTCGAGTGGGGACTACCCGACGCGGAAGGCGCCGGGGAGCCGGTCCCGCACGGCGCGGTGGCCCAGGCGCTGCTGGAGGAACTGCTGGTGGATCCGGACAGCACCGGCGCCGAGCCAACGGAGCGGATCGCGGTGGCGCACACCGGCGAGGAGGCGGTCGCCCTGGTCCCGCTGCCCGCGGTGGCCGACGCGGCCGGCCCGGCGGACGAGGCGGACGGCGAGGAGCCGGCCGCGCTCCAGGCCGACCGGCTGCTGGCCGCGGTGCGCGAGCCGCTCACCCGCGGCCTGGCCGGGGACGGCCGGCTCACCCTGGGGGTGAGCGCCGCGGTGCACTCGGCGGAGGGACTGCGCGGCGCGCTGGAGGAGGCCCGGCACGCGCGCCGGGTCGCCGCCGCCCGGCCGGGCCGGGTGTGCGCGGCCGGCCACCAGGAACTGGCCTCCCACGTCCTGCTGCTGCCGTTCGTCCCGGACGACGTCCGGCGGGCCTTCACCGCCCGGCTGCTGGACCCGCTGCGCGACTACGACCAGCGGCACCGGGCCGAGCTGATCCCCACCCTGGAGGCGTTCCTGGCCTCCGACGGGTCCTGGACCCGGTGCGCCGCCCAGCTGCACCTGCACGTCAACACGCTGCGCTACCGGGTGGGCCGGATCGAGCAGCTGACCGGCCGCGACCTGTCCCGCCTGGAGGACAAGCTGGACTTCTTCCTGGCCCTGCGGATGAGCTAGCGGGGGCGGGAGCCGGTCCCTGGCGAGCGCGCCGAAGATCCACCCAGGCTCCCGGCACCCGGCTTTGTGAATTCGTTCACACCGACCCCTTGGCCGCCCCCTTCGATCCGTGCTGAGATGCGGGCACGACTTCCGGCTCGACGGCGTGCTTTGGGAGGGCGAAGTGGCGGACACCGCCATGTCACGGTCTGGATCGTCGGATTCACCTCACTCATCCCCCGGCCCCGAGGACGACCCCCTGGACACCGCGGTGTGGCGGCTGCGCTCCCGCGGCTGCTGGGACGACGCCGCCGCGCTGCTGGCCCCGCAGGCCGCGGTGGATCCGGGCGCCGCGCTCAGGCGCACCTCGCTCCTCACCGAGCAGTGCATGTTCACCGCCCGCGGCTGGGCGGCGGCCGAGGCGGCCTTGCGGGGCGCCGAGGCGCTGGCCCACACCGACGAGGCCCGGGGCCGCGCCGCCAGCGAGCGGGGCCATCTGGCGTACGCCTCCACCTTGTTCGGGATCCGCGACCGGGCCGACGAGGCGCGGACCGCGCTGGGCCGCTCGGCCGCGTTGATCGATCCGGGTTCGCCGGCCCGCCCGCTGCTGGACTTCCGGCGCGGTCTGGTCGCCCACCATCTGGCACACGATCCGACCGGGGCGAAGGCGGCCTTCGAGCGGGCCCACGCCGGGGCGGCCACCCACGGCGACCAGCTGCTGCGCTCCTTCACCTGGCGGCATCTGGCCGCGATGGCCGAGCAGTGCGGCGACCTCCCGGAGGCCCGCCGCGGCTTCGCCGAGTCGCTGCGGATCCGGGAGGAGCTGGGCTTTCTGATCGGCATCGCCCCGGCGCTGGCCGCCCTCGCCGACGTGATGCCGGAGCCCGAGGCGGGCCGGCTGCGCGCCGAGGCCCGCCGGCTGGTCCGGCTGCTGGGCGGCGTGCCGTCCTGGCTGGCCGAGCAGTTACGCCCCACCCCCGCGGACCCGGCCGGCATCCCGGCCCCCGCGGAGGCGGCGGGCCCACCGGACACCGAGCCCGCCCCCGACTCACCGGACCCCGCCTGACCAGGCGCCGGGGAGCGACCCGGCACCCGCGGGGGCACCGCCCGAGGCGGTCCGGGCGAGCGGTGTCGAGCGGACCCGGAAGGTCATAGCCCATGTGCCGGTATGCGCCGCCCCGGAAGGTGGACACCGCCCGGTCCGAGGCCAGCCCTGGCCGGTCCGGGGAATAGGGAAATCCGATCACGTGCACAGAAGGCGCGTTGACCGAAGGCAGCTCACGAGAGGCCCACTGCATGACGCTCACCCATAGACTCTCCGCGGTCGCGCTCGCCGCCCTCACCGCCGCCGGTATCGGCGCCGTCGCCGCCCAGCCTGCCTTCGCCGGCGAAGGCAGTGGAGGCGACGGCAAGGGTTCCTGCCAGCGCCAAGGCTCACACCTGGTGTGCAGGGGACCCCAGGGCCCGGCAGGACCCGCGGGACCCCCGGGCCCGGCAGGACCTCAGGGCCCGGCAGGACCGGCAGGACCGGCAGGACCCGCGGGGCCCGCGGGTCCCCAGGGCCCGGCAGGACCTCAGGGCCCCGCGGGCCCTCCCGGTGTCGCCTCCTACACCGTGGTCCAGGAGACCGTGCACATCCCGGCGGCCACCCCGGACAACACCCCCATCCCGGCCCCCCAGTGCCCGGCGGGCTCGGTGCCGGTGAGTGTCGGCGGCGATGTCGCCGGTCAAGCGCTCTTCAGCCCCGTGCACGAGACCGGTACGCGGCTGAATCCGGACGGGACCGGGTACGTGCGGTTCGTCACCGCCACCATGGAGACCGACGTCGTCGTCTACACCGTGTGCGCCGAGCTGACCACCTGACAGCCCGCCGACCCGCATCCCTCGTGGATGCCTTGGCACCCGGGCCACACCCTCGGGTGCCCACTGACACCCGCCGGTGAGCGCCGGACGGCGGCCTCACGCGGCGCTGGCGAAGTGCTCCCGTACCAGGGACTCGACCGCGATCAGGTCGCGCGCGGCCAGCGCGTCCAGCAGTGCCGTGTGCTCGGCGGCGTCCGCGACCAGGTCCGGACGGGCCGCCCGCCCCTGGCCGAGCGGCCACTGCGCCCGCCGGTGGAGGTCGTCCGCGACGATCACCAGTTGCTCGTTGCCGGCCATGCCGAGCAGTGCCTGGTGGAAGGCGCGGTCCGCCTCCAGGTACGCGGCCCGGTCGCCCTTGGCCGCGGCCAGGGTGGTGGCCTCGGCGAAGGGGCGCAGACCCGCCCAGCACTCGGGGTCGAGGGTCTCGGCCAGGGTGAGCACCACCGGCACCTCCAGCAGCGCCCGCACCTCGGCCAGCTCGGCCAGCTCGCGGGCGCTGCGCCGGGCGACCCGGAAGCCCCGGTTGGGCACCACCTCCACGGCCCCTTCGCCGGCCAGCTGCTGCATGGCCTCGCGGACCGGGGTGGCGGACACCCCGAAGCGTTCGGCGAGCACCGGGGCGGAGTACACCTCGCCGGGCACCAGCTCGCCGCCGGCCAGCGCGCTGCGCAGGGCCTTCAGGATCTGGCGGCGCACGGAGTGCCGCTGCAGCGGTACCCGCGGACCGGCCGCGGTTCCGGTACGGGGCTGCTCCATGAATCCTCCTGACGTCCTCTGAACGATAAGCGCAGGCCTCGCGAGGTCAAACCCCCGCGGTCGCGAGGGGGCGGGGCTCGGCCCCGTTCCGTACCAGGCCCGGGACCGCGAGACCCGGGACGGGACTCGACCGGGGCCCGCGGTCCCGGCCCGCC
>NZ_SRID01000234.1 GCF_004684805.1 Streptomyces palmae
CCCCCGCGCAGCGGCACCACCTGCCCAGCCACCACCAGCACCACACACTCGCACTCCGCCGCGACCCCCGCGTTCAGCCGGCCCAGCTCATCCCGGAACCGCCGTCCGGACGCGCTGGCCGGGACCACCCCGGACCCGACCTCGTTGCTCACCGCCACCACCGTGCGCCGGCTCCCCCGCACCGCGGCCACCAACTCCGCCACCCGGTCCCGCAGCGCCTGCTCGCCGCCCTGGTGCCAGCGCGCGTCCTCCCAGGCGCCCACCCGGTCCATGGCGTCGGTCAGCCACAGCGCCAGGCAGTCGATCAGCAGCGGAGGCCCGTCCTCCGCCAGCAGCGGCACCAGTTCGCAGGTCTCGACGGTCCGCCAGCCACCCGGCCGCCGCTCGCGGTGCAGCGCCACCCGCCGCGCCCAGTCCGGGTCGCCCTCCCGTCCGCCGCCGGTGGCCGCGTACAGCACCTCGGGGAAGGTCTCCAGCCGCCGTTCGGCCTCCACCGACTTGCCGGACCGGGCGCCACCCAGCACCAGGGTGCGGCGCGGCAGGTCGGGCACCTCGTGGTACTCCCCGACGATCAGCGTGGTGCCGTCCGGTACCGCCCGCGCCCCGGCCGCCGCCAGCCGCCGGTGCAGCTCCGGGCCGGGCGGCGCGGTGTGGTCCAGGTGCACCGCCAGTACGTCCGTGGTGGCCGCCACGGCGCCCGACGCACGCAGCCGGGCCAGCGCGTCCGGCCGCCCCACCACGTCCAGCAGCACCATGGCGTACGGGCCCAGGCGCCCGGCGGAGTCCGCCGCCCCGGCCGGGGCGGCGCCCGGCGGCAGGTACAGCAGCCGGTCGCCGTCCGGGCCGGTGACCTCGTAGCCGGTGCCCGGTGCGTCCAGGGCCACGGCGAGCACCCGGTGCCCGCTGAGCAGGGCCAGTTCCCGGCCGTCCGGAACCCGGCCCGGCGCGGGCAGGCCCGCCGGGTACTCCAGGGCCGGGCCCTCGTGCGGGTGCGACAGCAGCACCTGCCGCACCCCGATCAGCGAGTGCCCGGCCCGCGCGGCGGCGAAGGCGGGGCCGGGGGTGAGGTCGAGCAGCAGGGTGTTGTCGATCAGCAGCGCGGTCGAGGCCCGCGCCTCCGCACCGGTCGCGAGGGCGCAGGCGGCGCACGGGCAGTCGTGCCGCGGCAGCCCGTCCGGCGCCCCGGTGCCCAGCAGAGTCAGTTCCACGCCCTGATCGTCTCGTGCCGCGGCGAGCGGGGCGCGCGGGGGCACCCCCTACGGGGTGACCGGTCCGCGCCGGTTTGGAGCGATCGGCCTCTGGCCAGAGGTCTACTGGGGTGCCTGCGACCGGCATGATCGACCGCAGACGACGGGACGACGACGAGACCGCGCCGTCAGAGGTGGGGCAGCGTCGCGTGAGAAACGAGAACGAGGAGGCGGACATGGCGTGGACGTGGCGGTTCGAGAAGTCGGACGGTACGGAGACCGCTCCCGCGGTGGAGCCCGAGGACTTCGCCACCCAGGGGGATGCCGAGTCCTGGATCGGACAGGTCTGGAAGGAACTCGCCGAGGGGGGTGCGGACCAGGTGCGGCTCTTCGAGGACGGCACCGAGATCTACGGGCCGATGAGCCTGCACCCCTGACCCGTACCGGGTGAGACCCGCCCCGGGGCACCGCGCCGGGGCGGGTCTCACAGCTCGCCGAGCCGGACCTCCACCGTCTGCCGGTGGTCGTCCCGCTCGAAGGTGACCCGGACCCGGTCGCCCGGCCGGTGGTCCGCCAGCGCCTCGGCCAGCGTGCTCATCGAGGTGACCCGGGTGCCCTCCACGGCGGTGATCACATCTCCCTTGCGCAGCCCCGCCTGCTTCGCGCCGCCGTCCTTGGACACCGAGACCACCACGACCCCGGCCGGCTGGAAGTCGCTGCCCAGGAGGGTGCGGCCGGTGATGCCCAGCGCCGCCTTCCCGGACGAGGTCACCTTGCCCTGGGTGATGATCTGGTTCGCGATGTTGGTGACCGTGGAGGACGGGATCGCGAAGCCGATGCCGGCCGCGGAGTTCCCCTGGTCGGGGGCGGTGGCGGCCAGCGTGGGCACCCCCACCACCTGATTGGCGAGGTTGACCAGCGCCCCGCCGCTGTTGCCCGGGTTGATCGCGGCCGAGGTCTGCACCAGATCGCTGATGGTGGCCCCGGTGCCACCGTCCTCCCGGCCCTCGCTGACGGTGCGGCCGACCGCCGAGACGATGCCCTGGGTGACGGTGCCGGACAGGCCCAGCGGGCTGCCCATGGCCAGCACGATCTGGCCCACGTCCACCGTGGTCGAGTCCGCGAACACCGCGGGCTTCAGGCCTTCCGGCGGCCCGTCCAGCTTGATGACCGCGAGATCCTGCGGCGGATAACTGGCCACCAGCGAGGCGGACCTGGTGCCCCGGCCGGTGGCCAGGGTGACCTCGAACTTCTTGGCGTCCCCCACCACATGGGCGTTGGTCACCACATGGCCCTGGCTGTCGTAGACCACGCCGGAACCGAGGTTGTTCCCGGTGGTGATCTGTACGACCGAGGGCAGCACCGCCGACACGGTCTGCTGGTAGCCCTCCTGGAGCCGCTGGTCGTCCCGCATCAGGTCGGGTGCCCGGGCGGACACCGACACCGAGGGGGGCGAGTGCCGCGAGGGTTCGCCCCCGCCCGAACCGCACCCGGCCAGGGCCGGGGCGGTGAGCAGCGTCGCGGCACCCAGAGCGGCGAGGGCCGGCAGCGGGCGCCGGCGGGCGCGAGATCCGTCCATGACCGCAGTGTCCCCGCACCCGCGGGGCTCGGCCACGGCTGTCGGCTGTCCGGGTCAGGGAGGGGCCGGCGTGGCCGGCGGTCACGGGGGAAGGTCGGCCCGGTCGCTCTCCGCGGCGCGCGACACCGTGCGGTGCGGACCGGTGTGGCGTGCCGGGCTCAGACCCGGCGCACCGCGCACAGGTGGAGGAGCGCGGCGACCGCCCGGTACGGGTCGGTGCGTCCGGCCCGGTCCTCCGCGTCCAGCAGCCGGGCCAGCCGCTCGGGCCCCGGCACGGCCTCGTGGTCCGCGGCCTGGTCGGTGAAGAGCCGCACCCCGTACCAGGTGTCCAGCGGGACGCCGACCCCGGTGAGGGTGGCGGTCAGGTCCGCCAGCCGGTCGGCGCGCACCCGCAGGCCCAGCCGGTTGGTGTACTCGGTGACGTCGAAGGCGGCCAGCGCGGTGTCCCAGTCACCGGCCAGCCCGGGCCGCATCGCGAGCGCCTCGGCGTTGCGTACCAGCAGCGACAGCAGACCGCCGGGGGCCAGCACCCGGGCCAGCCCGGCCAGCGTCGGGGCCGGCTCGGTCACGTACATCAGCACCCCGTGGCAGAGCACCACGTCGAAGGCGCCGGGCGGGAAGTGTGCCCCGGTGTCCCGTACGTCCCCCTCGACCAGCCGCACCCGCTCGCGGACGCCCTCCGGCTCGGCCCACAGCGCCTCCCACAGGGCCGCCAGCACCGCCGGATCGGACTCCAGGCAGGTGACCTGGTGTCCGGCGCGGGCCAGCCGCAGCGCCTGGATTCCCAGGCCGGGGCCGACGTCGAGCACCCGTAGCCGCTGACCCACCGCATAGCGTGCGGCGATCCGCTCGTCGAGCTGGCGGGCCACCAACTCCTGCCGCACGATGTTCCGCAGGCCGCCGAGACCGCTCGGCCGGCCTTCCTCCACGGCCTGGACGGCATGGAAGGTACCGCCGCCGGTGAACCCGGACGGCTGCTGGCTCAGGGCCGCTCTCCCCGCTTGACCTGGGGCTTGGGCAGGCGCAGACGCCGCATCTGAAGGCTGCGCATCAGGGCGTAGGGCACGGCGCCGCGCAGGTTCTCGTCCGGGAACCTCTTCCGCAGCTGCCGCTTCAGCTGGATGCCGATGATCACGGAGTTCATCACGATCATCAGGATCACGACCATCCAGAGCAGCAGCACATAGCTCTGCATGGCGCCGGCCTGGATCATGCTCAGCACCAGGATGACGACCGCCATCGGCAGGAAGAACTCGGCCACCACGAAGCGCGAGTCCACGAAGTCGCGGGCGAAGCGGCGGATCGGGCCCTTGTCGCGGACCGGCAGGTACCGCTCGTCGCCGTTGGCCAGCGCCTCGCGCTGCCGGGCCAGGTCGGCCCGTCGGGCCTCGCGCTGGCGGCGAGCGGCCTCCTTGCGGTTGGTCGGTGTCTTCGCCAGGCTGCGGCGCTGCGACTGGGCCTCGCTGCGCTTGGGCGTGGGGCGGCCCTTGGGCGCCTGCGGGTCACGGGGCTGCTGCGGCTCGGCGGCGGTCGCCTTGGCGGGCGCGGCCTGCTCTTCCTTGGAACGGCTTCGGAACACGGGACCCAAGGGTACGGGGTGCGGAGGTGTGGGCCGAAGCCCCAGGGGGAACGATCCGGCAACTGTCCTCCCTGCGCCGGAGGAGCGGCCTCGCCGATCGTCCTGCAGGAGGAGTGGAAGCCTCCCCGAACAGTGCGGTAATGGAAGCAGGGCCCGTAGTCTGGGTCTGTCAGGTGTGCCGGAGTCTCGTCCGTCAGAAGGGGGCGCGCGAAGCCCATGAGCGGTGTCATGAAGCGTATGGGGATGATCTTCCGCGCGAAGGCCAACAAGGCCCTGGACCGGGCCGAGGATCCGCGCGAGACCCTTGACTACTCCTACCAGAAGCAGCTTGAGCTGCTGCAGAAGGTGCGCCGCGGCGTCGCGGACGTGGCGACCTCGCGCAAGCGCCTGGAACTCCAGCTGAACCAGTTGCAGGGCCAGTCCGCCAAGCTCGAGGAGCAGGGCCGCAAGGCGCTGGCGCTGGGCCGCGAGGACCTGGCCCGAGAGGCGCTGTCCCGCCGCGCCGCGGTGCAGCAGCAGGCCGCGGACCTGGAGACCCAGCACCAGACGCTGCAGGGCGAGGAGGAGAAGCTGACGCTGGCCGCGCAGCGGCTGCAGGCCAAGGTGGACGCCTTCCGCACCCGCAAGGAGACCCTCAAGGCCACCTACACCGCCGCGCAGGCGCAGACCCGGATCGGCGAGGCGTTCTCCGGCATCTCCGAGGAGATGGGCGACGTCGGCATGGCCATCCAGCGGGCCGAGGACAAGACCGCGCAGATGCAGGCCCGGGCCGGTGCCATCGACGAGCTGCTGGCCTCGGGCGCGCTGGACGACCCGACCGGCATGGCCAAGGACGACCTCACCGCCGAGCTGGAGCGGATCTCCGGCGGCGCGGACGTGGAGCTGGAGCTCCAGCGGATGAAGGCCGAACTGGCCGGCGGCAGCGGCCCCCAGCAGGCCATCGAGGGCGGCAAGCCGGACCGCGCCGAGCAGCCGCGGACCCAGCACCGGTTCGACAAGCAGTAGCCGCCACCGCCGGCGCGGCCCGGCACCGGACGGGATTCTCCGAGGAGGCGTCGTGATCGTACGCATCATGGGGGAGGGGCAGGTTCGGCTGGCGGACAGCCATCTGGGCATGCTCAACAAGCTGGACGACGAGTTGCTCGCCGAGCTGGAGCGGGACGACGAGGAGGGCTTCCGGCGCACCTTCACGGCCCTCCTGGACGAGGTGCACCGCGTGGGCGAGCCGCTTCCGGACGACTCCCTGGAGCCCTCGGAGCTGATCCTGCCCGCCCCGGACGCCACCTTGGACGAGGTGCGGGCCCTGCTCAGCGACGAGGGGCTCATCCCGGGCTGAGCCCCGGCGCCCGAGCTCAGGCCCCCTTCGCCCCGGCGGACGGGGTGCCGGAGTGCCGCCCCTGTCCGAGTCGCGCTCGGTGGGAGCCGGGGGACGGACACGGTCCGCACGCCAGCGCTTACCGTTGGACGCTGTGACCCCCTTCGCCGCTGGACCGGGCCTGACCCACCGGCACCGCTGGCTGTGCGCGCACCCGCTGGCGGTGGATACGGTGCTGGCCCTGGGCGTCTTCGCGACCGCCGTACTCGCGTCGGTCAGCAGCCCCCGCGCCACTCCGCTGGACCCCACCTTCGTGCTGGTCAGCGCGGTGGCCGCGAGCGCGCTGATCCTCCGTCGCCGCTATCCGCGCAGCGTGCTCGCGATCACCGGTGCCAGCACCCTGGCCGAGATCGCCGGCACCACCGCGCACAGCCCGCCGCGCGGTGCCATCGCGCTGAGCGTGGTGGTGGCCCTGTACACCGTCGCCTCACGCACCGACCGCCCGACCACCTGGCGGCTGGGCCTGGCCACCGTGGTGGTGGTCAGCGGGACCGCCTTCCTGTGCGAGCCCGCGAACAACGCCGAGAACCTGGGGATCTTCGCCTGGACCGGCATGGCGGCGGCGGCCGGGGACGCGGTGCGCAGCCGGCGGGCCTATGTGACCGCCATCGAGGAGCGCGCGGTGCGGGCCGAGCAGACCCGCGAGGAGGAGGCCCGCCGCCGGGTGGCCGAGGAGCGGCTGCGGATCGCCCGCGAGCTGCACGATGTGGTCGCCCACCACATCGCGCTGGTCAATGTGCAGGCAGGGGTGGCCGCACATGTCATGGACAACCGGCCTGACCAGGCCAAACAGGCGCTGGCGCATGTCCGTCAGGCGAGCCGCTCGGCGCTGGACGAGCTACGGGCCACGGTGGGTCTGCTGCGGCAGTACGGCGACCCCGCCGCGCCCACCGAGCCGGCACCGGGCCTGGGCGTCCTCGACCAGCTGGTGGACGGTTTCCTCCGGGCCGGTCTGGGCGTGCGGGTGGCGATGGAGCCGGCCGAGGGGCCGGGACAGCTCTCGGCGGCCGTGGACCTCACCGCCTACCGGGTGGTGCAGGAGGCGCTCACCAATGTGCACAAGCACGCCGGGGAGCGGGCCACCGCCGAGGTGCGGATCGTACGGTCGCCGAAGGGGCTGGAGGTCACCGTGGACGACGACGGGGCGGGCGAGGGCGCCGCGGCGGCGGAGGGCGGCGGCCACGGGCTGATCGGGATGCGCGAGCGGGTCGCGGCACTGCGCGGCGAGTGCGAGGCGGGACCCCGGCCGGAGGGCGGGTTCCGGGTGCGGGCCACACTTCCTCTGCAGGCCCGTACGGGAGGGGAGCCCACATGACGATCAAGGTGTTACTCGCCGACGACCAGGCGTTGCTCCGCAGCGCGTTCCGGATACTGGTCGACTCCGAACCGGACATGGAGGTGGTCGGCGAGGCGTCGGACGGCGCCGAGGCGGTGGCGGTCGCCCGCGCGAAGGGCGCCGACGTGGTGCTGATGGACATCCGGATGCCGGGCACCGACGGGCTCGCCGCCACCCGCATGATCAGCGAGGATCCCCAGCTGGCGGGGGTGCGGGTGGTCATGCTGACCACCTTCGAGGTGGACGAGTACGTGGTCGAGTCGCTGCGCGCCGGGGCCAGCGGCTTCCTGGGCAAGGGAGCCGAGCCGGAGGAGCTGCTGGCCGCCATCAGGATCGCGGCCGGGGGAGAGGCGCTGCTGTCCCCCGCGGCGACCAAGGGCCTGATCGCCCGCTTCCTGGCCCAGGGCGGCGGTGCCCAGACGCCCGGCGAGTGCGACGAGGCCCGGCTGTCGGCGCTGACCGTACGGGAGCGGGAGGTGCTGGTGCAGGTGGCGGGCGGCCTCTCGAACGACGAGATCGCCGAGCGCCTGGCGGTCAGCCCGCTCACGGTGAAGACCCATGTGAACCGGACCATGGCCAAGCTGGGCGCCCGCGACCGGGCGCAGCTGGTCGTGATCTCCTACGAAACGGGCCTGGTCCGCCCCCGCGCCTGACACGGGGGCCGGGCCCGGTAACCACCACCCGAGTACCTACCGGGCCCCGCCCCCCGCGCCCGTACGCTGCCGCCCCCGGAAGGGGCCCTGGGAGCCTGCGGGACGACCGCGCCCGCACGTGGCCGCGCCCCAAAGGGCGCTGGGGGTTCCCCCGGACGGAGTCTGGGGGGAGGAACTGCGCGACCGGCCGCAGACAACCCGCAGCCGACCGAACACAGCCCCCCGGCAAACCCCTACGGCAACGCCAACATCCGCTCCAGCGCCAGCTTCGCGAAGTGCTCGGTCTCCTGGTCGACCTGGATGCGGTTGACGACCTTGCCGGCCGCCAGCGACTCCAGCGCCCACACCAGGTGCGGCAGGTCGATGCGGTTCATGGTGGAGCAGAAGCAGACCGTCCGGTCGAGGAAGACGATCTCCTTGCCCTGGTCGGCGAAACGGTTCGCCAGCCGGCGTACCAGGTTGAGCTCGGTGCCGATGGCCCACTTGGAGCCGGCGGGCGCGGCCTCCAGGGTCTTGATGATGTACTCGGTGGAGCCCACGTAGTCGGCCGCCGCCACCACCTCGTGCTTGCACTCCGGGTGCACCAGGACGTTGACGCCCGGGATCCGCTCGCGGACCTCCTGGACCGAGTCCAGCGAGAAGCGGCCGTGCACCGAGCAGTGGCCCCGCCACAGGATCATCCGGGCGTCGCGCAGCTGCTCCGCGGTGAGCCCGCCGTTCGGCTTGTGCGGGTTGTAGACCACGCAGTCCTCCAGCGACATCCCCAGGTCGCGGACCGCGGTGTTGCGTCCCAGGTGCTGGTCCGGCAGGAAGAGCACCTTGCCGGCCGACGGGTCGCGCTGCTCGAAGGCCCAGCGCAGCGCGCGCTCGGCGTTGGAGGAGGTGCAGATGGTGCCGCCGTGCCGGCCGGTGAAGGCCTTGATGTCGGCGGAGGAGTTCATGTACGAGACCGGGATCGTGTCCTGCGCGACCCCCGCCTCGGTGAGGATGTCCCAGCACTCGGCGACCTGCTCGGCGGTGGCCATGTCGGCCATCGAGCAGCCCGCGGCCAGGTCGGGGAGGACCACCTGCTGGTCGTCGCCGGTGAGGATGTCCGCCGACTCGGCCATGAAGTGCACACCGCAGAAGACGATGTACTCGGCCTCCGGCCGGGCTGCGGCGTCCCGGGCGAGCTTGAAGGAGTCCCCGGTGACGTCGGCGAACTCGATGACCTCGTCCCGCTGGTAGTGGTGGCCGAGCACGAAGACCCGGTCCCCGAGCTTCTCCTTGGCCGCGCGGGCGCGCTCGACCAGATCCGGGTCGGAGGGCGCCGGCAACTCGCCGGGACACTCCACGCCGCGCTCGCTCTTCGGGTCGGCCTCGCGGCCGAGGAGGAGCAGGGCCAGGGGCGTCGGCTCTACATCCAGGGGCTGGGCGGTGGTCACGACACGCACCCTTCTTTCTTGTCTGCGGGAAGCCCCTACGGGGCTTGTCGTCACAATGACGCTTAATATGATATCTGCTTTGCGTCACGTTGACGATGGCCATCGTGTCGATGTGACGCATTCCCGGTCCGGTGCTGGTATGCGAGCATGAGAACCCCGGCGGAAGTCCGCTGGGCCCCGGAATGAATCCGGGTTGCCGCTGGTTGAGTCCACGGCAGAGCAGTCCGTACGACCCGGGAGAGAAGCAGATGACCGTTCAGGACGAGACCACCGCGAGCGAGGGCATCATCCTGTCCGACGCCGCCGCGTCGAAGGTCAAGAGCCTGCTGGAGCAGGAAGGCCGCGATGACCTGGCGCTGCGCGTAGCCGTCCAGCCCGGTGGCTGCTCCGGCCTGCGCTACCAGCTCTTCTTCGACGAGCGCTCGCTCGACGGAGACGTGGTGAAGGACTTCGACGGAGTCAAGGTCGTCACCGACCGGATGAGCGCCCCGTACCTGGGCGGTGCCTCCATCGACTTCGTGGACACCATCGAGAAGCAGGGCTTCACCATCGACAACCCCAACGCCACCGGTTCCTGCGCCTGCGGCGACTCCTTCAGCTGAGCCGTCGCCAGTCGCACGACACGCGTGAAGGCGGTGATCCCGGCCCGGGATCACCGCCTTCACGCGTACCGGCTCGTCTCCTCGCGGCTCCTCGCCGGGTCCGCGCGGTGGACCGCTACGGCCCGACGGCGCCCCGCGGCACCTGCGCCCCGCGGACGGCGTCGACCACCTCGCGGTCGCCCAGCGGACTGTCCAGGGTGATCTTCCGCTGGTAGAGGCGGGCCATGGCGACGCAGTCCTGGCCCGGCTGGTTCCAGTGGCCGCTGACCCGGACCGTCACCCGGTCGTCCGACTCCTTCGCGGTGGCGGTGTACGCGGTGCACACACCGCCGTAGAAGTGCAGCGTCAGCGTTTTCCCCGCGATCGTGTAGCCGTCGACCGGCTCCCCGAGGCCGCTGCCGGGTTGGACCGGGTGCCCGGGTGCGGTGGAGGGGGCCTGGGGGCCGTCGCCGGCGGGCGCGCCGCCCCGGCTGGTCTCGCCGTCCGCCCGGGCGGCCCACACCGCGCCGCCGCCCCCGGCGAGCAGTACCGCCGCCGCCACCGAGGCGATGACCAGCGGACGGCCTCGCCGCGCCGGGGCCCGATCGTGCTCCCCGGGGGTGTCCGGGCCCTGGCCCTCGTCGGGCTCGGGGCGTTCGCCGGGTTCGGGGTGCCCGCCTGGCTCGCGGTGTTCCTCGGGCTCGGGCCGTTCTCCGGGTTCGCGGTCCTGGTCCGCGGGGCGTTCGCCGGGTTCGCGGTGCTCCTCGGGCTCGGGGTGTTCGCCGGGGCCGAGGCGTTCCTCGGGCTCGGGGGTGAGAGGGGTGTCCTCGCTGCTGGTGCCCACCGTTCCGCTCCTTTGTGTTCCGTCGGTGCCTGCGGACCGCGCCCCCGAGGGGGAGGGGGCGGTGGTGGGACGGAGCGAAGCGGTGAGCGGTTCCCCGCCGCGGGGCGGTCAGTCGCCGTACTCGGACATGCCGTCCAGCAGATGCGCGGAGCGGGTGGGTACCCGGACGCCGCGGATGCGGGAGGGGGCGACGGGTGCCGGGG
>NZ_SRID01000235.1 GCF_004684805.1 Streptomyces palmae
GGGCCGGGGCGGTCACCCGCTCCGGGGAGGGCTGGACCGAAACGGACGCCTGCCCCGGCGAGGGCTGGGACGAGGCGTCGACGGACTGGTAGATGAGCAGCGCGCCGATCAGCGAGGCTGCCGCGGCCCAGCGCAGGAGCCGGGTGCTGCCGTCGCGGCCCCGCGCGGCCCGCTCCGTGGCGGGTGCGACCGGGGGGCGCTTCGGATCGGGTACGACCATGGAGCGTGCCTTTCTTCCTCTGGCGATCTGACGGTCTGGACGTCTGAAGGGCGTTCTGGCGGGTCGGTGATGCGGACTCCTGACGGGGCGTCGGTGCCCGACCCGAACCGGGCCGGCCGCTGGGTGGCTGGCCCGGTCGTTCGCAGGACCCGGCGCGGTACGGGCCGGGTGCCCTCGTGGCAGCGCCGTGGTCACCGCCGTCCAACGGCGGTGACCACGGCGGACCCGTCGCCCTAGCTAGCTGCTAGACAGCAGCTGCTCAGGCCTTGTTCGCGGAGCTGCGACGACGCAGGACGTACGCACCGGCGCCGAGGCCACCGGCCAGCAGGACCGCACCGGCGGCCATGCCACCGCTGTTGTCCATGGCCGTACCGCCGCCACCGGTGTGCACACCGCCGTGCGGACGGTGGTGACGGAGGTAACCGCTCTCCTCGCCACCACGGCCGCCGAAGCCGCCGCCGTAGCCGCCCCGGCCACCTTCGCCGTAGCCACCCCGGCCACCTTCGCCGAAGCCGCCGCGACCGCCCTCGCCGAAGCCGCCCCGGCCACCCTCGCCGAAGCCGCCGCCGAAGCGACCCTCGCAACGGCCGCCGAAGCCGCCGTGGCCGCCGAAGCCGCCGCGACCGCCCTCGCCGTAGCCGCCCCGGCCACCCTCGCCGAAGCCGCCGCGGAAGCCGCGCTCCTCGTCATCGCCGTAGCCGAAGTCGCCCTCGTCCTCTTCGCGGCCGCCGCCGTAGCCTTCCTCGTCGTCACGGCCCTCGCCGTAGCGACCCTCCTCACCGCGGTCGCCCTTTTCGCGGCCTTCCTCGCCCCGGTGACCCTCACCGAAGCGGCCTTCCTCGCCCCGGCCGTGGCCGAAGCGGCCCTCACCGAAGTCGCAGAAGTGGCGGTGGTGGTGGAAGTGGCGGTGGTGGTGGAAGAACTTACCCTCCTCGCCACGGCCGAAGAAGCCCTCGTCGCCCTTCCCCCGGCCCTCGTCCTCCTTTCCGTTCTCGCGGCCGTCCCGACCGTCGCGACCGTCCTTGTCACTCCCGGAGTCGCCCTTCTCAGCGCTCTGGGACTGCGCCTGCGTGTGGGTGCTGGAAGACGCGTCGGAGTCGGCGAACGCGGCCGGGGCACCCAGGGTCAGTGCGGCACCGAGCACCGCACCGCCGATGACTGTGCGAGTGGAACGCATGGTGAATCCTTTCGGCGCTCCGTGCGATTACCGGCCATATGCCAGTAAATGGGGATCGCGGAGGCGCCTACCTCACCGTCGAACACATCCGACCCACCCGCCACCGGACATGGGCGCAATCGGGTGGCCCTGTCCGCTCTTCGGGTGGCCGCCCCGGCGTGTCGTCACTCGTTCGTCCGAGTTCATCTGATGGCTCGTCATATCTTCTCGGCGGTGCGGTCTGCCGTGCGTCCGCCCGAGCCCCCCGCCTCCGGCCGCCCGCCGCGGACCCGCATCCGGGCCCGCACAACCGAGATCCGCCGCGCCCGGGTGGCGCGGCGGATCTCGGTGGGGGAGCGGCGTGCCGCCGCGGGCCGGTCAGCCGGGCTGCCGCTCCCAGCGGTAGAACTCCTGGGCCATCGCGTCCTTGGGGCTGCGCCAGGTCGCCGGGTCGTAGGCCGCCACGAAGTGCGCCAGCCGCCGGCTGACGTCCTGGAACTCCGGGTGGTCGGCGTGCTGCGTCACCCGCGGGCCCGGCGGCTGCTCCGCCTCGATCAGATGCAGGTACACATCGCCGAACTGGAACAGGCTGCGCCCGGTGACCCCGATCAGCCCCGGCAGCTCGCCGCGGTCGGAGTCGGCGAACACGGTCGCGATGTCGGACGCCGAGCCCGGCTTCATCCGGGCCACGATCAGCGCGCGGTGCATGGTCAGGCCCCGACCCGCGCCCGGGCGCGCTGCTCGACCTTGTCCCGGATCAACTCCATCTGGATCTTGGAGTTGCGGTTGATGTGGGCCGTCATCCCGGCGTCGTCGACGGGCGCCTCGGGCTTCATCTCGAAGTCCTGGGTCCACCGCATCAGGGTGCCCTCGGGCGTCTCCTCGTACTCCCAGCGGATGTTCATGTACGCGAACGGCCCGGTCTCCACCCGGCGCGCCCACACGGTGCGCGCCTCACGGTCCGCCTCCCGCTCGGAGACCCAGCTCCACACGGTGCCGTTGTCGTCCGGGTGCATGGTCAGCCGGAAGGTGGTGGTGTCGCCCTGCTGCTCCAGGATCTCCACCGAGGCGTACTCGCTGAACAGCTCGGGCCACTTGGCCAGGTCGTTGGTGATGTCCCAGACCAGGTCCAGGGGGGCGGCGATGACGATCTCGTTGTCGGTGTGTCCGGACATGTCATGCTCCTACCGTGAGGGACTCGTTGACGGCTGCCACGAAGTCACCCGGGGTCTTGCAGGCCTCGGGCCCGGAGTCGATCTGGACCCCGTGGCGCTTCTCCAGCTCGCTGACGATGGCCAGCAGCCCCAGGGAGTCGAGTCCGATGTCGGCCAGCGGCGCCTGCGGGTCGTCGCGCAGCCGCTGCGGATCCATGGTGATCCCGGTGCAGCTCTTCATCAGGGAGGCAAGCTCTTCGTAGGTGAGTTCGCGTGACATCAGATCTCTCCTTCCGGGCGGCGCAGAACCAGCGCCGCGTTCGACCCCATCAGGCCCCGGCTCAGTACCAGCGCGGTGCGCAGCTCGACGCCGCGCGGCCGGCAGGTCACCAGGTCCAGGTCATGGCAGACGTCGGTGACGCGCGGGGTGGGCGGCACCGTTCCGTGTTCCAGGGCGAGCACCGCGGCCGCCACGTCCAGCGCCGCGGCACCGCCGTAGGCCCGTCCGAACCCGGCCTTCGGCGCGGTCACCGGCACCCGGGCGGCGCGCGGGCCCAGGACGTCCGCGAGCGCCAGCGCCTCGGCGCGATCGGCCTCGACGGTCCCCAGCGCGTCCGCGAACACCACGTCGATCTCGTTCGGGGCGCAGCCCGACCGCTCCAACGCGGCGCCGATGGCCCGCGCCAGCCCCTCCCGGGACCGATCCCACCGGGAGGACCGGGTGAAGGTGGCCCCGTGCCCGAGGACCACGGCGCGCACGGGTGCCCCGCGGGCCCGGGCGGCCGCCTCCTCCTCCACCACCAGCATGGCCCCGCCCTCCGCGGGCACGAATCCGCACGCCTCGGCGGTGAACGGCAGATAGGCGCGCTCCGGATCCTCGGACCGGCTCAGCTCCGGGTAACCGAGCTGGCACACCATCGAGTAGGGGGCCAGGGGTGCCTCGGTGGCGCCCACCACCACCGCGTCGGCCCCGTTGCGTATGGACCGCGCGGCGTGCGCGAAGGCGTCCAGGCCGCCCGCCTCGTCACTGGCCACCACCCCGCAGGGGCCCTTGAAGCCGCCGCGGATCGAGATCTGGCCGGTGCTGGCCGCGTAGAACCAGGCGATGGACTGGTACGGGCCGACATAGCTGGGGCCCTTGCCCCACAGCCGCTGGAGTTCGCGCTGGCCGAACTCGCCGCCCCCGGAGCCGGCCGCGGTCACCACCCCCACCCGGTGCGCCGGCATCTCCTCGGTGCGCAGCTGGGCGTTCTGCAGGGCCAGGTCCGCGGCGGCCATCGCGAAGTGGCTGAACCGGTCCGTCTGCACCAGGAAGCGTTCCTCGACCATCACCCCCGGGTCGAAGGCCCGTACCTCGCCAGCGACCCGCAGCGGATAGCCGTCGCAGCCCTCCCGGGTGATCCGGTCCAGCACGCTCACGCCTTCCCGGGTCGCCTTCCAGAAGGCGTCGGTGCCCATGCCGTTCGGGGCGATGATCCCCAAACCGGTGATCACCGTGCGCCGTTCGGCAGCCGGGATGTTCATCGCGACCTCCCACCGTCCCGGCTCATGACCACCGCGGACTGGAAGCCGCCGAAGCCGCTGCCCACCGACAGCACCCGGCGCAGCCGCGCCTCACGCGCCGTCTTCGGCACGTAGTCCAGGTCGCACTCCGGGTCGGGATCCTCGTAGTTGGCCGTGGGCGGGACCACCCCGCGGGCCATCGCCAGGGTGCAGGCGGCCACCTCTATCGCGCCTATCGCGCCCAGTGAGTGGCCCACCATGGACTTGATGGAGCTCATCGGCGTCCGGTAGGCGTGCTCGCCCAGCGAGCGCTTCACCGCGGCCGTCTCGTGCCGGTCGTTCTGCTTGGTGCCGGAGCCGTGCGCGTTGACGTAGTCGATGTCGCAGGAGGCGATCCGGGCGTGGTCCAGGGCCGTGTCGATGGCCATGGACATCTCCAGACCCTCCCGGGTCAGCCCGGTCATGTGGTAGGCGTTGCCGAACGTGGCGAAGCCGCTGATCTCGCAGTACGGGTCCACGCCGCGGGCCCGCGCGTGCTCCAGCTCCTCCAGCACCAGCACCGCGGCGCCCTCGCCCATCACGAAGCCGTCCCGCCTCGCGTCGAACGGCCTGGAGGCGTGCTCCGGGTCGTCGTTGTTCGGCGAGGTCGCCCGGATGGCGTCGAAGCAGGCCACCGTGATCGGCGAGATCGGCGAGTCGGAGGCGCCCGCGATGTACACGTCCGCCAGGTCCTCCTCGATGGCCTGGAAGGCGTAGCCGATCGCGTCCAGACCCGAGGTGCAGCCGGTGGACACGGTCTGCACCGCGCCGTGCACCCCGAACCGCTCGGCGACCGCGGACGCCAGCACGCTCGGGGTGAACGCCCGCTCCAGGAACGGGCCGGCCCGCCGGTGGTCCACGTCCCACCGCTCGCCCTCCCCGCTGACCCGCACGTAGTCGTGCTCCAGCCGGGTGGTGCCGCCGACCGCGGTGCCCAGCGACACCCCGGTGCGCCAGGGGTCCTGCGCGCCCGGCTCCAGGCCACTGTCCCGTATTGCCTCGTCCGCGGCCACCATCGCGAACTGCACGTAGCGGTCGGCGCGCGCCACCTCCTGCGGGCTCAGCCCGAAGGCCGCCGCGTCGAAGTCGCACTCGGCCGCGATACGGGACCGGAAGCCCGCGGGGTCGAACAGGGTGATGCCGCGCGTCGCCGTACGGCCCGCGGTCAGCATGTCCCAGAAGGCGGGCACGCCCACACCTCCCGGAGCGACGACCCCGACCCCGGTGACCGCCACTCGCCTGGTCATGACGCGACCTGGGTCGCTTCGGTGCCCTCGGTGTCCACGTGCCCGAGGTCCGGCCGCGGGGCCAGCGGACCCAGATGGAAGACCATCCGGGCCTCGGTGTCCCCCTCGTTGCGGAACCGGTGGCGCATGAACGCCGGGATCATCAGGCCCTGGTCGGTGCGGAGCGAGTACGTCCGGCCGTCCAGGTCCACCTCGAGTTCGCCGCGGACGAGGTACACGAACTCCTCGGAGTACGGGTGGTAGTGCTCCCCGACACGCTCACCCGGGGCGACTATCGCCACCCCCATGAAGCCGCTGGTGGCGCCCACCATCGGCGGGGTGAGCATGGCGCGGAGATCGCCGCCGCGGCGGCGGTTGGGCGGGACCTCGTCGAGGCTCACGATGCGGGGGGCGTTCTGGCTGGTCATTCTCGGTACCTCCCGAAGAGGGGCGGAGTGGGGTGCGCGGTGCGGCCGGTCACGCCCGGCCGGACGCCCGGCGGTCGGTGATCGGGGTCATCGCGCACCGGCCCAGGAAGCGGCGCAGCCCGGCGTCGTCGGACAGGTCGCCGCCCGGACCCAGGTCGACCAGTCGGCTGAGCACGCCCGCCGCACGCGGTCCGGCGACCCCGGCGGCCACCGCCGGGCGCCGCTCCAGCGGCCCGGCGACGTCGATCAGACGGACCACCCGGTCGTCCCGCTGGAAGATGGTGCTGGCCACCACCATCGGGTCGGTCGCGTACCGGGCCGCCGCCAGCTCGTCCTGACGGGCCAGCAGGGTCGCCACCGCCGTACCGCAGCCCTCGCGGACCGGGTAGAGCAGCGCGTGCCGCCGGATGCCCCTGGGCAGCAGCCCGGACATCGCCCAGTGGTGCACCGAGGGGAGCGCGGCGCGCTGGAAGAACTCGCGGGCCGAGACCGGGTCGTCCAGGTCCCGCTCCTCCACCAGGTGCGGGTTGAGCGCCTCCTCCACCGCGCGTACCTGCGGCTGCTGCGCCACATGGCGCAGCGCCGCGACCAGGTCGCCGGTGACCTCCACCGACCGCACCACCTGGTTGCCGCGCATGAACAGCGAGGTGCGGCGCAGCCGGGTGGTGTCGTCGACCCGGGACTCGGGCGGCTCGTAGCCGGCCAGGATCTCGGCCACCGCCTGCTCGCTGCCGGGCCGCACGGTGAAGGTCAGCGCGTGCCGGACGATCCCGTCGCCGACGCGGGGCTCGGCCAGCAGGCCCTCGGTGGTGATCGGGATCGCGGGGCCGTGGCCGGTCTCCCGCATGATGGTGAAGCGCAGCGAGCGGGTGTCGTTGACGCAGCCGTGCAGCGGCTTGACCATCTCCCGGTGCGCCTCGCTGTCCACCCAGCTCAGGAAGGGCCTGGCGCTCTCCCACTCACTGGTGATCAGCCACTGGGAGGGGTTCTCGATCGACTGGCACAGCTGGTCGCTGACGTGACCGGGCACCGAGGCCACCTGATGGCAGAGCTGGTCGTAGGCGTCCAGGAAGCGCTGCTGGGCACCGTTGCGCACCTCCAGCATCAGCACCACCCGCAACCGTGTCTCCGCGGCCGCGGAGCGTGGTCGGGGGGTGGGACGCGGGCTTTCCGACAGAGTGCTCATGTTCCACATCTCCTTCGCGGGGCAGAACGCCCGTTTCCCGATGGTGCTGTCCTCCCACGGATGGCGCGAGGTGTGTGATCCGTTCGAGGGAATGGGCGGCCCGTCCCACCGGAAGACCATGCACAGCGGGGCATAGCGGCAAAATGACTCCTCATACCGTCAACCCGGTGGATCCGCCCGAAACCGTCCCCGTCCTGGTGGTGGGGGGCTCTCTGGTGGGTCTGTCGACCTCGCTCTTCCTCGGCCGCCTCGGCATCGACCACCTGCTGGTCGAGAAGCACCCCGGCACCTCCCACCACCCGCGTGGACGCGGCAACAACGTCCGCACCATGGAGCTCTTCCGCACCGCCGGCGTGGAGAGGGCCATCCGCGAGGCCGCCTCGGTACTCGCCGACAACCACGGGATCCTTCAGGCCGCGTCCCTCACCGGAGTCGAGCAGGAATGGCTGTTCAAGGAGATCGACCCGGGCGGCAAGCTGTCCCGGATCAGCCCCTCGGGCTGGTGCCTGTGCAGCCAGAACGACCTGGAGCCGGTCCTGCTGCGGGCGGCCCGGGAGCTCGGCGGCGACCTGCGCTTCAACACCGAGCTGCGCTCCTTCGAGCAGGACCCGGACGGGGTGACCGCGGTGCTCTGGGACCGGGTCGCCCAGACCTCGCGCACGGTGCGCGCCGAGTACCTGGTCGCCGCCGACGGCCCGCGTAGCCCGGTGCGCGAGCGGCTCGGCATCGGCCAGAGCGGTCGCGGGGACCTGTTCCACAACGTCAGCATCACCTTCCGCGCCAAGCGGCTGGCCGACGTCCTGGGCGACCGCCGCTTCATCGCCTGCTATCTGACGAACCCCCAGGCGGACGGCGCCCTGCTGCCGGTGGACAACGCCGAGCAGTGGGTCTTCCACGCCCCCTGGCACCCCGAACGCGGCGAGACCCTGGAGGAGTTCACCGACGAGCGGTGCATCACCCACATCCAGACCGCCGTCGGCGTCCCGGAGATGGAGATCGAGATCACCGGCAAGGCGCCCTGGCACGCGGCCCAGCGCGTCGCCGAGCGCTACCGGGACGGGCGGGTCTTCCTGGCCGGCGACTCCGCCCACGAGATGTCACCCACCGGCGCCTTCGGCTCCAACACCGGCATCCAGGACGCCCACAACCTCGCCTGGAAACTCGCCGCGGTACTCGAGGGCTGGGCCGGACCGGGCCTGCTCGACAGCTACGGCGACGAGCGCCGGCCGGTCGCCCAGGCCACCAGCGCCCGCGCCGCCGCCCGCTCCGCCGAGCACCGCCACCCCGGGTACGCCGCACCCGCCGCCACCGGCCGGCAGAGCGACGTACTGGCCGTCGCCATGGGCTACCGCTACCCCAAGGGCGCGGTGTACGGCACCGATCCGGCCGAGTCCCCGGTGCCCGAGCGCTTCGCCGCCACCGGGCAGCCCGGCAGCCGCGCCCCGCACCTGTGGCTGCTGCGCGCCGGGGTCCGGCTCTCCACCCTGGACCTGTTCGAACGTCACCCGGTGCTGCTCACCGGCCCCGAGGGCGAGGACTGGCACACCGCGGCCCAGCACGCCGCCAAGCGGCTCTCGGTGCCGCTGGACAGCTACCGCATCGGCAACGGCCCCGAGCTGGACCTGGCCCCCGAGCCCGGCGCCGACTTCGCCGCCACCTACGGCACCGGCGAGCGGGGCGCGGTGCTGGTCCGCCCGGACGGCTATGTGGCCTGGCGCGCCACCGGCCCCGACTCCGACCCGGAGGCCACCCTGGTCGAGGTGCTGACCGCGGTGCTCAGCCTGGACTGATCAGCCCGCCGGCTCCTGGTGGGCGCGGCGAACCCGGCGCCACACACCCGGCACCGCGCCCACCAGCACCGTCAGCACCACCGCCACCAGCACCCCCTGCCACGGCTCGGCGAACAGCGAACCGCCCGCCACACCGATCAGCTGGTACGTGCCCGCCCAGGCCAGGGCCGCGGGCCAGGCCCCGTGCGCGAACCGCCGCAGCGGCATCCGGGCCAGCAGACAGGCCAGCATCACCGGGATCCGGCCCGCCGGCAGCAGCCGGGACACCACCAGCACCGCCACTCCGTGCTCCTCCAGCCGCCGCCGGGCCTGGGCCAGCCGGTCCGGCGCGGCCCGCTCCCGCAGCCGCGCCAGCCACCGCGAACCGTTCCTTGACCTCACCCCCCGGGCACCCAGCCAGTACAGACCCAGATCGCCCAGGAACGCCGCCAGCGAGGCCACCAGGAACACCAGCGGCAGCGCGAGGGGCGAGCTCTGGTGGAGGGCCACCACCGCCGCCGAACTCACCACCGCCCCGGTCGGCACCACGGGCACCAGCGCCCCCAGCCCCACCAGCAGGAACAGTGAGGGGTAACCCATCGCCTGCTGCGTGGACTCGGCCGGCACCCGGCGCGCCAACTCCGTGAGCTCCCCGATCACCTGGCGGCCTCCAGCAGCACGGTCTGCCCATGGTCCAGCCGGTGCACCACCGCCTGGGGGGCCAACCGCTCGGCATGCCGGACGAACTCCTGCCCCGGCGCGTGGAACTCGTGCGGCCGGACCCCGTCCAGCCCGATCGGCCAGTACGTCCCGTAGTGCACCGGCACCGCGCCGCGCGCCCCCAACCGGGCCAGCGCCTGCGCCGCCCGCCCCGCGTCCAGGTGCCCGTGCCCCAGGAACGGGCCCCAGCCGCCCACCGGCAGCAGCGCCACGTCGCACTCGCCGACCACCTGCGCCATCCGGTCGAAGAGCCCGGTGTCCCCCGCGAAGTAGGTCACCGCCTCACCGCGCAGCACATAGCCCAGCGCCGGCACCCGGGAGGGCCCGTACGGCAGCCGCCGGCCGTCGTGCGCGGCCGGCACCGCCCGGATCCGGACCTCCCCGACCACCACCTCGTCCCCGGGCCGCACCTCGGTCACCCGCAACCCGCGGGTCGCGGCCAGCCGCCGCAGGCCCCGCACCGCCCGCCCCGCCCCGTACGGCACCAGCAGCCGGGTGCCGGGCGCCAGCCGGGCCAGCGAGGGCAGATGGAGGTGGTCGGCATGGAGATGGGAGACCAGCGCCACATCGGCGAGCGCCGCCCTGGGCCCGGGCAGCTCGCCGCGGCGCCGCCGCAGATGCGCCAGCCGGCGTGCGAACAGCGGATCGGTGAGCACCCGCACTCCCGAGTCCCGCACGGTCGCGGTGGCATGCCCCCACCAGGTGATCTCCACCGGCACGCGGATTCTCCCTCCCACGGGTCTCCCCCCGAGCGTAGTGCTCCGTGTGTACCCGAGCTGTGGCCTGGTGGGCGGTCGCTCGCGCAGTTCCTCCCCCGGACTTCGTCCGGGGGAGCCCCAGCGCCCCTTTGGGGGCGCGGGGAACTGCGCGACCAGCCACGAACGACCCGCGGACGAAGCACCGGCAGCCCCGATCCCGCACGGTCCTCGCCCGGTGTGTCGGCCGCGGCTTGGTGGGTGGTCGCTCGCGCAGTTCCCCGCGCCCCTGACGGGGCACGCCGTCTGGCATGTGGAGGGCCCTGCGGTGGGCGCGCCCCGGAGGGGCGCTGGGGGTCCCGGACGAAGTCTGGGGGAGGAACTGCGCGACCAGCCACGAACGACCTGCGGACGAAGCACTGGCAGCCCCGATCCCGCACGGTCCTCGCCCGGTGTGTCGGCCGCGGCTTGGTGGGTGGTCGCTCGCGCAGTTCCCCGCGCCCCTGACGGGGCACGCCGTCTGACAGTCTTGGGGGTCGGAACGGCGAGGCGAGGAGGACGACGCGTGCGGTGGCCTGAGCGGTGGGCGCGCCCCGCGGGGGCGGGAGGAACTGCCCGACCAGCCACGAACGACCCGCAGACCTGTCTCTTATACACAGCTGA
>NZ_SRID01000236.1 GCF_004684805.1 Streptomyces palmae
ACTCCACGAACGGCGCCAACGCCCGCTCACACTCCCCCATCGCCTCACCGAAGACCGCGCTGGAGTCCAGCAACTCCACCGCCATCCCCGCCCACTGCGACCCCTGACCCGGGAACACGAACACCGGACGTCCCACGCCACGGCTCTGCCCCAGCACCACCTGCGCCGCTCCCGCGGTCTCACCCGCGGCCAACGCCCGCAACCCCGCCAGCAACTCCTCCCGGTCACCACCGACCACCACCGCACGATCCGCCAACTGGGCCCGCGAGACCACCAGCGAACGACCCACCTCGGCGATCCCCCACTCGGGACGCCCCTCCACCGCCGCCAGCAACCGCCCCGCCTGCGCCCGCAACGCCGCACCACCACGACCCGACACCACCCACGGCACCACATCCGCACCATCGGCCTCGGCGATCGGCGCGGCCTCCTGCGTCGGCGCCTGTTCCACGATCACATGCGCGTTGGTGCCGCTCACGCCGAAGGAGGAGACCGCGGCCCGGCGCGGGCGGCCGGTCTCCGGCCAGTCGCGGGCCTCGGTCAGCAGCTCCACCGCGCCCGAGGACCAGTCCACGTGCGGCGAGGGCGCGTCCACGTGCAGGGTGCGCGGCAGCACCCCGTGCCGCATCGCCATCACCATCTTGATCACACCCGCCACACCGGCGGCGGCCTGGGCGTGCCCGATGTTCGACTTCACCGAGCCCAGCCACAGCGGACGGTCCGCGGGGCGCTTCTGGCCGTAGGTGGCCAGCAGGGCCTGGGCCTCGATCGGGTCGCCCAGCCTGGTGCCGGTGCCGTGTGCCTCCACGGCGTCGACCAGGTCCGCCGAGAGGCCGGCGTCCTCGAGTGCCTGGCGGATCACCCGCTGCTGGGAGGGGCCGTTGGGGGCGGACAGGCCGCTGCTGGCGCCGTCCTGGTTGACGGCTGAGCCGCGGAGCACGGCGAGCACCCGGTGGCGGTTGCGCACGGCGTCGGAGAGCCGCTCGACCAGGAGCATGCCCACGCCCTCGCCCCAGGCGGTGCCGTCGGCCGCCGCGGCGAAGGCCTTGATCCGCCCGTTCCGGGCGAGTCCGCCCTGCCGGCTGAACTCGACGAAGCTGCTGGGGGTGGCCATCACGGTGACGCCGCCGGCCAGGGCCAGGGTGCAGTCGCCGCGGCGCAGCGCCTGGGCGGCCAGGTGCAGGGTGACCAGCGAGGAGGAGCAGGCGGTGTCCAGGGTGACCGCGGGGCCTTCCAGGCCGAGTACATAGGCGATTCGGCCGGAGGCGACGCTGCCCGAGTTGCCGCTGCCCACGAAGCCTTCGACGGCCTCGGGAACGGAGGTCAGGCGGGAGGCGTAGTCGTGGTACATCAGGCCGGCGAAGACGCCCACCCGCTCGCCGCGCGCCGTCGCCGGGTCGATGCCGGCCCGTTCGAAGGCCTCCCAGGAGCTTTCCAGCAGCAGTCGCTGCTGGGGGTCCATGGCCAGCGCCTCGCGCGGGCTGATGTCGAAGAAGGCCGGGTCGAAGGCGTCGGCGTCGGCGAGGAAGCCGCCCTCACCGACACAGGAGGTGTTCGGCCGGGTTCCCTCCGGGTCGTGGAAGCCCTCCCAGCCGCGGTGGGCGGGGGGTTCGCCGATGGCGTCCCGGCCGGTGGCGACCAGGTTCCACAGGTCCTCGGGGGAGCTGACGCCGCCGGGGAAGCGGCAGCTCATGCCGATGATCGCGATGGGCTCGCGGGCGGCCTCCTCCAGTTCCTTGACCCGTCGCCGGGTCTCGCCGAGCTCTGCGGCCGCCCACCGGAGGTTTTCGCGAAGCTTGTCCTCGTTCGCCACTGTGAGCTGCTCCTAATGCCCGTGCGGATGGTGCGGATGGGGTGAGGTGCCGCCGCTGTCCCCGGCGCGCAACCCTTCGAGCACCTCGAAGAGTTCGTCGTCGGTGGCCGAGGCCAGGTCGGTCGGGGCGGGGTCGGCCGGTTCGGTGCCGCCGGACTCGGCGCCCCAGCGGGCCAGCAGGTCCTTCAACCGCAGGCTGATCGCGGTCCTGGCGTCCTGGTCGGCCTCGAAGGGGGTCAGGAAGGTCTCCAGCCGGTCGAGTTCGGCCAGCGCCGGCCCGACCTCCAGCGCCCCCTCGGTGGCGTACTGCTCGTCCAGGTGCTCGGCGAGGGCGGTGGCCGTGGGGTGGTCGAAGATCAGCGTGGCGGCCAGGTCGAGTCCGGTGATCTCCTGGAGCCGGTCGCGGAGTTCGAGGTCGCTGAGGGAGTCGAAGCCCAAGTCCAGGAAGCCCTTGTCGGGGTCGATGCGCGGCGGGTCGGTCTGGCCCAGTACGGCGGCCCCGTGGGTGCGCACCAGGTCGAGCAGGACCCGGTAGCGCTCCGCCGGGGGCATGGCGGCCAGCCGGTGGCCCATCGTGGCGGTGTCGGCGGCCTCGGCCGGCCCGGGGTGCTCCCCGGGCGCGGTGTCCTGCCGCGGGCCGGGGGTCCGGCCGGCCAGTTCGCTCAGGAGTGCCGGGAGGCGCTGCCCGCCGGCCCGCTCGCGCAGCGCCGCGGTGTCCAGGCGGACCGGGACCACGTGGGGTTCGCCGCCGGCGCGGGCCGCCTCGAACAGGGCCAGCGCCTGGTCGGTGGGGAGCGGCAGCACTCCGCTGCGGCCGATCCGTGCCAGGTCGGCCGCGTCCAGTGCGCCGGTCAGCGCGCTGCGCTCCTCCCACAGGCCCCAGGCCAGGGAGAGCCCGGGCAGGCCCTGGGCGCGGCGGTGCCGGGCGAGGGCGTCCAGGAAGGCGTTGGCGGCGGCGTAGTTGGCCTGTCCGGCGGAGCCGAGGGTGCCGGCCGCGGAGGAGAACAGGACGAACTCCGCGACCGGGTGGCGCTCGGTCAGCTGGTGCAGGTGCCAGGCCGCGTCGGCCTTGGGCCGCAGCACGGTGTCGATCCGCTCCGGGTCCATGGCGGCCAGCAGCCCGTCCTCGGCGACCCCGGCGGTGTGCACCACCGCGGTCAGCGGGTGCTCGGCCGGGATGGCGTCCAGTACGGCGGCCAGGGCCTCGCGGTCGGCGATGTCGCAGGCGGCCACGGTGACGGTGGCGCCGCGTCCGGTGAGGTCGGCGGTGAGTTCTGCGGCGCCGGGAGCCTGTTCGCCGCGGCGGCTGACCAGCAGCAGGCGGCGGGCGCCCCGGTCGGCGAGATGGCGGGCCACGAGCGCGCCGAGGGTGCCGGTGCCGCCGGTGATCAGCACGGTGCCGTTCGGGTCGGGCGCGGTCCCCACCGGCTGGGGGGCCTCGGTCCCGCCGTCCGGCGAGGCGAGGTCACCGGTCTCCACCGGGGCCAGTCGGGGCGCGAGCAAGCCGCCCTGACGCACGGCGAGTTGGGGTTCACCGCCGGTGAGCGCGGCCGACAGGGCCAGGCCCAGGGGGCCCGCCGGCCCGGCGGCGAGCGCCTCCGCCGGCTCGGGGCCCCGCGGGTCCAGGTCCAGCAGGGTGAACCGGTCCGGGTGTTCGGCCTGGGCCGAGCGGAGCAGGCCCCAGACCGCGGCGCCCGCCGGGTCGGGTACCTCCCCGGGTGCGGCGGCCGCCGCACCGCGGGTGGCGATCACCAGCCGCACGGCGGCCAACCGGGGGTCGCGCAGCCAGGTGTGCAGCAGCGCCAGGGCGGCGCCGGTGGCGGCGCGTACCGCGGCGGGCGCGTCCTGGGGTTCGGTGGCCACCGGGGCCAGTACGGCCTCGGGCGGCTCGGCGCCCGCCGCCAGGGCGGTGGTGAGCGCCGCCAGGTCCCGGTGGACGGTGACGGTGGGCCCGGCGGCGCCGTCCGGGGCACCGAGCAGGGCGATCGGGCCGCCGAAGGGCGCCGCGCCGGGAACGGGCCGCCATACGGTGCGGAACAGGGCGCCGGCCGCGGCCTGCTGGGCCGGGGCCTGCCGCAGCAGCAGGCGTTCGACCCGGGCCACCGGGGCGCCGGCCGCGTCGGCCAGCTGCACGGTGACCGCGTCCTCGCCGGCCGGTGCCAGCCGTACCCGCAGTGCGGGGGTGCCCGCGGGGCGCAGGGTGACGCCGTGCCAGGAGAACGGCATCCGGGTGTCGTCCGGGCTGTCCGGGGTGGTGGCGGCGAGGGCCTGTACCGCCGCGTCCAGCAGCGCGGGGTGCACGGTGAACCGGCCGCCGGACTGCTGGGTGGCGGCCGGATCGGCGGCCACCTCGGCGAAGACCTCCGCGCCGCGCCGCCATACCGTGCGCAGCCCCTGGAAGGCCGGGCCGTACCCGAAGCCGCGGGCGGCGGCCCGCCGGCGCAGCCCGGCGACATCGACCGGCTCCGCGTCCTGCGGCGGCCAGGCCACCAGGTCGAAGTCCTGCGCGGCGGTGGCCGGGGTCAGGGTGCCGGTGGCGTGCCGGGTCCAGGGCGCCGGCCCGTCGGCGGTGGCCGGCTGGGATTCCAGGGTGACCCCGCGGCGGCCGGCGGCGTCCGGGGCCGCCAGCGCCAGCCGGATCCGCACCCCTTCGGTCCGCTCCCCGGGGCCGGGCAGCACCAGCGGGGTGTGCAGGGTCAGGTCCTCCAGCCGGCCGCAGCCGGTGCGCGCCCCGGCCCACAGGGCCAGTTCCAGGAAGGCCGTGCCGGGCAGCAGCGCCCGGCCTGCGACGGTGTGCTCGGCCAGCCAGGGGTGGGTGCGCGGGGACAGCAGCCCGGTGTAGAGGAGGCCGTCGCCGTCTGGGAGGGCGATGGCGGCGCCGAGCAGGGGGTGGTCCGCGGCCTGGAGGCCGGCCGCCGTGACGTCTCCGGTCCCGGCCGGGTTGTCCAGCCAGTAGCGCCGGCGCTGGAAGGGATAGGTGGGCAGCTCCACCGGGGGGCGGCCGGTGTCGGGGAAGGCGGCGGACCAGTCCACCGGCACCCCGTGCACATGGAGGTGCGCCAGGGCCTCCCGGATGCGGTCCAGCGGCTCGCCGTCCGGCCGCGCGGTGGGCACGGACAGTGCCGTCCCCGCACCCTGCCGATGGGCCGCCGCGCTGATCCGGTCCGCGGCGATCGGGGTGGTGCCGATCTCCACGAACACCGTGTGGCCGCGCTCCAGCAGGCTCATGGCGGCCTGCTCGATGTCGGCGCCGGCCGGCTCGGCGCACCAGTGGACGGGGTCGAGTCCGGTGGTGTCCACCGGTCCGTCCGCGGCGGTGGAGTAGCAGGGCAGGTCCGCCGGGTGGAGGGCGGGCGGCGCGGTGGCGCCGGTGGTGAGCAGTTCGGCGGCCTGGGCCAGGCTCAGCGCTCCGGCGGTGCACAGGGCGGCGAGTTGACCGGTGCCGTGCCCGAGGACGGCGGCCGGCCGCACGCCGTGGGCCTGCCAGAGCGCGGCGAGCGAGACCGCCACCGCCCAGTGCGCGGCCCGCTCGATGTCGGCGCGGTCGGCGTCCGCCGTGCCGCGCAGCACGGCGAGCAGGGACCAGTCGGTCCGGGTGTCGAGGGCTTCGGCGCACCGCGCCATCCGCTCGGCGAAGGCCGGTGAGGCGTCCAGCAGTCGGGCGGCGGCGTCCCGCCAGCCGGCGGTCTGCCCGGGGAACACGAAGACGGTACGGCCCGGGGTGCGGGCCAGTCCCCGGTGGATGCCGGGCGCGGGGTCGCCCGCGGCGATCGAGGCCAGTGCGCTGAGCAGGTCCTCGCGTTCGGTGCCCAGGAGCACCGCGCGGTGTGCGAAGGCGGTGCGGGTGCGGGCCAGTGCCGCGCCCACCTCGACGGGGGTCTGCTCGGGCCGGGCCGTCAGCTGGGCGTGGAGCCGGGCGGCCTGTTCGCGCAGGGCGCTCTCGGTGCGAGCGGACAGCACCCACGGCAGCCGGCCGCCCGGGGCGGTCCGGTCGGCCGGCGCCCGCTCCGGCTCCGGCTCCGGCTCCCGCTCCGCGGGGGGTGGTGCCTCCTCGAGGATGAGGTGGGCGTTGGTGCCGCTGACGCCGAAGGAGGAGACGCCGGCCCGGCGCGGCCGGCCACCGCTGGGCCAGGCGGTCTCCTCGGTGAGCAGCGAGACCTGTCCTGCCGTCCAGTCGACCCGGGAGGTGGGGGCGTCGATGTGGAGGGTGCGCGGCAGCGTCTGGTTCCGCAGCGCCAGCACCATCTTGATGACGCCGGCGACCCCGGCGGCGGCCTGGGTGTGCCCGATGTTCGACTTCACCGAGCCCAGCCGCAGCGGGCGCTCGGCGGGCCGGTCCTGGCCGTAGGTGGCGAGCAGGGCCTGGGCCTCGATGGGGTCGCCGAGGGTGGTGCCGGTGCCGTGCGCCTCGACCGCGTCCACCTCGCCGGCGGTGAGCCCGGCGTCGGCGAGGGCCTGGCGGATGACCCGCTGCTGGGCGGGGCCGCTGGGCGCGGTCAGTCCGCTGCTGGCGCCGTCCTGGTTGACCGCGCTGCCCCGGATCACCGCGAGGATCCGGTGGCCGTTGCGGCGGGCGTCGGTCAGGCGTTCCAGCAGCAGCATGCCGGCGCCCTCGCCCAGCGCGGTGCCGTCGGCCTGCTCGGCGAAAGCCATGCAGCGGGCGCTGCCGGAGAGCCCGCGCTGCCGGCTGAACTCCACCAGCGCCAGCGGGGAGGCCATCACGGTGACGCCGCCGGCCAGCGCCATGGTGCATTCGCCCTGGCGCAGCGAGCGGCAGGCCAGGTGCAGGGCGACCAGGGAGGAGGAGCAGGCGGTGTCCACGGTGATCGCGGGCCCTTCCAGGCCCAGCGCGTAGGCCACCCGGCCGGAGGCGACGCTGCCGGTGCCGCCGTTGCCGAGGTAGCCCTCCAGCTCGTGCGGGGCGTGGCGCAGCCGGGCGGCGTAGTCCTGGCCGATGAGGCCGGCGAAGACGCCGGTGGTGCTGGCGCGCAGCGACTCCGGGTCGATCCCGGCGCGTTCGCACGCCTCCCAGGAGGTCTCCAGCAGCAGTCGCTGCTGGGGTTCCATGGCGAGGGCCTCCCGGGCGCCGATGCCGAAGAACTCGGCGTCGAACCGGTCGGCGTCGTGCAGGAAGCCGCCCTCGCGCACGCTGACCCGGCCGGGCCGGGCCGGGTCGGGGTGGTAGAGGTCCTCGTCCCAGCCGCGGTTGGTGGGGAGCGCCGAGATGGCGTCCCGGCCGTCCGCCAGCAGCCGCCACAGGTCCTCGGGGGTGTCCACCTCGCCGGGGTAGCGGCAGGCCATGCCCACGATGGCGATGGGTTCGCGGGAGGCCGACTCGACCTCCTGGAGCCGTTGCCGGGTCCTGCGCAGGTCGACCGTGAGGCGTTTGAGGGAGTCGAGGACCTTGTCGTCACTCGTCATTGTCAGCTGGGCCCTTCTTCACGACGGCTGTCCGGTTCTCGACGTGGTCAGTTCTGCAGTTCCTGGTCGACGATGGCGAGCATCTCGTCGAGGGTGGCGGCCTCGACCTCGTCCGCCCCGTCGCCGGTCGCCGTGCCGTCCTCGGCGGCGGGCCGCAGTGCGGTCAGCAGGGTCCGCAGCCGGTCGGCGAGTCGCTCGCGTACCGGGTCGTCCTCGGCGATGTCCCGGATCCCGGCCTCCAGGCTGTCCAGGTCGGCCAGGACCGCCGGGGCCGCCGGGGCCGCCGCCTGCTGCTCGGTGGGCAGTTGGCTGCCCAGGTGCTCGATGAGCGCGGTGGGGCTGGGGTGGTCGAAGACCAGGGTCGCGGGCAGCCGCAGTCCGGTGGCCGTGCTCAGCCGGTTGCGGAGTTCCACCGCGCGCAGCGAGTCGAAGCCGGACTCCAGGAATCCGCGTCCCAGGTCCACCGAGTCCGGGGAGGCGTGGCCGAGGACCGCGGCCACATGGGCGCGCACCAGGTCCCGCAGCGTGTGCTCGCGTTCGGCCCGGGGCAGTCGGGCCAGCCGCTGCACCAGGTCCTCGGCGGCGGGCGCCTCCGCGACCGCCGTGCGGGCCGCCCGCCGGTGCGCGGTGCCGGTCAGCCCGCGCAGCAGGGCCGCCCGGGTGGTGCCGTCCTCCGCGGTCGCGGTGAGGTCGAGCCGTACCGGGAGGACCAGCGGCCGGTCGGCGGCCAGCGCTGCGTCGAACAGCTCTAGCGCCTCCTCGGAGGGGATCGGCAGCACGCCGGAGCGCCGCATCCGCAGCCGGTCGGCCTCGTCCAGGGCGCCGGTCATGCCGCTGGCCTGCTCCCACAGGCCCCAGGCCAGGGAGGTGCCGGGCAGTCCCTGGGCGCGGCGGTGGCCGGCCAGGGCGTCGAGGTAGGCGTTGGCCGCCGCGTAGTTGGCCTGGCCGGCGTTGCCCAGGAGGCCGCCGGCCGCGGAGAACAGCACGAACATCGTGAGGTCGGCGCCGCGCGTCAGCTGGTGCAGGTTCCAGGCGGCGTCCGCCTTGGGGCGCAGCACGGCCCGTATCCGCTCGGGGGTGAGGGAGGTGACCACACCGTCGTCCAGGACGCCCGCCGCGTGCACCACCCCGGTCAGTGGCCGGTCGGCCGGCAGGGCGTCGAGTACGGCGGCGAGCGCGTCCGGGTCGGCGGCGTCGCAGGCGGCCAGGGTGGTCCGGGCGCCCAGGCCGGTCAGTTCGGCCAGCAGCTCGGTGGCGCCCTCGGCCCGCTCTCCGCCGCGGCTGAGCAGCAGCAGGTCCCGCACTCCGTGCCGGGTCACCAGGTGCCGGGCCAGCAGCCTGCCCAGGGTGCCGGTGCCGCCGGTGACCAGGACGGTGCCGTGCGCGGGGGGCTGGACGAGTTCGGCGGGCTCGGCGACGGTGCCGGGGCGGGCCAGCCGGGGCGCCAGCGCGGCGCCGGCGCGGAGCGCGAGCTGCGGCTCGGTGGCCCGCGGCAGGGCGGCCAGCGCCCGGCCGGACTCCGCGGTGCCGTCCAGGTCCACCAGCCGGAACCGGTCCGGGTGTTCGGCCTGGGCCGACCGGACCGCGCCCCACACCGCCGCACCGGCCAGGTCGGTGACGCTCTCCGCGTCCCCGGCGGCGACCGCGCCCCGGGTGATCCACACCAGCCGGCTGGACTCCCAGCGCGGATCGGCCAGCCAGTCCTGGAGCAGTTCCACCGCCCGTACCACGGCCTGGTGCACCGCCCGCGGGTCCGCCGGGTCGGATCCGGCCGCGGGGGCCCAGGGCAGCAGCACCGTGTCGGGCGCCGGAGCGCCGCAGGACACGGCTTCGGCGAGAGCGGCGAGGTCGGCGTACGCGGTAACCGGCTGCTCCTCGGCCAGGGCCGTGGTGAGGCCCCACTCGTCGGCGCCCACCAGCGCCCACCGCTCCCCGTCCGCCGCCGGGGCGGTGGCCGGGACCGCCGCCCAGTCGAGCCGGAACAGCGCGTCGCGGTGTGCGGCCCCGGCGGCGGCGCGCAGTTGCTCGGGCCGTACGGGCCGGGTGGCCAGCGCGTCGATCACGGCCACCGGCCCGCCGGCCGCGTCGGTCAGGGTCAGCGACACCTCGCCGCCGGTCCGCGTCATCCGGACCCGGACGGCGTTGGCCCCGTCGGCGTACAGGCCCACTCCGGTCCAGGAGAACGGCAGGATCACCTGCTCGGCGCCATCGATCAGGCAGGTGTGCAGGGCGGCGTCGAGCAGCGCCGGGTGAAGGCCGAAACGCTCGGCGTCCTGGTCCTGTTCGCGCGGCAGGCGGACTTCGGCGAGCACCTCGTCTCCGGCGCGCCAGGCCGCGCGCAGCCCCTGGAAGGCGGGACCGTAGCCGAGGCCGTCGGCGGCGAGCCGCTCGTACAGCCCGGTCAGGTCCACCGGCACCGCGCCAGCGGGCGGCCAGGCCCCGGCCGCTTCCCAGGCCGGCTGGGGGGCGGGGGCCACCAGGGTGCCAGTGGCGTGGCAGGTCCACGGCTGGTCGGCCGGTGCCGTCTCCGCCGTGCCCCGGTCGGGGTGGCTGTGGATGGTGACGGTGCGGTGTCCGTTCTCCTCCGGCCCGCTCACCCGGACCTGGACCCGCAGCCCGCCGCGCTCCGGCAGCACCAGCGGCGCCTGCAGGGTCAGCTCCTCCACCCGGCCGCACCCCACCTGCGCACCGGCCCGCAGCGCCAGCTCCACCAGCCCGGTCCCCGGCACCAGCACCGTGCCCCACACCGCGTGGTCGGCCAGCCAGGGATGGGTCTCCAGCGAGATCCTGCCGGTCAGCACCAGCCCCTCGCCGCCGGCCAGCGGCAGGGCGGCCCCCAGCAGCGGGTGCTCGGCGGACTGGAGCCCGGCCGAGCGCACATCGCCGACGGCCTCCGACCGGCCCACCCAGTACCGCTCCCGCTGGAAGGCGTAGGTGGGCAGGTCCACCCGGCCGTCACCGGGCAGCAGGGCGGCCCAGTCCACCGGCAGGCCGTGGACGTACGCCTCGGCGAGCGAGGCCAGCATCCGCCGCATTCCGCCCTCGTCGCGGCGGAGTGAGCCCACCACCAGCACGGTGCGCTCCGTGTCCTCCACCGTCTCCTCGACGGCGGCGGTGAGCACCGGGTGCGGGGTGCACTCGACGAACGCGTCATGGGCGTCCGCCAGCAGCCCGCGGGTGGCATCGGTGAAGCGGACGGGCCGGCGGAGGTTGGTGTACCAGTACTCCGCGTCCATCACCGCGGTGTCCAACACCTCACCGGTCACCGTGGAGTGGAACGGCACCTCGGACGCCCGCGGCGCGATGCCCGCCAGGTCGCCGATCAACCGCTCACGGATCCGCTCCACATGCTCCGAGTGCGAGGCGTAGTCCACCGGAATACGACGGGCCCGCACCCCCACCGCCGTCTGCTCCTCGACGATCTCCTCGATCGCCCGCGCGTCACCGGCCACCACCGTCGAGGACGGACCGTTCAACGCCGCCACCGACAGCCGCCCGTCCCAGCGGACCAGCA
>NZ_SRID01000237.1 GCF_004684805.1 Streptomyces palmae
CCTCCCAGCCCCTCCGGAGGAGCCCCCCCCCACTACGCGCGTAGATAGCGATCTTTGGCCTATGCATTCATACTGAAACAGTCCGGGTCTGAGTGGAATGTTTCGTGTGAACCTCCAATGACGGCCTGGTTTCCTTTGTCGCTCTGGGATTTCTCTTTGTTCCACGCACCACTGAGGTCATAAATGCCCACCTCGGCCACCGCTCAGGTCGATGCCATGCAACCGCCACCGGCTCCGCAGACCAACGCTCTGGACAGGTTCTTCCAGATCACCGCACGGGGATCCTCGATCTCCCGGGAGATTCGGGGTGGCTTGGCCACCTTCTTCGCGATGGCCTACATCATCGTGTTGAACCCGATCATCCTCGGTGCGGGACACGACAAGTTTGGTCACCAGCTGGAGAACGGGCAGCTGGTCACCGCCACCGCTCTGATGGCCGGCCTCACCACGATCCTGATGGGCGTGATCGGCAACGTGCCGATCGCGCTGGCCGCCGGGCTCGGCATCAACGCGGTGGTCTCGCTCCAGCTGGCTCCCAAGATGAGCTGGCCGGACGCGATGGGCATGGTGGTCCTCGCCGGCCTGGTGCTGATGATCCTGGTCGCCTCCGGCCTGCGGCAGCGGGTGATGGACGCCATCCCGGGTGGCCTGCGGCGTGCGATCGCGATCGGCATCGGCCTGTTCATCGTGCTGATCGGCCTGGTCGACTCGGGCTTCGTCACCCGCAACCCGGACGCCGCGCACACCACCGTGCCGATGGGCCTGGGCATCGACGGCCGGCTCCAGGGCTGGCCGGTGGTGATCTTCGTGGTCGGCTTGGCGCTCACCTTCATGCTGGTGGTCCGCAGGACCCGGGGCGCGATCCTGATCGGCATCGTGTCGATGGCGGTCACGGCGATCATCATCAACTCGCTGGTCGACATCCCGGACCAGAGCTGGGGCCTGAGCGTGCCGCGGGTCCCGGAGAAGATCGTGGACACCCCGGACTTCGGTCTGATCGGCAATGTCAGCCTGTTCGGCGGCTTCCACGAGGTCGGGCTCCTCACCGGCTCCCTCTTCGTCTTCACCGTGCTGCTGTCCGGCTTCTTCGACGCGATGGGCACCATCATCGCGGTCGGCGAGGAGGCCGGGCTGATGGACGACGAGAAGGGCCAGATGCCCAACATGGGCCGGATCCTCATGGTGGACGGCATCGCGGTGGCCGGCGGCGGCTTCGGTTCGGCCTCGGCCAACACCTGCTTCGTGGAGTCCACCGCGGGCGTCGGCGAGGGGGCCCGTACCGGCTTCGCGAACCTCGTGACCGGCGGTCTCTTCCTGCTCGCCCTGGTCTTCACCCCGCTGGCGAGGGTGGTGCCCTCGCAGGCCGCCACTCCGGCGCTGGTGGTGGTCGGCTTCCTGATCATGGCCGCCAATGTGCGGGAGATCGACTGGAGCGACTTCACCATCGCGGTGCCCGCGTTCCTGACCATGGTCTCGATGCCGTTCACGTACAGCATCACCAACGGCATCGGGATCGGGGTGCTCTCCTTCATCCTGCTGCGTATCGCCGACCGGCGGGCCCGGGAGATCCCCTGGCTGCTGAACGCGGTCGGGCTGTGCTTCCTCGTCTACTTCCTGCTCGAACCCATCGAGCAGCTGCTCGGGGTGAAGTGACCCCGGCCGGGCGGCCCCGCCCGGTTCAACCGGCCCGGCGGTAGAGCCGCTGGGTCTCCTCGACCGACGTCAGCAGGCGTTCGTCGAAGTCGTCGCGAATGAGCGTCCGGACCACATAGTCCTGGACGCTCATTCCGCGTTTGGCCGCGTGCTGCCGGACGCGCTCCAGCAGCTCGCCGTCTATCCGCAGGCTGAGCACTGACGATCCCATGTGGCCAGGGTTCCGGGGGTGGTGCGGCCGGGGTGGCGTTTTACGGCCTATGCTCACTCGTTCGGGTGAGTTCGCCCCGATCTCGTCAACCCGTACCGTCTCCCCGCCCCGGAAGCCGCCCTCGAAAGCCCGTCCCGTCCACCGCCTGTCGGCCAGTCCCCTTGACACCCCGTATGGGTTCATCCTGTTTGCACCAGGCCGCCCACCCGGCAAGCCGAGATCCGTTTCATTAGCCGAGGTAATGAGTTATGCTAAAGAACATGCCGGAACTGTCCAACTCCGACTCGTCGGCCAAGGAGCCTCCTGAACGCAGGGCCCCTGCCGAGGGGATCGATGCCGCCCTCGCCACCGGTGACACCGTCGGCGACGCGGAGGCCGTGGACCTGCTGCGGTCCTCGGTGATGCGCCTGGGGCGCAGGCTCAAGCACCAGCGGGTGGACGAGTCGCTCAGCCCCACCGAGATGTCGGTACTGGGCACCCTTGCCCGCTGCGGCTCCGCCACCCCCGGGGAGCTCGCCCGCAAGGAGCACGTCCAGCCGCCGTCGATGACCCGCATCGTGGCCCTGCTGGAGTCCAAGGGACTGGTCCGGCTGGAACCCCACCCGGAGGACCGCCGTCAGAAGGTCGTCTCGCAGACCGAACAGGCCGAGGCGATGCTCGAGGAGAGCCGTCGCAAGCGGAACGCATGGCTGGCCGAGCTTGCCGGGAAGCTCGACGCCGAGGACTGGACGACGCTGCGCGCCGCCGCCCCCGTGCTGGAGAAGCTGGCCAACCTCTAGCGAATCTTGCCCCGAGGAGGCGAAGCCCCAGTGAGTTCGGGACCCGGAGCAGACTCCGCACCCGCACCGAAACCCGCGACCGACACCGACACCGACCCCACCCTTCACCCACGCCCGGCGCCCACTCCGGACGCCGCCGCGGTCACGGCCCCGGGCACTCCCGCCCAGGGCTCCGCCTCCGACCCGGTCCCGAGCGCCGCCGCCTCGGGCTCGACCTCCGACACGGTCCCGGGCACCACATCCTCGGGCTCCTCGGGCTCCTCGGGCTCGACCTCGGACACGGCCTTGGGCACCACCTCCGCGGGCTCCGCCTCCGCCGCGGTTCCGGAGGCCGCCGCCGCGGGCTCCGCTCCCCGTACCGCCCGGGAGGCCGTGGTCAGCCCCGCTTCGTCCGCTGCCCCTGCCTCCGCTCCCGGCTCCGTTCCGGACACCGGCGGACAGGGCGGCATGTTCAGCTCCCTGCGGATCCGCAACTACCGGCTCTTCGCCATCGGCGGCGTGATATCCAACACCGGCACCTGGATGGCGCGGATCGCCCAGGACTGGCTGGTGCTCAGCCTCACCGGCTCCTCGGCCGCGGTCGGCATCACCACCGCGCTCCAGTTCCTGCCGATGCTGCTGTTCGGCCTGTACGGCGGGGTGATCGCCGACCGCTACCCCAAGCGCCGGCTGCTGCTGATGACCCAGAGCGCGCTCGGCGCCTGCGGTCTGGCCCTGGCCGTCCTGACCCTCAGCGGACATGTCCAGGTCTGGCACGTCTACCTCATCGCCTTCCTGTTCGGCCTGGTCACCGTGGTGGACAACCCCGCCCGGCAGGCGTTCGTGGTGGAGATGGTCGGACCCCGGGATCTGCGCAACGCGGTCAGCCTGAACTCGGCCAACTTCCAGTCCGCCCGGCTCGTCGGCCCCGCCATCGCCGGTGTGCTGATCACCGCCGTCGGCAGCGGCTGGGCCTTCCTGCTCAACGGGCTGTCCTTCGGCGCCCCGCTGATCGGCCTGCTGCTGATGCGCACCAGCGAGCTGCACAAGATCGAGCGTGCGCCGCGGGGCAAGGGCCAGCTGCGCGAGGGCCTGCGCTACGTCGCCGGGCGCCCGGAGCTGATCTGGCCGATCGTGCTGGTCGGCTGCATCGGCACCTTCGGCTTCAACTTCCCGATCTGGCTGAGCGCCTTCGCGGACGACGTCTTCCACGCCGGACCGGGCACCTACGGTCTGCTCAACTCGCTGATGGCGGCCGGCTCGGTCACCGGAGCGCTGCTCGCCGCCCGGCGCGCCAGCTCCCGGCTGCGGCTGCTGGTCGGCGCGGCGCTGCTGTTCGGCGTCCTTGAGGTGGCGGCGGCGATGGCCCCGACGTTCTGGCTGTTCGCGGCGCTGATGGTGCCGATCGGCATCTTCGGACTCACCTTCAACGTCACCGCCAACTCCAGCGTGCAGCTGGCCACGGATCCGGCCATGCGCGGTCGGGTGATGAGCCTGTTCATGATGGTGTTCGTGGGCGGCACCCCGCTCGGCGGCCCGCTGGTCGGCTGGCTGACCGACGAGTACGGAGCCCGCCTGGGCTTCGCCGCCGGCGGCCTGGTCTCCGCCCTGTCCGCCACCGCGGTCGGTCTGGTGCTGGCCCGCATCGGCGGTCTCCGCCTCCATGTCGACCTGCGCGGCGGTCGCCGGATCATCGCCTTCGTACCCCGTGAGGCCGGTTCCCCGGAGGATCCGGCGGACACCCCCGACACCTCGGAGGCGCGGCGTCTGACCGCCAAGGCCTGACGCCGGACCGACGGCCGGCAGCGACGGCGGATACCGGGGCCCTGGGGCCGAGCCCCAAGGGCCCCGGGCGCGCGTTCGGGCTCAGGCCCCGGGCGCGCATCGGCGGGGCGAACGGCTCGCAGGCGCGGGTCCGGTGTCCCGGTCGTACGGACAGTCCGTGGGCTCGGGTACCCCAGGCCGTAACGCCCGGCCCCCGTCCGCGGGCGTGGGTCCGGCGCCCCCGGGTCGTGCGGAGAGTGCGCGGGCGCGGTCTCGGGCACCCCGGGCCGTAACGGCCGGTTCACAGGCGCGGGTCCGGTGCTCCGGTCGGTCCCGCGGGGGAGACTCGACACATGAGGCTCTTCGCCGCCACGTATCCGCCGCCCGATGCCCTCGCGGCGCTGGCCACCGCCGTCGCCGGGTTGCGCGACCTGCCCGGTGCCGACCGGCTCCGGTGGACCGGGGAGGACGGCTGGCACTTCACCCTCGCCTTCTACGGGGAGGTGCCCGACGAGCTGGTGCCCGAGCTGGGGGAACGGCTGGGCCGCGCCGCGCACCGCAGCCGGCCGCACACCCTGCGGCTGACCGGCGGCGGCCGGTTCGCGCACCGGGTGCTGTGGGTGGGCGCGGAGGGGGACCTCGCGGTGATGTCCCGGCTCGCCGACTCCGCCACGGCCGCCGGGCGCCGGCTCGGCCTGGACATGGAGCAGCGGGCCTACACCCCGCATCTGACCATCGCCCGCGGCCGCGCCCGCCACGCGGATCTGGCCGGCTTCGCGGCGGCGCTCGCGGACTTCCGGACCGCCGCCTGGACCGAGGGCGAGCTGCACCTGGTGCGCAGCCGGCTGCCCGCGGGCGGGGTGCTCGGGGCCCAGCCCCGGTACGAGACGGTGGGGAGCTGGCCGCTGGGCGGCTGAGTCGGCCGCTTAACCTTGAGGGGTGGATCCCAAAACCAGAACCCTGATCATGCGCGGCGCCTTCGGGCTGATCCTCCTCGTCGTCGCGGTGGCGGCCATCCTGCGCTGAGCGCCGGCCGCCCGCGCCCGTGAGCCCGTCCCCACCCGAGGACGGGCTCGCGCGCGTATCGCCTTTCGGTCGGATCCCCCGGCATGTGCGGCCTGACCGCCGCCCCGGCGCACATACGCTCCGCCATCGGTTCGAGGGCGGAGCGTACGTACCCGTCGACGTCCCCGGTCGGCCGCCGGCGACCGGGGACGCGCGCTCGCTACCAGGCGAAGGCCTCCGGGGAGGGGCCCGGGCCCGGGAAGATCTCGTCCAGCGAGGCCAGCAGCCCCTCGTCGAGCTTCAGCTCCACCGCGCGCAGGGCGGACGCCAGCTGGTCGGCGGTGCGCGGGCCGACGATCGGGCCGGTCACCCCGGGGCGGGTGAGCAGCCAGGCCAGGGCCACCTCGCCGGGCTCCAGGCCGTGCTTGTCGAGCAGGTCCTCGTACGCCTGCACCTTCTCCCGCAGCTGGGTGTTCTTGAGCGAGTCGCCACTGCGCCCGGAACCGCTGCGGGCCGCCCCGCCCTCCCTCTCCTTGCGGATGGCGCCGCCCAGCAGGCCGCCGTGGAGCGGGGACCAGGGGATGACGCCCAGCCCGTACGCCTCGGCGGCCGGGATCACCTCCATCTCGGCGCGCCGCTCGGCCAGGTTGTACAGGCACTGCTCGCTGACCAGTCCGAGCGAGCCGCGCCGCCGGGCCGCCTCGTTGGCCTGCGCGATGTGCCAGCCGGCGTGGTTGGAGGAGCCGGCGTAGAGGATCTTGCCCTGCTGCACCAGGAGGTCGATCGCCTGCCAGACCTCCTCCCACGGGGTGCGCCGGTCGACGTGGTGGAACTGGTACAGGTCGATGTAGTCGGTGCCCAGCCGCCGGAGGCTGGCGTCCACCGCCCGCCGGATGTTGAGGGCGGACAGCCGGTCCTGGTTGGGCCAGGGCTCGCCCTCGGTGCCCATGTTGCCGTAGACCTTGGTGGCCAGCACCGTCTTCTCCCGGCGCCCGCCGCCCTGGGCGAACCAGGTGCCGATGATCTGCTCGGTACGGCCCTTGTTCTCACCCCAGCCGTACACATTGGCGGTGTCGAAGAAGTTCACGCCGGCGTCCAGGGCGGCGTCCATGATGGCGTGGCTGTCGGCCTCTTCCGTCTGCGGCCCGAAGTTCATGGTGCCGAGGACCAGGCGGCTGACCTTGAGTCCGGTACGTCCCAGCTGTGTGTACTCCATGGGGTCAGCCAAGCCCTTGGAGCGCACTCGAGGCAAGGGTGCCCCCGGCCGCAGGAGCCGTCCGCCCCGGCCCGCCGGTCAGACGGCGGAGAGCTCCAGCTGGTACCCGTCGCCCACGTCCCATGCCTGGTGCATCGCGGCGGCGAAGGCGGCGGCGATCCGGTGCTCACCGGAGGCGTTGGGGTGGGTGCCGTCATAGGTGTCGCGATGGATGTCGTAGCCCTCGGGGCGGGAGGTCAGCAGCAGTGGGGAGTCGGCGGTGGAGAGTTCGGCGACGGCCTGGCCGAGGAGTCCGTTGAAACGGGCGACCTCGGCGCCGAACGGCGGGTCCGCCTCGGCGCGGATATTGGGTATCACCGGAAGCAGTACCGCCCGCACGGTCGGGTTGGCGGCCCGGGCCTCGGCGACGAAGCGGCGGACGTTGTCGACGGTCTGCGGGGCGTCGGTGTAGAAGCCGAGGTCTATCAGGCCCAGGGAGATCAGCAGGGTGTCGGCGCGATGGGTGCGCAGGGTGTCCTGGATGACCGGGGCCATGTGCAGCCAGCCCTCTCCCCATCCGGCGAGGTGGCGCCGGGCGTGCGAGGGGAAGCCCGGATCGCCGTAGGCGTGGGAGACCGGGGCGTCCGCCAGCTTGTCGTACACCTCCTGGCGAGGCCCGACGATCTTGTACGGGCCGCCGTAGGTGGTGTTGAGGTGCTCCCACATGCGGTAGCGCCAGGTGAAGTCGCCGGCGCTGCCGATCGTCATCGAGTCACCGACGAACATGATGCGCATCGGTGAAGTATGCACGTACCTACCTGGCGGTAGGCAGCCGGGTGCGAGATGCCGCGCCCCACGGGCCCCTCGCCCGGGGCGCGAGCGGGCTACGCGGGGCGGCCGTCGATGGCGGTCAGGTCGATGTCCAGCGCGAAGGGCACGGAGAGCTTGAGCCGATCGCGGTGGATGCCGGTCCCGACGTAGGCCCCGGTGGTGGGCTCCAACTCGAAGACGTGCACGACCGGCAGGCCCGTGCGGTCATCTCCCTCGACCCGCCAGAAGTGCGGGATCCCGGCCTTCGCGTACTTGAACGGTTTGGTCTCCCGGTCCCGCGCCTCGGAGTCCTCCGAGACCACCTCGACGGCGAGGACCACATCGTCCGGGTAGTAGGTGGTCTGGCGCGGGCCGGTGTCCGCGTCGGCGCGTACCACGAGGATGTCGGGCTCGGGGCGGTCCCGCGGGCCGAGCCTGACGGTCATCTCCCGGCATACTTCCAGTTCTGGCGGAGCCGCCAGAAGCAGGTGGTGTTCCAGCAGGCGCATCGCACGCATGTGGAACTTGGTCTGCGGACTCACGAAGACAAGACTCCCGTCGATCAGCTCCGTGTGCGGAGGCAGGTTCGGGAGCCGTTCCAGGTCGTCGGCGGTGTAACCGCCCGCGGGCGGGATCGGCCAGGTCGCGGGCACGGTCCACTCGGTCTCAGGCATGACACTCATCAGTGCTCCCATGGGACGGGATACTCGCCGACATCGTCAGCCTACCCAGCGGCTTTGCGGGCCCCTCCACTCGAACGAGTGAACTAGTCAGGTCGGATCGCGGAGGCGGCACCCCGGGGCAGTCGATGGCGCGTGGCCGGCGCGATCCGCGAGTGAAGCGGAATCGGGAGCGGAACCGGGTGTGAGGGGCGGGGAAATGCGGGGACGGCAGGGTGTTCATGTGTGCCTGGGGTGGCGAATGGAGCAGGGCCGTTTTCTTCACAGGATTATGTGAAGAAAACGGCCCTGAATTGTGAAGGCGCTCTCCCGGAGTGTCCCGAAGCGGAATTAGTTGCTGCTACGGGAGTTCTTGAACGCCAGGAATCCGCAGACGAGGGCGGCCAGCGCGCCGATCGCCACCATGTAGCTGCCGGCACCCGCGGTGAAGTCGAGTCCGAGCTGGTCGGCGGCGGCCTTGGCCTGGGACTCCGACATCCCCTCGTCCTCCGCCTTCTGCAGGAAGAGGCGCTCCGGGTCGGCGATGTTGATGGCCCCGATCACCAGCGTCACCAGCGCCGCCACCGCACCGGCGACATGCAGCACGCCCTTCTTGGCGAGCATGCCGCCGACGAACAGCACCGCGGCGAGGATGGCGGTGATGAGTGAGATCATCCCGTCGCCGTCGGTGCCCTTGATCCCGCCGGTCTCCCCCTCGGCCATGGTCCAGTTGAGACATGAGCCAATCAGAGCGATCACCGAGCCGACGATGGCAATGATCGGCAGCTTCTTGTCCGGCTCGGCAGCTGCGCCCTGCGGGGCGTAATTGGCCGGGGTCCCCTGCGGGTAGGGGGTTTGGGTGTAGTTGCTCATAGGGAAAGACCGTAGAGGGATTGGTTGAATACCCGCAACGACGTTATCCATTTTGATGCCCAATGCCCGATTAATTTCCGGTAAATAATCCTCTGATTAGGTCAACTAATCCGGCGATTACTTACGTGCTGTGATATGGCAGTCTGGGGCCATGCGTTCACCCTTGTGTGTGCTCGGCGCCGCGGTCCTGCTCGCGCTGTCCGCCGCCCCGCCCGCCCTCGCCGCCGGCGATGACCAAGAGCCGTCCTCCTTCACCATCGAGGACGAGCGAATCTCCGAGTCCAGCGGCCTGGCCGCGAGCCGTCTGCACCCGGGCGTCTACTGGACGCACAACGACAGCAGCGACGGCCCCTACGTCTACGCGGTGGACTCCAAGACCGGGCGCACGGTGGCGACCGTGACCCTGCAGGGCATCGGGCGCCCGCGCGACGTGGAGGGTATCTCGATCGGCCCGGACGGCAATGTCTATGTCGGCGACATCGGTGACAACCTGGGCGGCAAGTGGTCCAAGGTGTGGATCTACCGCTTTCCGGAGCCCAAGCGGCTGGGGAACACTACGGTGCGGGCGACCCAGTTCGACGTGCAGTACGAGGGCGGGCCGCGCAACGCCGAGGCCCTGATGGTGGATCCGCGCAGCGGGCGGGTCTACATCGCCAGCAAGAGCGACGAGGACCCCGGGCTGTACGTCGGCCCGCCGAAGCTCTCCAGCGGCGGCATGAACGTGTTCAAGCGGGTGTCGGACCTCGGTATGGAGGTCACCGACGGGGCGTTCAGCCCGGACGGCAGCCGGTTGCTGCTGCGCGGCTACTTCTCGGTGGCCGAGTACCACTGGGGGCCCAAGGGGCTGGGCAAGCGGGTGTCCGACGACCCCGGGCTCCCGTTGCAGCGGCAGGGCGAGTCGGTCACCTTCACCCCGGACGGCGGCACGCTGATGTACGGCACCGAGGGCCCCCGGAGCCCGGTCACCGCGGTGAGCCTGGACGGCGAGCAGGTGCCCGACGCCACCGCGGCCGAGCAGCGGCGGAACGGCGGCGGGAACGGCGGTCGGCATGGCGCGGCGGCCGATGGCGACGGTACGGACGGCGGGCTGAGCGCCCGTACCGTGCTGGTCGGCGCGGTGGTGGTGGGCGTACTGGCCTTCCTGGGCCTGCTGGGCAAGAAGGGGCGCCGGCGCGGTTGACCGCGGGCCGCGGGGTGCCTCGCGGCGGGCACGGGGTGTGTGGCCGGCCGGGGGAGCGGCGGGTTGCGCGTGCCTGGCCGGAAGCGGCTCAGCCGGGCCCCGGCCCGGTCGCCGTGCCGCCGGCCTCCGTGAAGCGTTCGTCCTCGGAGATCAGCCGTATCTCGTAGTGGAGCGTCTGGTCCCGCTTGAGCCGGTGGGCCAGCGGCACCAGCAGGCCGTGCATCAGCGGGTACTTGCGGGTGAGCAGCCGGGCCGCGTGCCGGCTCTCCCCGCTGCCTGCGGCCAGCAGATGGGTACGGGCCTTGGCGCCCGGCCCGGTCGGCCTGCCGCGCAGGGTGCAGGGCGCGATCTCCACCACCGGATTGCGCCGCATCCGCTTGGCCTTCCACGCCTGGCCGTAGGTGCGGATGTACCCGTGGTCGCCCTCGACCGCGATGTTGACCGGGGTGCCGACGGGCGTGCCGTCCTGCTTGTAGCTGGTCAGCAGGACGGTGCGCTGTCTGCGGAAGCGGATTATGCCGGTCGGCGGGGACGTCTGCGGACTGGACATACCTCCATGGAGCCACAGAACCCGCTGTTCGACACGTCGGCGGGGCGCGACCCGGGGGTCCACGGCGCGGGCGCCGCGGACTTCGACATC
>NZ_SRID01000238.1 GCF_004684805.1 Streptomyces palmae
GGGGTGGCGGGCGCGGACGGGGGCGCCGGGCGCGACCGGGCCGCCTCCGTGGCGGGCTCAGGCGCAGGCCCGGCCCCGGCCTCCGCGCCGTTCGGGGGCGTGTCCGGGCGCGCCGCGTCGGGAGTGGCGGTCGGCTCGTCCGGGTGCGCGGCGGTCAGCGGCTTGGCCTCGTCTGGCAAGAGCACTCCTCACTGGGCCCCTCCTGAGGATGGCGGGCTGAGGGAGGAGGGACCGGACCTGCAAAGGGTCGGGATGCCATGGTATCGATCCCGCCACATTCCCCGCTCCGCGACCGTGGTGCACCGACATGGCACAGGGCGGGCGCCCGGAGTCTCCGAGTGCCCGCCCTGGGGGTGACTATGCCGGTCAGGTGCCGGTCAGATCCTGATCAGTGCCTCCAGCGGGGCGTCCTTCAGCTCCGCCGCCAGCCTTTCGCGGCCGTTCAGGAAGCCGAGCTCCAGCAGCACCGCGAGGCCGGCGACCTCGCCGCCGGCCCGGCGGACCAGTTGCAGCGACGCCTCGGCCGTGCCGCCGGTGGCGAGCACGTCGTCTATCACCAGCACCCGGTCGCCCGGGGTGAGCGCGTCGGCGTGTATCTCAATCTCGGCGGTGCCGTACTCCAGCTCGTACGCCTGGCCCAGGGTGGCGCCCGGCAGCTTGCCGGCCTTGCGGACCGGGACGAAGCCGACGTTGGCCCGTACCGCGACCGGGGCGCCCAGGATGAAGCCGCGCGCCTCCAGGCCGACGACCTTGGTGACCCGGTGCCGGACGCACAGGTCGACCAGCGCGTCGGTGAGCGCGCCGAAGGCCTCGGCGTCCGCGAGCAGCGGGGTGATGTCCTTGAACACCACTCCGGCCTTCGGGTAGTCCGCTACGTCCTTGATCCGGCTGAGCAGCAGCTCACGCAGTTCTATGCTGCCGAACGAGCTCATCGGCGCTTCCCTCCACGCCCTCGGTTGCGGGCGGCGGACTGGCCCGTCCGCCGCCCCGTGGTCTCGGCGGAGGCGCTGCCCGCCCCGCGCTGGCCGACCACTCCGGCGGGGGTGGGGCCGTCCTGCTCCTCGGTGGTGTCCTGCTCGTCCGAGTCGCCCTCGGCGTCCCGGGCACCGGCGGAGTCCGCCTTGGCGGCGGCCGAGGCGCGCTTCGCGCGCACCCGCTTGGCCAGGGCCTTCATCGCCGGGTCGCGCTCCTTGAAGTCGGCGACCAGCGGGGTGGCGATGAAGATCGAGGAGTAGGCACCGGCGGCGAGGCCGACGAAGAGCGCCAGCGAGATGTCGTTGAGCATGCCCGCGCCGAGGAAGCCGCCGCCGATGAACAGCAGGCCGGCCACCGGCAGCAGGGCGACCACCGTGGTGTTGATGGAGCGGACCAGGGTCGCGTTGAGGCTGCGGTTGGCGACCTCGCTGTAGGTGAACTTGTTCTGCTTGGTGATGCCCTTCGACGCTTCCTTGAGGCCGTCGAAGACCACCACGGTGTCGTAGAGCGAGTAGCCGAGGATGGTGAGCAGACCGATCACGGTGCCCGGGGTGACCTCGAACCCGACCAGCGCGTACACGCCGACCGTGATGGTGAGGTCGTGGATCAGCGCGATCAGCGCCGCCAGGGCCATCCGCCACTCGAAGGCCATGGCGAGGTAGATCACCACCAGCACCATGAAGATCGCCAGGCCCTTCCATGCCTTGTGGGCGATCTCCTTGCCCCAGCTGGGGCCGACCAGCTGCGTGTTGATCTTGCTCTGGTCGACCTTGAGCTTCTCGGCCAGCTTCTTCTGGACCGGCTGGGCGGCGTTGGTGTCCAGGTCGCTGATCTGGATCCGGAGCCTGCCGCCGCCGAGCGTCTGCGCCACGGCGGTGTGCCCGCTGGCGGCCGACTCCGCGGTGTGCTTGGCCTCGGTGGCGGAGATGCTGGTCTTCGGGGTCTCGAAGACCGCGCCACCGGAGAACTCGATGCCCATGTTCAGGCCCCGCACCGCCAGGCCGAGGATGGCCGTGATGGTGATCAGGATCGAGATTCCGTACCAGATCTTCCGCTTGCTGACGAAGTCGTAGCCGACCTCGCCGCGGTAGAGCCGGGCGCCGAGAGTACCGAGTCGGGACACCTCACGCCTCCTTGGTGTCGGTGGGGGCGGTGGGACGGCGCGTACCGCGGCGCAGCGGCGGCTTGGCGCCCAGGCGCCTGGGGTCCAGGCCCGACCACGGGTGGCCGGAGGCGAAGAACTTCTTCTTGGCCAGGACCGTCATCAGGGGCTTGGTGAAGAAGAACACCACGACCACGTCGAGCAGCGTGGTGAGGCCGAGGGTGAACGCGAAGCCCTGCACCTTGCCCACCGTGACGACGAACAGCACCGCGGCGGCCAGGAAGGACACGAAGTCGGAGACGAGGATGGTGCGCCGGGCGCGCGGCCAGGCGCGCTCCACGGACGGCCGCAGGGTGCGGCCCTCGCGGATCTCGTCCCGGATGCGCTCGAAGTACACGATGAACGAGTCCGCGGTGATGCCGATGGCCACGATGGCACCGCAGACCGCGGGCAGGTTCAGCGCGAAGCCGATGGCCCGGCCGAGCAGCACCATGATCGTGTAGGTGAAGGTCGCGGAGACCGCCAGGCTGGCGATGGCGACCAGGGCCAGACCGCGGTAGTAGATCACCAGGTAGAGGACGACCAGGGTGAGGCCGATGGCGCCGGCGATCAGACCGGCGTGCAGCTGGTCGCTGCCGAGCGCGGCGGAGACGGTGGTCTGGTCGGCGATCTCGAAGGTGAGCGGCAGCGCACCGTACGAGAGCATGTTCGCCAGTTCCTTGGCTTCCTTCTGGTCGAAGCCGCCGGTGATGGTGGGGTGGCCGTCGGTGATCGGGTAGCTCACCCGCGGGTCGGAGACGACCCGGCCGTCCAGCACGATGGCGAACCGGTTGGCGCCCTCGGGCTTCTTGGACAGATCGGTGGTCACGTCGGCGAAGTGCTTGGTGCCCTTGCCGGTGAAGCCGAGCTGGACGTACCAACCACCCTGCTGGGGGTCGTACCGGCCCTCGGCGTCGCTCACCTCGGTGCCCTCGACCTGCACCGGGCCGAGCAGGAACTTGCGACCGTCGTCACCGCAGGCGGCGACGTTGTCGGTGGGGCGGGCGGCAGCGGCCTGCTGGTTGGCGGCCAGCCGTGCCTTGTCGTCGACGCAGCTCAGGGTCTCGAACCGCGCGGCGGCCTGGTCAGCGGCCGGCTTCTTGGGGTCCGAGGGGTTGGGCTTGGGGTCCTTGTCGGCCGTCAGGCCCTCGGTGACGGGGCGGCCCTGGGTGGTCGGCTTGGAGCTGGGGGTGTCGTTCGGCGCGGCCTTGCCGCCCTGCTCGTCCTTCTTCCCCTGGGCGGTGTCCTTGCCGGACGGCTTGTCCTGGGCGTCCTTGCCGCCCTTGTCACCGGCGCCCGGCTTGGTCGCGGGCTTGGTGGCCGGGGTCCCCGGCGCGTCCTGCAGCACCTGCCGGAAGGTCAGCTGCGCGGTGCTGCCGACCTGCTTGCGAGCGGTCTCGGCGTCCGTCCCCTTGGGGATGTTGACGATGATGTGCTTGCTGCCCTGCGTCTGGACCTCGGCCTCGGACACGCCGAGGCCGTTGACCCGCTGCTCGATGATGTTGACAGCGGTGTTCATGTTGTCCGAGTTGATCGCGTTGGGCTTGCCCGGCTGGTTCTTGGCCTCCAGTGTGAAACTGGTGCCGCCCGCGAGGTCGATGCCCAGCCGCGGTGTGGTCTCACCGGCGGCGAACATGCCCGCCGTGAGACCCACGATCGCGAGCAGGGTCACGACCAGGGCACGCCAGGGCCTGCCCTGGGCCCCAGAGGACCTACGGCCCTTCTTCGGTGCTGCCACCTTCTCGTATCTCCCTGTCCAACCGCCCTGGCCACAGCTGTGCCCGGGCAGCCACGAAGTCTTGTGGGGACGAGCCCCCGCCGGAGCCTAGACCGTCCCGGAGCCGTGACGCACCGAGCGGGGGTGCGACACGGCTCCGGTGTGTGCCGTGGCTACTTCGTCTCGCTGTCGCCCTTGTCCTTCCCGGACTGGGCCGCGTCACCGTCCGCCTTGGTCAGGTCGGTCTTCTTGGCCTCGTCCTGGGCCTGCTCGGCGTCGCCCTCGGTCAGCGAGGAGGCGTCGTCCGGAACCGCCGGGGTCTCCTCGTCCGCGTCGGCGCCCTCGGGCTCGATGCCGTGGATGATGCGGTTGTACTCGTCGTCGTCGAGGACGGCACCCACCGCGTTCTTCGCGTAGAAGGCATGCACCCCGGGAGCGACCTCGAGGAGGACCGTGTCGTCGTGGACCTCCTTGACCGTTGCGTACATACCGCCGATGGTCCGGACGCCGGAGCCCGGCTGCATCTGCTCGCGCATCTGCACGGCCTGGCGCTGCTTGTTCTTGGCCGATCGGGTCATCAGGAACATGGCCCCAATGAGCACGATGAACGGCAGGAGAGTCACGGGATTCACGGGACGGAGATTCCTTCGCACGACCGCGGGGGGACGCGGCCTGGTCTATGGGGGTGGGCATGCCGTGCCGATACGGACGGCATCGGCGGAGTCTAAGCGAGCTCTCGCCAATGGAACAACGCCCAGCATGGCACCCGGGTTCCTGACCGGACCAGTCTCCGCGCCGCCGTGCCCTCCGTCACGCCTCCGGGGGAGCCCCCTGAGGTCTCCCGCCTCCCCGGCGGCCGGGCGCCGCACTCCGCGCCCGCGCCGTCACCCTGCGAAGAGGTCCCCCTGCGCGGTACCGGCCCCGCCGTGCCCCGGAGGGGTCAGTCCGAGGTGGGCCCAGGCGGCGGGGGTGGCGACCCGGCCGCGCGGGGTACGGGCCAGCAGGCCCTCGCGGACCAGGAACGGTTCGGCGACCTCCTCCACCGTCTCGCGCTCCTCCCCCACCGCGACGGCCAGGGTGGACAGCCCGACCGGGCCGCCGCCGAACAGCTTGAGCAGGGCCGTGAGCACCGCCCGGTCCAGCCGGTCCAGGCCGCGGCCGTCCACGTCGTAGACGTCCAGTGCCCGGCCGGCGACCTCGCTGGTGATCACTCCGTCCGCCTTGACCTGGGCGTAGTCGCGGACCCGGCGCAGCAGCCGGTTGGCGATGCGCGGGGTGCCGCGGGACCGGCCGGCGATCTCCGCCGCGCCCGGGGCCTCTATCTCCACGTCCAGCAGCCGGGCCGAGCGGTGGATGACCCGTTCCAGCTCGGGGGCGGTGTAGAACTCCATGTGCCCGGTGAAGCCGAAGCGGTCGCGCAGCGGCGGCGGCAGCAGTCCGGCCCGGGTGGTGGCGCCGACCAGGGTGAAGGGCGGCAGCTCCAGGGGGATGGCGGTGGCTCCGGGCCCCTTGCCGACGATCACGTCGACCCGGAAGTCCTCCATCGCCATGTACAGCATCTCCTCCGCGGGCCGGGACATCCGGTGGATCTCGTCGAGGAAGAGCACCTCGCCCTCGGTGAGGGAGGACAGGATCGCCGCGAGATCGCCGGCGTGCTGGATGGCGGGGCCCGAGGTGATACGGATCGGGGCGCCCATCTCGGCCGCGATGATCATGGAGAGGGTGGTCTTGCCGAGGCCGGGCGCGCCGGACAGCAGGACGTGGTCGGCGGTGCCCCCGCGCTGCCGGGCCGCCTTGAGGACCAGGTCGAGCTGCTCCCGCACCCGCTCCTGGCCGACGAACTCGCCGAGGTCCTTGGGGCGCAGCGCGGCCTCGATCGCCTGGTCCTCGCCGTCGGCCGATGAGTCGACCAGCCGGGCGTCGGGTCCGCCGTCGGTCTCGTCCCAGTTCATGGAGTGTCTTTCGGTGCGGGGGGCGGGTGGGGTGGTGGTGTCGGCGGGTGGCCGTCAGCGGGCCCGGTTGAGGGTCTGCAGCGCGGCCCGCAGCAGCTGGGGTACCTGCGGTGGGCTGCCGGCCGCCGCGGCGGCCTCGGCCTGCGGTGCCACGGCCTCCACCGCCTCCTCGGCCTCGCGGCCGGGGTAGCCCAGGCCGGTGAGCGCGGCGGTGAGCTGCTCGCGCCAGCCCGGAGCGCGGCCGGCGGCGGTGGCCGGGGCGCGGCCGGCGCCGGTCGGCTCGCCCAGGCGGTCCTTCAGCTCCAGCAGCAGCCGCTGGGCACCCTTCTTCCCGATGCCGGGGACGGCGGTGAGGGCCTTCTCGTCACCGGAGGAGACGGCCAGCCGCAGGGCGTCCGGGCTGTGCACGGCCAGCATGGCCTGGGCGAGCCGGGGGCCCACTCCGCTGGCGGTCTGCAGCAGCTCGAAGACCTGCCGCTCGTCGTCGTCGGCGAAGCCGTAGAGGGTGAGCGAGTCCTCCCGGACCACCAGTGAGGTGGCGAGTCGGGCGGGCTCTCCCACGCGCAGCCCGGAGAGCGTGGTGGGGGTGCACTGCACCGCCATGCCGACGCCGCCGACCTCGATGACGGCGGTGTCCGGGGCGAGCGCGGCCACCGGGCCGCGGACGAAGGCGATCATGCGGTGCCTCTCGGTACTCGTACGGGTGGAGCGCGGTGGGCGGCGACGGCCTGCTGGAGCCGGTTGGTGGCCGGGGCGCGCCAGATGTGGCAGATGGCCAGCGCCAGGGCGTCCGCGGCGTCGGCCGGTTTGGGCGGTGCGGCCAGCCGCAGCAGCCGGGTGACCATCGCCCCGACCTGTGCCTTGTCGGCGCGGCCGGAGCCGGTGACGGCGGCCTTGACCTCGCTGGGGGTGTGCAGCGCGACCGGCAGGCCGCGGCGTGCCGCGCACAGCATGGCGACGGCGCTGGCCTGGGCGGTGCCCATCACGGTGCGGACGTTGTGCTGGCTGAACACCCGCTCCACCGCCACGTACTCCGGCCGGTGTTCGTCCAGCCATTGCTCCATGCCCTGCTCGATCAGCACCAGCCGCTCGGCGACGGGGCTGTCCGCCGGGGTGCGTATGACGCCGACGCCGAGCATCCTCAGCGGCCGGCCGGCCACGCCGTCGACCACGCCGATTCCGCACCGGGTCAGCCCCGGGTCCACACCGAGCACCCGCACCGCGCCCCTCCCCCCGGCTCCGCCTCGTCCGTTCCCGCGTTCCGTCCTGGTGCCGCGCGCGGCCCGGCCATCCGGGCGGTTTGTCCGCGCAGCGGGGTCGAACCCCTGATCAAGCACAGTAGCGGCTGCCACTGACAACGCGAGGGGCCGACGGGTGTGTGTCCCCGTCGGCCCCTGCGGTGAGCCGGTGTCAGGCGTCGACCTTCGCCATGACCTCGTCCGAGACGTCGAAGTTGGCGAAGACGTTCTGCACGTCGTCGCTGTCCTCCAGCGCGTCGATCAGCTTGAAGATCTTGCGGGCGCCTTCCTCGTCCAGCTCCACCTGCATGGTGGGCAGGAAGTTGGCGTCGGCCGAGTCGTAGTCGATGCCGGCCTCCTGGAGGGCGGTGCGGACCGCGACCAGGTCGGTGGCCTCGGAGACCACCTCGAAGGACTCGCCGAGGTCGTTGACCTCCTCGGCGCCCGCCTCCAGGACGGCACCGAGCACGTCGTCCTCGGAGAGCTCGCCCTTGGGGACGATCACCACGCCCTTGCGGTTGAACAGGTACGAGACCGAGCCCGGGTCGGCCATCGAGCCGCCGTTGCGGGTCATGGCCACGCGGACGTCGGAGGCGGCGCGGTTGCGGTTGTCGGTGAGGCACTCGATGAGCACCGCGACACCGTTGGGCCCGTAACCCTCGTACATGATCGTCTGGTAGTCGGCACCGCCGGCCTCCAGACCCGCGCCGCGCTTGACGGCGCTGTCGATGTTCTTGTTCGGGACCGACTGCTTCTTCGCCTTCTGGATGGCGTCGTACAGCGTCGGGTTGCCGTCCGGATCGGCGCCGCCGGTGCGCGCCGCGACCTCGATGTTCTTGATGAGCTTCGCGAAGAGCTTGCCGCGCTTGGCGTCGATCACGGCCTTCTTGTGCTTCGTCGTAGCCCATTTAGAGTGGCCGGACATCCGCCTGTCTCCTTCGCGTACTCACTTCGAAACGAACGTGTGTGATCCTACCGGGATCCGGCGCACTGCTGTGGCGTACCCCGAAGGCCGCAACCGGGTGGCCGGTTCCCGGACGGGCCGCGGCCGGTGCGGCGCGACCGCGGCGGAGTGCTCAGGCGCCGCGGACCATCTCCACGAAGAGCGCGTGCACCCGGTGGTCTCCGGTCAGCTCCGGGTGGAAGGAGGTGGCCAGTACGTTCCCCTGGCGCACCGCGACGGTGTGCCCGTCGTGGCGGGCCAGCACCTCGACCTCGCCACCCACCGACTCCACCCAGGGGGCGCGGATGAAGACGCCCTCCACCGGGCCGCCCTCGACCCCGCTGACCTCGACGGACGCCTCGAAGGACTCGTTCTGCCGGCCGAAGGCGTTGCGGCGCACGATCATGTCCACGCCGCCGAAGGTCTGCTGGTCCTCCCGGCCGTCGAGGATCTTGTCGGCGAGCATGATCATGCCGGCACAGGTGCCGTAGACCGGCAGCCCCGCGCGGATGCGCTCGCGGAGCGGCTCCAGCATGCCGAAGACCCCGGCCAGCTTGGACATGGTGGTGGACTCGCCGCCGGGTATGACCAGGCCGTCGATCTCGGCCAGTTCCTCGGGGCGGCGCACCGGGCGGGCCAGGGCGTCGGCCTCGGCGAGCGCGACCAGGTGCTCGCGGACGTCGCCCTGGAGGGCGAGCACGCCGATCACGGGGGTGCCGGGAGTGCGCGCGGGACTGGACACGGGGCTGGACACGGGGTGGACCTTTCGGGAGTTCGGGGCGCTGGGCGGGCCGCGCCGGGCGAGGGAGCGCGGGGCCTGCCGCGCGGGTGCCCCGCCGGATCGGGACCGGCGGGGCACCCCGCGGTGGGTCAGCCCGCGGGTGGGGTTGCCGTCACCAGCCGCGGTTGGCGTAGCGCTCCGCCTCGGGGAGGGTGTCGCAGTTGATGCCCACCATGGCCTCGCCGAGGTCGCGGGAGGCGTCGGCGATGACCTTCGGGTCGTCGTAGAAGGTGGTGGCCTTCACGATGGCGGCGGCGCGCTTGGCCGGGTCGCCGGACTTGAAGATGCCGGAGCCGACGAAGACGCCCTCGGCGCCGAGCTGGCGCATCAGGGCGGCGTCGGCCGGGGTGGCCACACCGCCGGCGGAGAACAGCACGACCGGCAGCTTGCCCAGCTCGGCGACCTCCTTGACCAGCTCGTACGGGGCGCGCAGCTCCTTGGCGGCGGCATACAGCTCGTGGTTGTCGAAGCCGCGCAGCTTGGCGATCTCGTTCTTGATCTGGCGCAGGTGACGGACGGCCTCGACCACGTTGCCGGTGCCGGCCTCGCCCTTGGAGCGGATCATGGCCGCGCCCTCGGCGATCCGGCGCAGGGCCTCGCCGAGGTTGGTGGCGCCGCAGACGAAGGGGGTGGTGAAGGCCCACTTGTCGGAGTGGTTGACCTCGTCGGCCGGGGTGAGCACCTCGGACTCGTCGATGTAGTCGACGCCGAGCGACTGCAGCACCTGGGCCTCGACGAAGTGGCCGATCCGGGACTTGGCCATGACCGGGATGGAGACGGCGTTGATGATGCCCTCGATCATGTCCGGGTCGGACATCCGGGCCACGCCGCCGTCCTTGCGGATGTCGGCCGGCACCCGCTCCAGGGCCATGACGGCGACGGCACCCGCGTCCTCGGCGATCTTGGCCTGCTCCGGGGTGACCACGTCCATGATCACGCCGCCCTTGAGCTGCTCGGCCATGCCGCGCTTGACACGTGCGGTGCCGGTGGCGGGAGCCTGGTCCTGGCTGGGAGTGGTGGGAAGCGCGCTGGACACGGTTTGACCTCACTTGATGACGATGGGGGCGCCATGAGCCGGACGCCGCCCTGGCGGACGGCGGGTGGACTCGCTCGCCACCACGCCTGGATCGCCAACCGGTCCAGACCATGGGGGCGATGACTACAGAGGAGACAAAACCGGCTGGAGGTGGGCCACCACAAGGGCCAATCACCGGCGGGTGGCTCGTCGGCGAGGGCGGTCCGCAGGTCAGGCGGCTCGTTCCACCAGGGCCGGCGGCGGCTCGTCGTCCATTTCGAAGGCCATCGGGAACGGTGCGTGTCCGGCCAGCCGGAACCAGCGCACCTTGCGGTGCCGCCGCAGCGCGCGGGCCGCGCGGACCGCGTCGTTGTGGAACCGGCGGGCCATCGGCACCCGGCGCACCGCCTCCGCCAGCTCCCCCAGCGTGCTCTCCCCGCCCGGAGCCTGCTGCACCGCCTCCACCTGGGCCGACTCCTCGAAGACCGCGCGCAGCGCCTGGCTCAGCTCGCTCTCCGCGACCTCCCGGTTCTCCTCCTCCGCCTGCCGGGCGGCGTGCGCCGCCTGGTACAGCACGATGGAGGAGGCCGGATCGAGCACCTTGGCGGTGGCGAGCTCCTGCGCCACCGAGGCCCGGCGCAGCAGCTGCGCGTCCAGGGCCGCCCGCGCCGCGTCGAGGCGGCTGTGCAGTCGGTCCAGGCGGCCCGCCGTCCAGCTCAGGTAGACGGCTACCAGGACGAGGGCGACCGCGATCCAGATCAAAGTGCTCACGGCGCGCCACGGTATCGCCTGCGGCGGGCTTGGCGGTTTTGTGGTGCGGGGGGCGGCGTGCGGTCGCGGCGGGGTGGGGTGGCGCCCCGGCGCCTGTGGGGCCCCGCTGGGGTGGTTGTGGCACCGCCGGGGAGGTGGGGGTGGCGTCTCGCCGTCGCGGCGGGATGGGGG
>NZ_SRID01000239.1 GCF_004684805.1 Streptomyces palmae
GGCGGGGGGGCCGCCTTGGCGGCGGCCTTCTTGGCCGGTGCCTTCCGCGCGGGCGCGGCGGACTTCTTGGCGGGCGGCTTCCTGGCCGCCGCCTTCTTCGCCGCGGGCTTCCCGGCGCCCGCGGCCCCTCCCGCACGCTGCTTCGAGGGGCCCGCCGCGCTCTGGGAACCCTTGCCGGACGTACGTGAGGCCATGGGGCGAGATTACCCGCGTCCGCCGTACGGGGCACGCATGCCCGCCGCTTCCGGCAACGCGCCATCGGCCCGGTTCCGGGTGCCCGGCGGGCCTGGTGACAGCCAGTCAGGCTCAGCTCTGCGAGGGCACCTGTCCGGCGTTGCTGCCGGCCCCCGGCTCCAGGGCGTCCAAGGCGCGGCGCAATCCGGTCAGCTTGCGCTCCAGATGGGCCGCGGTGGCCACGGCGGCGGCGTCCGCGGACTCGTCCAGTTGCTTGGTGAGCGCCTCGGCCTGCTCCTCCACGGCCGCCAGCCGGGCCGACAGCTCGGCCAGCAGCCCCGCGGACTCCCTGCTGCCCGCCTCCGGCTGGTTGTTCTCCAACCGGAGGCGCAGCAGCGCGGCCTGCTCGCGCAACTGGCAGTTCTTCATGTAGAGCTCGACGAAGACCGAGACCTTGGCCCGCAGCACCCACGGGTCGAAGGGCTTGGAGATGTAGTCCACCGCACCCGCCGCGTAACCGCGGAAGGTGTGGTGCGGCCCGTGGTTGATCGCGGTGAGGAAGATGATCGGGATGTCCCGGGTCCGCTCCCGCCGCTTGATGTGCGCCGCGGTCTCGAACCCGTCCATGCCCGGCATCTGCACGTCCAGCAGGATGACCGCGAAGTCGTCCGTGAGCAGCGCCTTGAGCGCCTCTTCCCCTGACGATGCCCGCACCAGGGTCTGATCGAGCGCGGAGAGGATGGCCTCCAGCGCCAGCAGATTCTCCGGCCGGTCATCGACCAGGAGGATCTTGGCCTTCTGCACCATGGCCGACCGTCCTCCTCGCCCTGGCATGGGGCCTCCCCTGCTCGAAGAGCTCGGGGAGGCGTCGATCGCCGCCCCAGGGGACGACTCCCTCGCGCCGCCCGTCCTTGTGCCGGTCATGGTAGCCGCACCCCGCCTATCGCCACACCCTGTCACCACGATGTCACTGCGCACGTAGCGGAAACGCGGTAGGAGACCAGAAGGTTCCCGGCATACCGCACGTGCCCACCCGCGCCCCGGCACAGTCTGTCAACTGCCGAAGGACTATGACACCCCGTCGGTCACTCCAGCCCCATCCAGTGCCGCATGACCACGAGGAGATGATCGGTGTCCACCGGCTTGGTCACATAGTCCGACGCGCCGGATTCGATGCTCTTCTCCCGATCGCCCTTCATGGCCTTGGCGGTGAGCGCGATGATCGGCAGCCCCGCGAACTGCGGCATCCGGCGGATCGCCGCGGTGGTCGCGTAGCCGTCCATCTCGGGCATCATGATGTCCATCAGCACCAGCACCACATCGTCGTGCTGCTCCAGCACCTCGATGCCCTCGCGGCCGTTCTCCGCGTAGAGCACCTGGAGCCCGTGCTGCTCCAGCACGCTGGTGAGCGCGAAGACATTGCGGATGTCGTCGTCGACGATCAGCACCTTCTCGCCGTGGAAGGCGCCGCCCGACTCGGCCGCCACCAGGTCCTGGCCGCCCACCAGCCACGGCTCGGCGGTGTGGCCCCGGACCTCCTCCTGGGACTCCTGGGCGGCCCGCTGCCGCCGCCGGAACAGCCCCGCGGCGCCGACCGACCGGGGCGGCTCGCCGAGGGTGGAGCCCGGGCGCGGAAGCGGCTCGGGCTCCTCCAGGATCGGCTCGACGGCCTCCAGCGCCGCCTCGCCGGCGTCCACCGGGGCACTGGGGGAGGCGAGCTCGGGATAGCCCTGCGGGGGCAGCTCGCTGGGGTGCAGCGGGAGGTACAGGGTGAAGGTGGAGCCGCGGCCCGGTTCGCTGGCCGCGTGGATCTCACCGCCCAGCAGCCGCGCGATCTCCCGGCTGATGGACAGTCCGAGCCCGGTACCGCCGTACTTGCGACTGGTGGTGCCGTCGGCCTGCTTGAACGCCTCGAAGATCACTCGCATCTTGCTGGCCGCGATGCCGATCCCGGTGTCGGTGACCGAGAAGGCGATCATGTCGGCGTCCGGATCGCTCAGCGCCCCGTGCTCCAGCAGCTGCTCCCGGATGGCGTCCGGCGCGTCGGCGCCGGCCGGCCGGATGACCAGCTCCACCGCGCCGCTGTCGGTGAACTTCACCGCGTTGGACAGCAGGTTGCGCAGCACCTGGAGCAGCCGCTGCTCGTCGGTGTGCAAGGTGGCGGGCAGCTCCGGGGAGACCCGTACCGAGAAGTCCAGGCCCTTCTCCGCGGTGAGCGGCCGGAAGGTGGCCTCCACGTAGTCCACGAGCTGGACCAGCGCGATCCGGGTCGGGCTGACGTCCATCTTGCCGGCCTCGACCTTCGACAGGTCCAGGATGTCGTTGATGAGCTGGAGCAGATCGGAGCCGGCTCCGTGGATGGTCTCGGCGAACTCCACCTGCTTGGGCGAGAGGTTGCCGTCCGCGTTGTCGGCGAGCAGCTTGGCCAGGATGAGCAGCGAGTTGAGCGGCGTGCGCAGCTCGTGCGACATGTTCGCGAGGAACTCCGACTTGTAGCGCATGGAGACCGCGAGCTGCTCGGCGCGCTCCTCCAGCACCTGCCGGGCCTCCTCGATCTCGGTGTTCTTCACCTCGATGTCCCGGTTCTGGCGCGCCAGCCGCTCGGACTTCTCCTCCAGCTCCGTGTTGGAGGCCTCCAACGCCCGCTGCCGGTTCTCCAGTTCGGCGGAGCGCTCGCGCAGCTGCCCGGCGAGCTCCTGCGACTGCCGCAGCAGCACCTCGGTCTTGGTGTTGACGTTGATGGTGTTGACGCTGGTGCCGATCATCTCGGCGATCTGGTTGAGGAAGTCCTTCTGGATCTGGGCGAACGGCTGGAAGGAGGCCAGCTCGATCACACCGAGCACCTTGCCCTCGAAGAGCACCGGCAGCACGATCACATGCGCCGGGGCCGCCTCGCCGAGCCCGGAGGCGATCTTGAGGTAGCCCGGCGGCACGTTCTCCACCAGGATGGTGCGCTTCTCCTCCGCGGCGGTGCCGATCAGCGTCTCGCCCGGCTTGAAGGAGGTAGGCATGGAGCCCTTGGCGTAGCCGTAGCTGCCGATCAGGTTCAGCTCGTACGAGCCCTCGCCGCCCGCCGGGCGGTCGTCCTCCAGCTCCCGGCGGCCCTGCATCAGGCCCGAGATCCGGGCCAGGTTGCCCTTGAGCCAGTCCTGCTCCTTGTTGGCCAGGGTGGTCTCGCGCAGGTTGGCGATCATCGTGTTGATGTTGTCCTGGAGTTTCAGGATCTCGCCGGCCGCGTCCGCGTCGATCTTCAGATTGAGGTCGCCGCGGGTCACCGCCGTGGCCACCTCGGAGATGGCGCGCACCTGACGGGTCAGGTTGCCGGCCATCTCGTTCACCGACTCGGTCAGGTCCTGCCAGGTGCCGGCCACGTCCCGCACCCGGGCCTGGCCGCCCAGCTGCCCCTCGGTACCCACCTCACGGGCCACCCGGGTGACCTCCTCGGCGAACGAGGAGAGCCGGTCGACCATGGTGTTGATGGTGGTCTTGAGCTCCAGGATCTCGCCGCGCGCGTCGATGTCGATCTTCTTGGTCAGATCACCGTTGGCGATCGCGGTGGTGACCATCGCGATGTTGCGGACCTGCCCGGTCAGGTTGTTGGCCATCGAGTTGACCGATTCGGTGAGGCCCATCCAGGTGCCCGAGACGCCGGGGACGCGCGCCTGGCCGCCCAGGATGCCCTCGGTGCCCACCTCGCGCGCCACCCGGGTCACCTCGTCCGCGAACGAGGACAGGGTGGTCACCATGGTGTTGACGGTGTCGGCGAGCTGGGCGACCTCGCCGCGCGCCTCCACGGTGACCTTCTTGGTCAGGTCGCCGTTGGCCACCGCGGTCGCCACGTGCGAGATGTTCCGCACCTGGTTGGTCAGGTTGCTGGCCATCAGGTTCACGTTGTTGGACAGGTCCTCCCAGATGCCGGTGACCCCCTGCACCCGGGCCTGGCCGCCGAGCTTGCCCTCGGTGCCCACCTCGCGGGCCACCCGGGTCACCTGCTCGGCGAAGTCCGACAGCTGGTCCACCATCGTGTTGACGGTGGTGACCAGTTCGAGGATCTCGCCCCGGGCATCCACGGTGATCTTCTTGGACAGATCGCCCTTGGCCACCGCGGTGGTCACCTCGGCGATGTTGCGCACCTGGGAGGTCAGGTTGTTCGCCATGCCGTTGACGGACTGGGTGAGGTCCTTCCAGGTGCCGGAGACGCCCTGCACCTCGGCCTGGCCGCCCAGGATGCCCTCGGTGCCCACCTGGCGGGCCACCGCGGTGACCTGCTCCGCGAAGGACGACAGCTGGTCGACCATCGTGTTGAGGGTGTTCTTCAGCTCCAGGATCTCGCCCCGGGCGTCCACGCCGATCTTCTGCGACAGGTCACCGCGCGCCACCGCCGTGGCGACCTGCGCGATGTTGCGCACCTGGGCGGTGAGGTTGCCCGCCATGCCGTTCACCGAGTCGGTGAGGTCGCGCCACACCCCGGCCACCCCGGGCACCTGCGCCTGACCGCCCAGCCGGCCCTCGGTACCCACCTCGCGGGCCACCCGGGTCACCTGCTCGGCGAAGTCGGAGAGCTGGTCCACCATCGTGTTGATGGTGTTCTTCAGCTCCAGGATCTCGCCCCGGGCGTCGACCTCGATCTTCTGCGAGAGGTCGCCGCGCGCCACCGCCGTGGTCACCTGCGCGATGTTGCGCACCTGCTGGGTGAGGTTGCCGGCCATGAAGTTGACGGAGTCGGTGAGGTCGCGCCACACCCCGGCCACCCCGGGCACCTGCGCCTGACCGCCCAGCCGACCCTCTGTACCCACGTCCCGGGCCATCCTGGTGACCTGGTCGGCGAACGAGGAGAGCTGGTCCACCATGGTGTTCACGGTGTTCTTGAGCTCCAGCATCTCGCCGGAGACATCCACGGTGACCTTCTGCGACAGATCGCCGTTGGCCACCGCCGTGGTCACCTCGGCGATGTTGCGCACCTGCCCGGTGAGGTTGCGGAAGGCGGTGTTCACCGAGTCGGTGAGGTCCTTCCAGGTACCGGCCGCGCCCGGCACCTGCGCCTGACCGCCCAGCTCGCCCTCGGCCCCGATCTCCCGGGCCACCCGGGTCACTTCGGCGCCGAACGCCTGGAGCTGGTCCACCATGGTGTTCACGGTGTTCTTCAACTCCAGCATCTCACCGGCCACGTCGACGGTGACCTTCTGCGACAGGTCGCCGTTGGCCACCGCCGTGGTCACCTGCGCGATGTCCCGCACCTGGGCGGTGAGGTTGCGGAAGGCGGTGTTCACCGAGTCGGTCAGGCCCTTCCAGATGCCGGCCGCGCCGGGCACCTGCGCCTGGCCGCCCAGCAGGCCCTCGGCGCCCACCTCGCTGGCCACCCGGGTCACCTCGTCGGCGAAGGTGCGCAGCGTCTCGGTCATGGTGTTGATGGTCTCGGCGAGCTGGGCGATCTCGCCGCGCGCGCTCACCGTCACCTTCTGCGACAGGTCGCCGTTGGCCACCGCCGTGGTGACCTGGGCGATCCCGCGCACCTGGGCGGTGAGGTTGCCCGCCATCAGGTTGACCGAGTCGGTCAGGTCCTTCCACACGCCGTCCACGCCCGGCACCTGCGCCTGCCCGCCGAGCTCCCCCTCGGTGCCCACCTCCCGGGCCACCCGGGTCACCTCGGCCGCGAACGAGGAGAGCTGGTCCACCATCGTGTTGACGGTGTTCTTCAGCTCCAGCATCTCGCCGTCCACGTGCACCGTGACCTTGCGGGACAGATCGCCCTTCGCCACCGCCGTGGTGACGTGAGCGATGTCACGCACCTGGGCGGTGAGCCGGGACGCCATCGTGTTGACCGAGTCGGTCAGGTCCTTCCAGGAACCGGACATGCCTCGGACCCGGGCCTGGCCGCCGAGCTTGCCCTCGGTGCCCACCTCGCGGGCCACCCGGGTCACCTCGTCGGTGAACGCCGACAACTGGTCCACCAGCCCGTTGACGGTCCGGCCGACCTTGAGGAACTCACCGCGCATCGGGTGCGGCGAGGTGCTGTCGACCTTCTGGGAGCGCAGGTCCATCCGCTGCTCCAGGTCGCCCTCGGCCACCGCGGAGAGCACCCGGCCCACCTCGGACACCGGCCGCGCCAGATCGTCGACCAGGTCGTTGGCCGCGTCGATGGCGGCGGCCCAGGCGCCCTCGCAGGGGCCGTGCTCCAGCCGCTCGGTGAGCTTGCCCTCCCGGCCGACCATCCGCCGCACCCGTGCGAGTTCCCCGGTGAGCTGGAGGTTGCGCTCGGCGATGTCGTTGTACACATCGGCGATCTCGGCCATCACCCCGTCGCCGGAGACCGCCATCCGTTTGCGGAAGTTGCCGTCCCGCATCGCCGTGAGCACGCTCAGCAGCCGATTGAGCGTCGCCGCCTCCACCTCGGTCGTCCCACCACGCTGTTTGGCCTGGGGCCGTCCGCCCTTCGCGCGCGTGCTCCTGCCCCGCGCCGCCGCGCCAGACTCCACCGTGTCCCTCCCGCAGGTCGACCGTCCTCGCCGGGTTCTACTCCGAGCTTCCCAGTGTTTCACCCCGGCCGTACCAGGCCATAACAGTTCGGCAGCATCACACACCTCCAGGGGGCACTCTCAGGGTGGAAACACGTTCGCACCGGCATTCGCGCGGCCAGATGAGGTAAGTAACCTGGCATCCGGCTAGGCATGGAGGGGCGCTGCACAATGGGTGAGCAGATCGCCGAGACAGATATGAGGAGACCTGTGATCACCGCGCGGGCTGCCGCCACCTTCGAACCGGTGGGGCGCTCGGTCGCCGCCGCCCGTGCCTTCGTCCGGGACACCCTGCAGGGCTGGGGGCTCGCCGACATCGTCGACGACGCGGTGGTGCTCACCAGCGAGCTGGTCACCAACGCGGTGGTCCACGCGGGCACCTCCGCCGAGGTCAGCTGCGTCCGGTCGGAGGGCGGCGTACGGATCGAGGTCTCCGACCGCTACCCGGAGCGCGAGCTGCCGCTGGAGGACACCGGGCGCAACTACGGCTCCCCGGACCGCGAGGGCGGCCGGGGTCTGCTGCTGTGCGCCGCGCTCGCCGCCCGCTGGGGAGTGGAGTACAGCGCCGCTCGCAAGCAGGTGTGGTTCCAGCTGGACTTCCCGGACCGCCCGGCGGGTACCCGCTCGGCCGGTCCGGCGCTGCCCGCCGAGGCCCTGCCGGTCACCGACACCCGGGTGCGGGTGGCCGTGGTGCAGATCGACGGCTCGGGCCTGGTCAGCGCCTGGAACGAGGACGCCCAGGACCTCTTCGGCCACCGTCCGGAGCAGATCGTCGGCACTCCGTTCGCCGATCTCGCGGCCTGGCCGCACACCCCCAGCACCGGCACCGGGATCGCCGAGGCGCTCCAGCTCTCGCGCTGGGAGGGCTCGTACGGCATCACCTGCGCCGACCGCCGCGTGGTGGTCGTGTACGCCTCCCACCTGCGGGTGCGCGACGCCGCCGGCGCCCCGTCCACGGTGTGCCTGCTCGTCCGCGACCACGAGCGGGCGGTGCTGCAGAGCCCGGTACGCGTCCCCGCGCCCGACTCCGGCCGCCACCAGGACCGGGGCGCGCCGCCCGACGCCTTCGAGGTGTTCATCGGCTCGCCGGCACCGGACGACCTGGACGGGCTGCTGCAGCGCACGGTGGAGCGCGCCCGGGACATGCTGGATGGCGACGCGGCCTATCTGCTGCTGGCCACCGACGACGAGACCGAGTTGGAGGTACGCGCCTCCACCGGGCTGCCCTCCGCCCGCCAGCGCTTCGCCCGGGTGCCGGTGGAGGCCGGGACCGGACGGTACGGCTCCGCCCGGATGCCGGCGGTGCACGAGGACCTCGGCGTGGTGCCGGGCGCGGTGCCGCTGCTGGCCAACACCGGTATGCGCTCGGTGGTCACCGTCCCGCTGAAGGTCGAGGGCCGGCTCACCGGCTCGCTCGGGGTCGCCGCCGAGATGCCCGGCCGCTACAGCAACGAGGAGGCGCTGCGGCTCCAGTTCGCGGCCGACCGCATCGCGCTGGCCGTCGAGTCCGCCCGGCTCACCGAGTTGGAGCGGCTGCGCCGCGGCTCGCTCTCCTTCCTGGTGGAGGCCTCGGACCTGCTCGCCGGCACCCTGGACCGCGACCAGACGCTGGCGCTGATGGCCCAGATGACCGTCCCCACCCTGGCCACCTGGTGCGCCGTGTACACCATCGCGGACCCGACCTCCGACCCCGAGCTGAGCTATGTGCTGCACGAGGACGAGGACCGCATCGACGGGCTCAAGGCGCTGCTGTCCAAGGTGAGTCCGCCGGAGGCGGTGCTCACTCCCGGCGCCCGGGTGTGGACGGCTCCCACCGAGGCCGCCCAGGCCGCCGCGCTCCGCACCACCCTGCGCAGCCTCAACCTGGGCGACTCGGCCCGCCCCTCGTCGGGGCCGGGCGCCTCGCTGGCCACCGCCTCCGCGGTCGGCGGGGAGACCGTCGTCCTGCCACTGGTGGCCCGCAACCGGGCCATCGGCATGCTGACCCTGGGCAAGCCGACCGACGAGCACTTCCGCCAGGAGATCCTGGAGTTGGCCGAGGACCTGTCCCGGCGGGCCGCGCTCGCGCTGGACAACGCCCGCCTCTACTCCGAGCGCACCGCGATCAGCCAGTCGCTGCAGCGCAGTCTGCTGCCCCCGGAGCTGCCGGAGGTCCCCGGGGTCGAGGTGGAGGTGATCTACCGCGCCGCCGGCGAGGGAAACGAGGTGGGCGGCGACTTCTACGACCTCTTCCCGATCGGCGACGGCGCCTACGGCTTCGCCATCGGGGATGTGTGCGGCACCGGCCCCGAGGCGGCCGCGGTGACCGGTCTGGCGCGGCACGCGCTGCGGCTGCTGGCCCGAGAGGGCCTCGGTGGTCCCGCCGTACTGGAGCGCCTCAACGCGGCGATCCTCGACGAGGGCGCCCGCAGCCGCTTCCTGACCCTGCTGTACGGCGAGTTGCGGCCGCAGGACGATGGCAGCGCCCGCCTGAAGGTGGTCTGCGCCGGGCATCCGCTGCCACTGCGGCTGCGTCCCGACGGCAGCGTGACGGCCGCGGCCGAACCGCAGCCCCTGCCGGGCGTGATGGAGGACCTGGAGCTGTACGAGCAGACGGTGACCCTGGACCCGGGCGATGTGCTGCTGTGCGTCACGGACGGCGTCACCGAGCGCCGGGAGGACAGCCGGATGCTGGGCGACGACGGACTGACCGAGGTGCTGACCACCTGCACCGGCCTCACCGCGGGTGCGGTGGCCGCCCGGGTGCTGCGGGCCGTGGAGCGGTTCGCACCCGATCCGCCCTCGGACGACATGGCCATCCTGGCGATGCGGGTTCCTCAGACGCTGCCCTCGGAGTCCTGAGGGTGTGGGCGGGGCCCGGCCCCGCCCACACCCACCGGGTGTTCCGTATACGAGAAAGGCTCCCGCCGAACGGCGGGAGCCTTTTCTTCGTCAAGAGCCCCAATACGGAATCGAACCGTAGACCTTCTCCTTACCATGGAGACGCTCTGCCGACTGAGCTATTGGGGCCTGCTGCGCTGTGGCAACGGAATAGATCATACCCGAACTTCCGTGCGCTCCAAAACGCGTGCCCCGCCACCGGTTCAGGCGACCGACCTGAGCAGTCCGCCCAGCGCGTTGCAGGCCGACACCACCCGCTGCAACTCCCGCCGGGACATGCCCGCGTCGACCGGCAGGGCCAGGCACTCGTCAGCGGCCCGCTCGGTGGCCGGCAGCCGCAGGTCCCGCCAGAACCGCTGGGTGCGGTGCACCGGCGTGGGTACGGGAACGTGGCAGGCCACACCGCGGGAGCGCAGGGCACGGGCGAACGCGTCCCGGTCGGGCCGCCCGTTGCCGGGCACCCGCACCACGTACTGCTGGTAGGTGTGTTCCACTCCGAGCGCGACCCGCGGGGTGAGCACCCCGCGCAGCTTCCCGTCCAGATAGGCCGCGTTGGCCTGGCGCCGGATGGTCTCACCGGCCGGCTCCTCGACCCCGCCGTACCCGATGACCCGCAGTCCGTGCCGGGCTCCGATCTCCAGGAGGCTCGGCATATCAGCCGGATGGCCGAAGGTGTGCACCGGCACCACGGCGGCGGTTCGGGAGGTGACGGCCGCGGCGACCGCCGCCGGCGAGATGCAGAAGGTGTCGGCGTCCATGTCCACGAACACCGGGCGGGCGCCGACCAGTAGGGCGGCTTCGGCCGCGTCGGGCGTGCCATAGGACGGCACGATCACCTCGTCGCCAGGGCCTACGCCCGACTCAGTCAACTCGCGTCGCAGCTCATCCGCAGGAGTCCCCATGTCCCGCATCGTGCCCACACAATATGAACACCGGGTGACCTGTAGTACAACGCAAAACAGCCCCGTTGGGAACCGAGGTTCCCAACGGGGCTGTCATGAAAATTTGTTCGGCGGCGTCCTACTCTCCCACAGGGTCCCCCCTGCAGTACCATCGGCGCTGAAAGGCTTAGCTTCCGGGTTCGGAATGTAACCGGGCGTTTCCCTAACGCTATAACCACCGAAACACTATGAA
>NZ_SRID01000023.1 GCF_004684805.1 Streptomyces palmae
CCACTCGCCCATGCGGTACTCGATGCTGCGGGAGTCGAGCTTCCCCTTCACCCGGCCCAGCCCCTCCGCCACCCGCCGGAAGCGCACGGAGACCAGCGGGCCCTCCCCGTCCGAGCCGAGGACGGCGCAGGCCACCGGGGGCGGGGGATCCCCCGTCTGCCCGGAATGCCGCAGCGCCCGGGCGCCGGCGGTCAGGGACGAGTCCTCGGCCTCGTGGAACCCGTCGCCTCCGTTCAGGGCCACCAGCCCCCGGCCGGCCGCCGCATCGAGACTGGACTCGCACAGCCTGGGCACCGGTGTGCCGGCCTCCTCCCCCGCCGAGCAGGACACCGCGCTCAGCGCCGCGCACAGGACCGCGGCGACCAGCTGCGGGGGTATCGGGGATCCGGCGCCCGGGCGGCGTCCGACTCGCTTGGGCATCATGCTCAACACCTGCCGTTCCTCTACGGAATGGGCTTCTGGCCCAGGCCCCTGGCCTCGCCCTGCAAACCCCAGTACGACTGCTTGATGGTGTCCACCGGGTCGTGCATCCCGTCCGTCTTGCCCCGGTACCCCTTGAGGTACTGCTCGAGCTCCCGGCTCAGATCGTCCTCACCGCGTTGGTAGAACTGACTCTCGTCCACGGGCGGGGGCATGTGCGGGCCGCCGAACACCGCGTCGCTGTGGAAGACCTTCGCGAATTCCGTGGCCCCGCCCATCACGATGGGTACGGCCACCCCCCAAGGCCCCGCCTTGCCCACGACGTTCACGATTCCCGCGGCCAGCGCGGGTGCCCCGGCGCTGAAGCCCACCCGGGTCCAGCCGGAGGAGTCCTGGAAGGCCTTCTGGGCCTCGGCGCTCTGGGCGTCGTAGGTGGCGGTGATCTGCGCGGCGCGGGAGTGGTCGAGGATGCCGCGGACCTCGGCCTCGGTCTTGAGCACCTCGATGCCCGTGTCGAAGCTGTGCTCGCCGCCATTGGCGGGGTTATGGGCCAACCGGTCCATGGTGTAGAGGTGTTCGGCCTGGTTCATGATGCCGTGCGCGGTCTCGTTGTGGCCCAGGGTGGTGAGGAATCCGATGGCCCCGGTGCGGCCGAAGTCCGCGTGCCCCTGATAGGCCACCGGATAGGCGTCCGGGCTCTCGCCGACGTTCCTGTCGCCGAATCCGCCGACATTGCGGTTGAGGTCGTCCACATAGGCCGCGCCCATGGCCCCCAGGCTGCCGGCGATCCCCGGCTGGTCGTGGAGCAACCGCGGGCCGTTCTTCCCGCCGTAGGTGTGGACGACCTGCTCCATCACATCCGCCGCCGCGGCGGTCCGCCGCTCCTCGCGCGGGTAGATGTCGGGGTTCCTGCCGGAGACCTCCGGGGCGTCCCAGGCGTAGCCGGTGGTGGCCGCGGTGAGGGCGTGGCCCAGCGCCTCGTGGCCGGGCAGGTCCTGCGGGCCGTTCCCGGCCACCCCGTCGAAGTCCCAGTTGCGGGTCTGGGTGAGGTACTTCAGGTGGGAGTTGAGGTCGGCGTCGCCCTCCACCCGGTCCTTGGACGTGGGCTGCTTGAAGAACTCCGTGGCGGCCTCGGGATTGTGCCCCAGTCCCTCCAGGAATCCGGTCACCGGGTCATGGCCGGTGTCGTCCTTGCGGCCGTTCAGGTTCAGCGCGTCGGAGTCCGCGGTGTTGGTCCAGTAGGGGAAGGGCCCCTTGGTGTTGTTCTTCCGGTCCCAGGCGACGAGCTTGTCACCGTAGGTGCCGAGGAAGGCCGAGTCGTACTGGCCGAAGCGCATGAGGTTGCTCATGATCTGGAAGCCGTAGGGGTGGGTGCGCCCCCCGCTGCTCTCCAGGCGCTCCGATCCCATCCGGATGACGTCCTCCTTCCACTTCCGCATCTCGGGGCTGTCCGAGTGGGAGGCGGTGGCGAGGGTGGTGCCGAGGCTCTGCTGGAGGGCCTTGGCATCCTTCCACCACGCCTTCTCATCGATCTTCGTGTCCGGGTACAGCGGGTTCCTCGGGTGCGTGGCGTTGTACCAGAGCTGGAGCGTCTTCTCGGGCCCCAGGCGGGTGGCGAACTGCTCGGCGAACTCCGGGTCGGCGCTGTGCCGGGACATCAGCAGGTTGAGCTGGTGCAGTTGGTCGGAGGTCATCCGGCCGTTGCCGATGCCGGCCAGCCGCACCGCGTCGCTGAGGTCCTGCCCGACCGCCTTGCGGGCCGCGTCGAGGCTGTCGTACGCGTTGCTGTTGAAGCCGCGGTCCTCCCCGTTGGGATCCGCGGTCAGGGCCGCGACCAGGGCGCTGTCCGCGTCGCTGGCCGCCTGGATCGCCTTGCGGGTGCGGTCCCGGAAGACGGCGAAGGTCTCCTGGTACGCCTTGTTCAGCTGCCCGGCGTTCTTGGTCCCGTCCTTGATCCGGACCGCGCCGTCCGTGGTGGTGTTCACCGTCAGGTCGGGGTACTCGGCCACCTCGGTGACGATGGCCTCCAGCTCCTTCTTGGCCCAGCTGAACTGCTTGTGCGCCTCGTCCAGTACGCCGTGGACCCGGCGGGCCTCCTCGGCCGCCGCGGTGATCTGCTCCTCCACTGCGCGGAGCTTCTTCCAGGCGGCGTCGGCGGTGTCACCCTCCCAGTCGGAGTTGGCCAGGCCCTGGGTGACATCGGTGCCGAAGTTGGTGCCGACCTGCTGGAACTTGCCCGGCGCCAGATTCCACTTGTCGATGGCCTCCTTGAGTGGGGCGAGGTCGGCGTTCTTCACATCGGTGTAGCTCAGCAGGTCGCTCACGGCTGGTTCCCCCCGGAGCCGCCGGAGCCGGTCGTGGGCGGTGTCCAGTGGTCCACGGCCTGGAAGGCGTCCGCGGAGGTCCGCAGGGCCTTCGCGGTACCGGTGAACTGGTCCTTCACAAAGGCCATCTGGTCCTTCCAGCGCTCCAGGAACGCGGTCACCGCCTCGTCGCAGGCGAACCCCTTGAGCGTTCCGGGAACCTCCCCCATCTCCTTCATGACGTCGTCGTCCGCCTTCGCGAACTGGCCGCGGACCGTCTCGGCCTTCTCGGCCCGCGCCCGCAGCGTGGAGTCGGTGACCTTCAGCCTGGGCTGCGGGCCCCCCGGGCCCGGTGCCCCGTCGACGCGGTCGAGCCGGGTCCCCCCGGCGGCCACCACCTGCCGCGCCTTCAGTCGCGCCCACTCGTCTTCGAACGACATCCGTCCCCCTCTGTTCCCGCCGGTGTCTGACGACGGCCCCCGTCAAGGCGGCGAAAAAGTAACAACCGTACGGAAACTGGGGATGACGCGAAGATGAGCGAGCGGGGCACCGGGCGTGACACCCCGGACCGTCGGCGAATTCGAGGGGTCGTTACGCCCGGTGCGCGGCCATCTCCCGCAGCAGCCGCTTGTCCGGCTTGCCCGCGTCGGTGAGCGGGATCTCCGGCAGCACGTGGAGCGCGCTCGGGGCGTACATCGCCCCCTGGTGCCGGGTGACGAACTCCTTGATCCCCGGCAGGTCCACGGTCTCCCCCGGGGTCGGCACCACCGCGGCGTGCACCTCCTCGGTGGCGTCCGCGCCGGTCACCCCGAACACCGCGCAGTGGGCCACCGCCGGGTGGGTGAGCAGCAGTTCCTCCAGCTCGGCCGGGTACACATGGCCGCCCACCACGATGATCATGTCCTTGAGCCGGTCCACCAGGAAGAGATGGCCGTCCTCGTCCAGGTAGCCGGCGTCCCCGGTGTGCACCCAGCCGTCGCGCAGCACCTGCCGGGTCAACTCGGGCTGCTTCCAGTAGCCCTTCATCATCATCGGGGTGCGCACCTGGACCTCGCCCACCTGCCCGGTCGGCAGCGCCCTGCCCTGGCCGTCCCGGATCGCGATCTCCACCCCGGGCCCGGCCCGGCCCGCGGTGACCTGCCCGCCGCGGCCGGTCACCCCGTGTTCGTCCGGACCGACCTCGCTGATGTGGCCCGCCTCGGCCTGCCCGTACAGGCCGTGCAGCACCGGACCGAGCACCTCGATCGCCTGCCGCAGGCGCGCGGGGGACGCGGCGCAGCCACCGTAAGTGACCCGGCGCAGGCTGGCCATCCGGGGGTCCGGTCCCTCGGCCCGCTCGGGGTCGCGGGTGCCGGCCACCTCGTCCAGCAGCCGGTAGAGCAGCGGCGGCAGCAGCCACAGGTGGGTGATCCGCTCCCGTCGCACCGCCTCCAGCACCGCACCGGGCTCGAAGCCGTGCTGCAGGAAGACCTGCCCGCCGGCGAAGATCGCGGCGTCCGAGAGGAGCCCGGCCACATGCGCCAGCGAGGTGCAGGCCAGGAAGCGGGGGTGGGGGGCCATGTGCCCGGCGCTCCACCGCATCTGCCGGAGGTACGGGCCGTGGGTCATCCGGACGCCCTTGGGGATGCCGGTGGTGCCACCGGTGTGCCGGATGCACCAGTCGTCCTCGGGGCGCGCGGCTCCCGCGATCCGCCGTCCCGCCTGGCGTGCGGCGGCGGCGTTCAGGTCCTCCGCGACCGGGCTCGGTCCGAAGGAGAGCATCCGCTCCGCCGTCACCTTCGCCAGCTCCTGGACCCCCTCTCGCAGCTCCGGGTCCACCAGCAGCAGGGCCGCCTCCACGCTCGTCACGATCTGGGCCAGCACCTCCGGGGCCATGCCCTGGTAGAGGAAGACCACCCGGGCACCCAGCAGGTTCACCGCGTACCGGGCGCTGAGGGCCTCCGGCCGGTTGCCGGAGTACAGGGCGACCGTGTCGCCGCGGCCGATGCCCCGGTCGGCGAGTTCCGCGGCGATCCGGTGCACCTCGTCATGGACCTGGCCCGCCGTGATGTGCCGGCCCTCGGCGCTGACCAGCACCGTACGGTCCGGATCGTGGGCGAGCTGGTCGAGCGTCGACTCCACATAGCTGACAAAGAGCTGTTGTTCCGTCATGTCACCGACGCTAGAAGGCATCGTTCATACCTTCCACGACCAATTCCGTCATGAAACGATGCGTTCGGGGTTATGAGCGATCCGAAGGGGGACGGACGTGGACCTGTCGGCACTGCGCTGCTTCCAGGCGGTGGCACGCCATGAGCACATCAGCCGGGCGGCGGAGGAGCTGCGGGTCGCCCAGCCCTCGGTGAGCCGCACCATCGCCCGGCTGGAACGGGAGTTGGGGGTCCCGCTCTTCCACCGCCAGGGCCGCCGCATCCGTCTGAACCGCTATGGCCAGACCCTGCTGCGCCGGGTCGACCGGGCGCTGCACGAGCTGGACGACGCCCGCCGGGAGCTGACCGACGCGGCGGGGCTGCACCAGGGCAGCGTGTCGGTGGCCGCGGAGACCATGCTGACGCTCACCGGCGCCCTGACCGCCTACCGGGCCGCCCACCCGGAGGTCGCCGTCCATCTGCACCAGGTCGCCGCCGCCGCCATGCCGGGTCGGCTGCGGGCCCGGGAGGTCGACTTCTGCCTGGCCTCCCAGCCGCTGGCCGGACCCTCCCTGCACGGCATCGACCTGGCGCGCGAGCAGGTGCTGCTCGCCGTCGCCGAGGCCCATCCACTCGCCGGCCGCGAGCGGGTGACCGTACCGGAACTGGCCGACGAGCCGTTCATCACCACCCGGCCCGGCCTGTGGCAACGCGCCTTACTGGAGCGGCTGTTCGCGCGGCACGGGCTGCGCCCCCGGATCACCTGCGACGGCGAGGAGCCGGGCGCCATCCAGCACCTGGTGAGCGCGGGACTGGGCATCGGGCTGCTGCCCGCGATGTCCCGCCAGGCCGCCCCGACGGCGGCCCCGGTCCGCTGGCTGCGTCTGGACGCGCCCGACTGCGTGCGCACCCTGACCCTGGTCTGGCACGCGGACGCCTATCTGTCCACCGCCGCGCGCCGCTTCCGCGACCTGGTCGTCGCGGACCTGAGCGACGGCACGGCCTCCGGCCGCGTCCGCACCCTGCCCCCGGCGCGGTAGCCTGCGGCGCGGGGAGCCGATGGAGGCGTCGATCCCCGCCGGAAGGCGCACCGCAGCGCCGCGCGCGGGGGGCTGGGCGGGCCGGTCAGGTCATGGCGTGACGGTCAGGACGATCTTTCCGGTGGTGCGGCCGGTCTCGCCCAGCGTGTGGGCCGCGGCGGCGTCCTCCAGCGGGAAGACCGCGTCGGCGATCACCCGCAGGCGCCCGCCCTCGACCAGCTTGGCGATCTCGCGCAGGCCCTGCCGGTCGGGCTCGACGAGCATGAACCCCGCCCACACGCCGGCCGCCTCGACCTCCGCGTGGGGGAAGGTGTCGTCCAGGGGCAGCAGGGAGACCAGCTTCCCGCCCGGGCGCAGGGTCCGCAGGGAGTGGGCCCAGTTGGCACCGCCGATCGCGTCCACGACGATGTCGACGTCGCGGACGGTCTCGGCGACGTCCCGGGTGCGGTAGTCGATCAGTTCGTCCGCGCCCAGGGAGCGCAGCAGATCGTGCTTGGCGGCGCTGGCGGTGCCGATCACATGGGCGCCGCGGGCCTTGGCGATCTGGACGGCCAGGTGTCCGACGCCACCCGCGGCGGCGTGGATGAGGACGCGCTGGCCGGGCCGGACGTCGGCGGTGTCGACGAGAGCCTGCCAGGCGGTGAGCCCGGCCAGCGGCAGGGCACCCGACTCGATGTGGGTCAGGCCCCGGGGGCGGCGGGCGAAGTGGCGGGCCGGGGCGGTGACGTACTCCGCGTAGGCGCCGGCCGAGTGCGGGAAGCGCGGCATCCCGAAGACCTCGTCACCCGGCTGGAAGAGGGTCACCCCGTCGCCGACCTCCTCGACCACCCCGGAGACGTCGAACCCCAGGGTGAAGGGGGGCCGCGTCCCGTCGGGGAAGGCACCCCACCCCCGGATCTTCCAGTCGGAGGGGTTCACGCCCGCCGCGTGCACCCGGACCAGGATCTCGCCCCGGTCCGGCTCCGGGCGCCTGGTCCGGATGACCTTGAGTACATCGGGGGCTCCGGCGGTGTCCTGGGAGACGGCACGCATGGTGGGGGTGGTGGCGGCCTGGGACATGAGGGTGTTCTCCTTCTGTGCGCTTTCTTTGGGTTTGCTCCGATTTCCTCGGGCGCCTCACCAGACTGCCGAGCCCCGGGCGCCCCCAGTAGCCATGTGCGTGCCAGGGCCTGAAAAGATCTGGCCATGCACCGCGTTGGCGTTCTGGCACTGGACGGCGTCATCCCCTTCGAACTCGGGATCCCCGCCCGCATCTTCGGCGCCGCCCGCGACCGGGCGGGCAACCCGCTGTACGCGGTGACCACGTGCAGCCTCGACGGTGGACCGGTGCGGGCCGCGGCCGACTACGACCTCACCGTCAGCCATGACGCCTCCCTGCTGGCCGACGTCGACACCGTCGTCATCCCGTCCACCCACGCCCTGGGCCCCATCCGCGAGGAGGGCCGCCTGCCCGCCGCGTTACGCGACGCCCTGGCCGCCGTCCGCCCCGGCACCCGGATCGTGGGCATCTGCACCGCCACGTACGTCCTGGCCGCCGCGGGGCTCCTCGACCACCGCCCGGCCACCACCCACTGGCGCGAAGCGGAGCGCCTGCAACGGATGTTCCCCACCACTCGCGTCGACCCCGACGTGCTCTTCGTCGACGACGGCGACATCCTCACCTCCGCCGGCGTCGCCGCGGGAATCGACCTGTGCCTGCACCTCGTCCGCCGCGACCACGGCAGCGGGATCGCCAACGACGTCGCCCGCTCCTGCGTGGTGCCGCCCTGGCGGGACGGCGGACAGGCCCAGTTCATCCAGCGCCCGGTCCCCGACCCGGCGGCCACCGGCACCGCCCGCACCCAGGCATGGGCCATGGAACGGCTGGGCGAACCCCTCGTCCTGGCCGACCTGGCCTCCCACGCCGGCATGAGCGTGCGCACCTTCACCCGCCGCTTCCGCGAGGAGACCGGCACCACCCCCGGCCAGTGGCTGATCCGCCAGCGCGTCGACCTGGCCCGCCACTACCTGGAGACCACGGACTGGCCGGTCGACCTCGTGGCCCACCGGGCCGGGTTCGGCACCGGCGCCTCCCTGCGCCGGCACCTCCACGCGGCCATCGGCGTCACCCCCCAGGCCTACCGCCGCACCTTCCGCCCCGCCGCCGCGGACGCGGCCGCCTGAACGTCGGGTTCCGGCGGTCCGGGTGGCCGGGGCGCCCAGGTCCTCCGGTGCCGGTCCGCGTCACGGAGTGAGGGCTTCCAGGGCCTCGGGCAGCGTGGTGAAGCCGTCGGAGGCGAGGAAGTGGCCGGCTCCGGGGACCACCGTGACGGGCACCCCCAGCCGCTCGGCGAGGCGGTCGGTGTGCCCGGACGGAACCAGCGGGTCCGCGTCCGACCGCATCACCACGAGTCGGCCGACGCGGTCCGCGAGCCCGTCCACTTCGCAGCCGTCCCCGATGTAGGCGTCGAGCTCCGGGAGTGCGGGCAGCCGGTCGAGGAATCCGGAGACCAGCACGAGGGTGCCCAGGCGCCAGGGGTCGGGAAGCGCGCACAGATGGCGCAGCACGGTGAGGCACCCCAGGCTGTGCGCGACGATCGCCGAGTGCTCGTCAGGGGTGCCGACGCCGGCGCGCAGGGCCTCCGCCCACCGCCCGGGGTCGGGGTGGTCCGGATCGGGGAGAGCCGGGATCACGGTCGGGACGCCGTCCGCCTCCAGTCGCTCGGCGAGCCAGCCGAACCAGTGGTCCTCGGGGGTCGCGCCGTAGCCGTGGATGATCGCAGCACGTGACAGGGTCGTTTCGGTCTTCATGCCTCGGGACGGTAGGGGCTCACATCGGTGTGAAGGTCAAGCCGGTGAGCGGCGCCGATCGGCGGACCGGCCCGGAAGTCCGGTGTGAACGCGCGGCCGTCGCGACTCGACCGGGAGACGCAGGTCACATCCAGCCATGTCACAGGGGCACCGGGTCACTCCGTCTCATGGGTGTAGTCACTGACGACCACCAAGGAGCACACCATGGACGCGCGACTGGACTTCTTCGCCGACCCGACCGGTGGCAGGACCCTCAAGCACTTCATGTCGGCGGGCAAGACGATCCAGGAGTCGTCGCTGCCGGCCGCGACGCGGGAGCTGGTGGCGCTGCGCGTGAGCCAGATCAACGGCTGCGCGGTCTGCCTCGACATGCACACCAAGGAGATGGCCGCCGCGGGCGAGACCTCGGTGCGGCTGAACCTGGTCGCCGCCTGGCGGGAGGCCACCGTCTTCTCCGAGGCCGAGCGGGCCGCGCTGGCGCTGGCGGAGGCGGGGACCCGGGTCGCCGACGGGGCCGGCGGGGTCGGCGACGAGGTGTGGGCGGCCGCGGCCAAGCACTTCGACCAGGAGCAGCTCACCGCCCTGGTGATCCTGATCTCCTTCATGAACTCGGTGAACCGGCTGAACATCATCACCCAGCAGCCGGCCGGCAGCTACGAGGTCGGCCAGTTCCACTGAGCGGCGAGGACGAGGAGAAGACACCGGGCGACGGGAACGTGAACTCATGAACCTCGCACTGTGGATCGGTGCCGGACTGCTGGCCGCGGTGGCCCTGTTCGGCGGTCTGGTCAAACTCGTGGTGCCCACGCAGAAACTGGCCGCGGCCAAGGGCGCGGGATGGGTCGCGGACCTCGGCGGCGGTTTCGTCAAGACCCTCGGCGGCCTGGAGGTTCTGGCCGCACTGGGCCTGATCCTGCCCGCCGTGGTCGACACCGCGCCGGTCATGGTGCCGGTGACGGCCGTGTGCTGGGTCCTGCTGATGATCGGCGCGATGGCCACCCATGGTCGGCGCCGCGAGTTCCCGCTGGTGGCGGTGAACCTGTTCTATCTCGCGGTCGCGGTGTTCGTGGCGTGGGGCCGCTTCGGCCCCGAGTCCTTCACCGGCTGACCGGCCGCACCGCACGGCCCCCGATCGACCGGCCCGTTCCGGTCCGTACCGGGGGCCGGCGGACGGCCTCTCGGCATCGGCCCGGAGCCCGCCATGGGCTCCGGGCCCCGGGCATTACCCTGACCTGCCGGCGGTCCGGGTGATCACCACAAGGAAGCCCGTACCCGACCGGTGCGGCCGGGTACGCGGACGGAAGAAGACGGGGTTTCGGTGTGAACAAGGTCGAGGAGTTCGAGGAGCTGCGGCCGCTGCTGTTCTCGATCGCCTACCGGATTCTGGGCAGTGTGGCCGAGGCCGAGGACGCGGTGCAGGAGACCTGGCTGCGCTTCGACGGCTCATCGACGCGGCCCGTGTCGACCAGGGCCTTTCTGTCGACCACGGTGACCCGGATCTCGATCGACGTGCTGCGGTCCGCGCGGGTGCGGCGGGAGGAGTACGTGGGCCCGTGGTTCCCGGAGCCGCTGCTGAGCGACCCGTACCAGGATCCGGCACGGGCCGCGGAGTTGGCCGACTCGGTGTCGATGGCGGCACTGCTGCTGCTGGAGCGGCTCAGCCCGCTGGAGCGCTCGGTGTTCGTGCTGCGGGAGGTGTTCGCCTTCGGGTTCGACGAGGTCGCCGCCGCGGTGGGGCGCTCGGAGGCGGCCTGCCGTCAGCTGCTGGTGCGAGCCCGCCGGCACATGGAGGACGGGCGGCCCCGGTTCGCGGCGGACCGGCAGGAGCGGCAGGAGTTGGCGACGCGGTTCTTCGACGCCCTGACCAACGGTGATGTGGGCGGGCTGCGGAACCTGCTGGCCGCCGATGTGCAACTGGCCGGGGACGGCGGTGGCAAGGCCCCGCAGCTGGCCAAGGCCGTGGTGGGCGCGGTGAACGTGGCCCGGGTGCTGGGCACGATCTTCCCCTTGCTGAGCCGGGTCGACGTGACCTTCGAGCAGCGCGAGGTCAACGGGCAGCCGGGCGCCATCTTCCGCGACCGGGACGGCAGGGTGCTGCACACCCTGGCCCTCGATGTGCTGGACGGACGGATCCAGGCCGTCCGCACGGTGATCAACCCGGACAAGCTCGGCCACCTCGGGCCGGTCGCGGACGCCTGGGCCATCGACCGCGAGGTGAAGCAGGCCCGCCGGCGGTCCGCCCGGGCCTGAGCGGCGCGCGGGCCCCGGTACGCCTACGCCCAGTGGCCGGCCTTCTGGTCAGGAGGCCAGCCACTGGTCGTAGGCGAGCTTGCACACCAGCGAGACGACGACCACGACCAGCACGCCCCGGACGAAGCCGTTCCCCTTCTTGAGTGCCATCCGGGCGCCGATGGTGCCGCCGGCGAGGTTGAAGACGGCCATCAGCCCGGCCAGCCGCCACAGCACATGGCCCTGGTAGGCGAAGGTCGCCAGGGCGCCGAGGTTGGTGCAGACATTGACCACCTTGGAGGTGGCGGAGGCGGTCACCAGGTTCATCCGCATGGTGGCCACCAGCGCGATGACCAGGAAGGTGCCGGTGCCGGGGCCGACCAGCCCGTCATAGAAGCCGATGCCCAGACCGGCGATCAGGATGCCGGCGATGACCCTCCCCCGGGTCAGCGCGCCCAGGGCGGGGGCGGTGCCGAAGGCCGGGCGGAGCAGTACGAAGGCGAGGACGGCCAGCAGCACCGCCATGATCAGGGGGCGCAGCACCGCGCTGTCGATGCCGGCCGCGAAGAACGCCCCGGCCAGCGAGCCGCCCGCCGCGGCGAGCCCGATCCGTATCCCGGCCTTCATGTCCACCAGCCCCTTGCGGGTGTAGGTGGCGGCGGCGGCCGAGGTACCGACGATGGAGACCGCCTTGTTGGTGCCCAGCACGTACACCGGCGGCATGTCGGGCACGCCGACCAGCAGGGCGGGGAGTTGCAGCAGGCCGCCGCCGCCCACCACCGCGTCGATCCAACCGGCCGCCGCGGCGGCCAGGCAGAGCAGGACGACCGTGGTCAGGGATATATCAGGCATGATCATGACCGTACGGCCCGCCGGCCGGGCGCTCACCGGCGGGGTCGGCGCCGGGCCTCCTGGCCGGACCTGGGCAGCCGCGGGTCCGGCTCCCCGAGGAGGCGCCGCACGGGATTCCGAGGGGAGGCGCCGGGGGGCGGCGGGGAGCCCCCGGCGAGGGGACGTGGCCCGCTACCGCCAGCGCCTGGCTCCCGGGCCGGTCGGATGCGTGCCCGTGACACCCATGATGGCCGAGTAGAGGGTGGTCTCCGCCGCGATGAACAGGCGGTTCCGCTTGGCGCCGCCCCAGGCGATGTTGGCGACCCTCTCGGGGACGTTCAGCCGCCCGATCAGCGTGCCGTCGGGGGCGTAGCAGTGCACGCCGTCGTCCATCGCGGCCACCCAGAGCCTGCCGCCGTCGTCGAAGCGGAGGTTGTCGAAGCGGGCGGACCCGCGGGCCGAGGCGTCGGCGAAGACCTTGCCGTCCGAGAGGGTGCCGTCCTCGCGTACGTCGAAGACCCGGATGACGCCGGCCCGGGTGTCGGAGACGAACAGCTGCCGCTCGTCGGCCGAGAAGACCAGGCCGTTGGGGGCGCCGAAGCAGTCGGCGACCAGGTCGACCGAGCCGTCGGCCGGGTCGATCCGGTACACGTTGTTGGAGCCGATCTCGCTCTCCGCGCGGTGGCCCTCGTAGTCACTGGTGATGCCGAAGTCCGGGTCGGAGAACCAGATCGAGCCGTCGGACTTCACCGTCGCGTCGTTCGGGCTGTTGAGCCGCTTGCCCTGCCAGCGGTCGGCCAGCACCGTGACGGTGCCGTCGTGCTCGGTCCGGGTCACCCGGCGGTTGCCCTGCTCGCAGGTGATCAGGCGGCCCTCGCGGTCGAGGGTGTTGCCGTTGGTGTGCCCGGCGGTGCGGCGGAAGACGCCGACCGCGCCGGACTCCTCGTCCCACCGCAGCATCCGGTCGTTGGGGATGTCACTCCAGACCAACTGCCGCCAGGCGGGCAGGTACAGGGGCCCCTCGGCCCAGCGGCAGCCGGTGTACAGGACCTCCAGGGCCTCATCGCCGTTCATGCACCGCCCGGTGCGGAACCGGTCGTCGAACATCTCGTACAGCGCGGGGCGCTCGGTGGTCATGCGCGTCCTCCCCATCCAGCGTGGAGCAGATCTCCTATGGCGAAGAGCATAGATCGCCAGATGAGATACGGTTGTCGAACAGTTCTATCGAATGGAATGCAATGGATCACATCGACCGGGTGCTGCTGGCACAGCTGCAGGAGGACGCCGCCCAGTCCTACGCCGCGCTGGGCCGGGCCGTGGGCCTCTCCGCAGGCGCCGCCCATGAGCGGGTGCGGAAGCTGCGGGAGCGCGGCGCGATCCGGCGCACCGCCGCCGAGGTGGACCCGGAGGCGGTGGGGGCCGGTGTGCTGGCCTATGTGACGGTCGAGTCGACCTCCTGGATGGGGGACACCGCGGAGGCCTTCGCCGCGCTCCCCGAGGTGCTGGAGGCCCACATCATCGCCGGCAGCGCCTCGGTGCTGGTGAAGGTCAGGACCGCGACCACCCGGCAGTTGCAGGACGTGCTGCGCCGGATCTACGCGATCGACGGAGTCAGCGGAACGCGGGCCACGGTGGTCCTGGAGACCTTCTTCGAGCGGCAGGTCTCCCCGCTCCTCGCGGACCAGGACTGACCGGCGGCGCCGCGGCCAGGGAGCCGATCCCCGACCCCACGCGCGACTTCCCGCCCATCGACATACCGGCGCAACAAGTCTGTCGTAATCCCGCTCCATGGTTGATCGTTGAGCCGTACGATGCACGGCCTGGTCATCTCAGCGAGGGGGCACCGCCATGTCCATCAGCCGCAGACGACTGCTCGGCGCCGGTACCGGGGCCGCGCTGACCGGCGCGTTGACCGCCGCGTGCGGTTCGAACACCGGCCGCGACGACGGCGGCTCGGGGCCGCGGATAGAGCAGTGGTACCACCAGTACGGGGAGTCGGGCACCGAGCAGGCGGTGCGGCGGTACGCCGGCGCCTACAAGCAGGCGGACGTCTCCATCCAGTGGCGGCCGGGCAACTACGACCAGCAGACCGCCGCCGCCCTGCTCACCGACTCCGGCCCGGACGTCTTCGAGGTCAACGGCCCGAGCCTGGACCAGATCCAGGCCGAACAGGTGGTCGACCTCACCGATCTGCTGTCCGGGGTGAAGGACGACTTCAACCCGGCGGCGCTGGCACCCAAGATCCACGATGGGAGGATCTGGGCGGTGCCGCAGGTGGTGGACACCCAGCTGCTGTACTACCGCAAGAGCCTGCTGGACGACGCCGGGGTGGAGCCGCCGAAGTCCCTGGACGAACTGGTCGACGCGGCGCGGAAACTCACCACCGGCAAGGTCAAGGGGCTGTTCCTGGGCAATGACGGCGGACCCGGCGTGCTGGAGGCCACCCCGCTGTACGCGGCCGGACTGTCGCCGGTCACCGAGGAGGGCAAGGTCGGCTTCGACGACCCGGCCGCCGCCCGCACCCTCGGCAAGCTGCGCCGGCTCCACCAGGACAAGTCGCTGCTGCTGGGCGCCCCCTCGGACTGGTCGGACCCCTCGGCCCTGCTCCAGGGGCTGACCGCGATGCAGTGGTCCGGGCTGTGGGCGCTGCCGCGGATCGCCAAGGAGCTGGGGGACGACTTCGGGGTGCTGCCCTTCCCCAAGGACGGGGCCGGTGCGCCCGCGGTGCCGGTGGGCGCGTACGGGGCGGCGGTCAGCGCCCGCAGCAAGCACCAGCGGGAGGCCAAGGCGTATGTGAAGTGGCTGTGGGTGGACCGCACCGACTACCAGGAGGACTTCGCGCTCTCCTACGGATTCCACATCCCGGCCCGGCTCTCGCTGGCCAAGAAGGCGGCCACACTGCGCAAGGGCCCGGCGGCCGAGGTGGTGGGCTTCACCACCGACCACGGCTTCGCGCAGCCGCTGCTGTGGACCACCGCCGCCCGCACCGCGTACCGGGACGCGCTCAGCCGCATCGTCAAGGACGGCGCGAACCCGGAGAGCGAGCTGCGGGCAGTGGTCCGCAAGACCGAGTCCGAGCTGCGGCGCGTGCGGAAGAAGCACTGATGGCGCCGGTGGTGCGGAAACTGCTGGGGCCGCAGAACCGCAATCTGTGGTTCTGGGTGTTCGTCGGCCCATTCGCCATCGGCCTCACCCTGTTCACCTACGTACCGCTGTGCTGGAGCGTCTACCTCAGCTTCTTCGACGCGCACAACACCGTCTCGCCCACCGACTTCGTGGGCCTGGACAACTACACGGCGATGCTGGGCGATGACGCCTTCACCGACAGCCTGGTGACCTTCGGGCTGTTCACCGCGTTCATCGTGCCGGCCACCTTCGTGCTGTCGCTCTCGCTGGCGCTGATGGTGAACCGGCTGCGCTGGGCCCAGGCGTTCTTCCGCTCGGTGTTCTTCCTCCCGGTCGCCTGCAGCTATGTGGTCGCGGCGCTGATATGGAAGATGTCGCTGTTCAGCGGGGTGCGTTTCGGGCTGGTGAACACCGTGCTCGGCTGGTTCGGGGTGGACCAGATCGCCTGGCTGTCCACCACCGACCCGCCCTGGTACTGGCTGGTGATCGTGACGGTGCGGCTGTGGTTGCAGACCGGCTTCTACATGGTGCTGTTCCTGGCCGGCCTGCAGCGCATCCCGCCCCTGCTGTACGAGGCGGCGGCGGTGGACGGGGCCCGGCCGGGCTGGCAGACCTTCCGGTACGTCACCTTCCCGCAGCTGCGGGCCACCTCGGTGGCGGTGGTGCTGCTGCTGGTGATCAACGCCTTCCAGGCCTTCGACGAGTTCTACAACCTGCTGTCGGACGCCCGCGGCTACCCGCCGTACGCCCGTCCGCCGCTGGTCTACCTCTACTACACCGCGCTGGGGCAGGAGCAGAACCTGGGGCTGGGCAGCGCGGGCGCGGTGATCCTGGCCCTGATCATCGCGCTGGTCACGGTGGCGCAGGCCCGCTTCTTCAGGCTCGGCCGGAAGGAGGACTGAGCCGTGGACCGGCGACGCGGACCCGTGGACATGCACGACGGGCTGGTGCGGGTGGGGCGGGCGCTGCGGCTGGTGCTGCTGATCGTCCTGGCGCTGCTCTTCCTGATCCCGTTCTATCTGCTGGTGCGCAACGGGCTCTCCCGCGAGGCGGACATCACCGCCGCGGACTGGACCTTCTTCCCCCGCGACATCCAGTGGTCCAACATCACCGAGCTGTTCCAGGACCCCGATGTGCCGATGGCCCGGGCGCTGCTGAACTCCTCGCTGATAGCGGTGGCCACCACCGTGGGCACCCTGCTGCTGGCCTCGCTGGCCGGGTACGGGCTGGCCCGGATCCCGTACCGGTACGCGGGGGTGGTCTTCTACTGGATCCTGGGCACCCTGATGGTGCCGGCCGCGGTCACCTTCGTGCCGAGCTTCGTGCTGGTGTCCTCGCTGGGGTGGGTGTCCACGATGCGCGGCCTGGTGGTGCCGACGCTGTTCAGCGCGTTCGCGGCGTTCATCTTCCGGCAGTACTTCCTGGGTTTCCCCCGGGAGTTGGAGGACGCGGCGCGGGTGGACGGGCTGGGGTACTGGCGCACCTACTGGCGGGTGGTGGTGCCCAACTCACGGCCGGTGTTCGCGGCCGTCGGCACCATCGTCTTCATCGGCGCCTGGAACTCCTTCCTGTGGCCGCTGGTCATCGGACAGGACCGGAACGCCTGGACGGTGCAGGTGGCGCTCTCCACCTTCAACACCGCGCAGACGGTGCGGGTCCATGAGCTGTTCGTCGCCTCGGCGGTCTCCATCCTGCCGCTGCTGCTGGTCTTCCTGCTGCTCCAGCGGCACATCGTGGCGGGGGTGGAACGCTCCGGGATCGACGACTGAGACCAGCGCCCCTTACGGGGCGCTCGGCTCGCGCAACCGCTCCGCCGGTGCGCCGCCGCGCAGCAGGGCGGCGCCCAGCGGGGTCAGGGTGTGCAGCACCGCGCCGCCCTGGCGCAGCGTGTGCAGCAGCCCGGCCTCCCGCAGCACACTGGCGTGCTGGCTGGCCGAGGCCAGTGAGACCCCGACCCGGCGGGCGAGTTCGCTGGTGGTGCAGCCGCCGCCCACTCCCTGGAGCACCGCGGAGCGGGTCTGTCCGACCAGCTTGCTCAGCGAGCCGGACGGCTTCGCGGGGAACGCCGTCGGCTGCCGCAGCGGTCGCGGCGGGGCGCCGGCCGGGGAGTGCTCCACCGGGTAGACCAGCACCGGGGTGAGTTCCGGGCTGAAGAAGGTCACCGGGGTGCGCCGGCAGAAGAAGGACGGGAGCAGCAGCAGTCCGCGGCCGCCGAGGAACAGGTCCCGGTCGGTGGGGTAGTCGACCTCCAGCACCGGGGAGCGCCAGCGCATGGTGGGCGGCAGTGAGGACAGCAGTCCGTCCGCCCCGCCGTCCAGTAACGCCCGGCCGCGGGTGGCCCGGTCGGCCTCGATACGGGCCTGGATGTGCGACCAGTACGGAGCGATCGCGGCCCGGTGGTAGGCGCGCAGCGCCCCGATCAGCCGGTCGAGGGCGCGGCCGCCGCCCTGGGCCAGGTCGAGGATCCAGCCGGGCAGCGGGCGGCCGGTGGCCAACCGGCCCACCTCGGTGTGGAGTCGGGGCTCCGGAGTGGCCCGCAGGGCGTCCATCGCGGCGTCCGCGCCGATTATTCCTTCGGCGGGTGTCAGGAAGTCCGGGAAATAGCCGCGCGGTGGAATCAGCGGGGCCAACAGGCGCGTTTCACCGTTCAATCGGGCGCGTGTTTCCGAGCGCCATTCGCCGTATACCGGCTCTGCCTGTTTGTCTCTGAGCCGATGGAAACTCAGTACGGTTTCCCAGAGAGCGTCCGGGCGGGTCGCCATCCGCAACCGCGCCAGATCGAGTTCACGGAAATGAACACGTAGCACCAGGACCCCCACGCGTGTGACATCCGTGGCCACCCCCCGATCACGGATGAGTATGCACACTAACACAGCCAGTCACCATGCCCTTTTGGCCACGGTTGAAACGGGTCGCGGAGCCAGTGTGACAAGCGGAAAGCTGTTCTCAGGAAAGCGCGGGTAAACACCAGTGCGACATCCGTGGACGTCCACAATTCAACAGGCGGTGCTCAGGGCCTGGATGCTCGTTCCCGTGGGGGGTGACGAGTGACGTACCGACCGCTGAGCACTTTGTTGCCGCTCGGGCCGATGCGAGCGGCAACGGCTCCCGTGGGGGGAGTGAGAGGGGGCGGCACCTCCGCACAGAGTGCCGCCCCCTTGCAATCCGGAGCCGTCCGGCCGGGGTGAGGGTTTCGGAATCCCCGGGCCGGCTCCGGTGGCTGTTCGGTCCTCCTCGCCCGTGGCGGTCAGCGGCTGTCGCTACCGCTGCTCCGGGTCGCCGCGCGGCCAGCCTCCAGGCGCGCCACCGGGATCCGGAAGGGCGAGCAGGAGACGTAGTCCAGGCCCACCTCGTGGAAGAAGTGGACGGACTCCGGGTCGCCGCCGTGCTCGCCGCAGACGCCGAGCTTGAGGTCGGGGCGGGTGGCCCGGCCGGCCTGCGCGGCGGAGCGGACCAGCGAGCCCACGCCGTCCCGGTCGATGGTCTCGAACGGGCTGACGCCGAAGATGCCCTTCTCCAGGTACGCGGTGAAGAAGCTGGCCTCCACGTCGTCGCGGGAGAAGCCCCACACGGTCTGGGTCAGGTCGTTGGTGCCGAAGGAGAAGAAGTCGGCCGACTCGGCGATCTGGCCGGCGGTCAGCGCGGCCCGCGGCAGCTCGATCATGGTGCCCAGGGTGAGCTTGAGGTCCACGCCCCGCGCCTGCTCCACCTCGGCGATGACCTGCTCCGCCTCCTCGCGGACGATCTCCAGCTCCTGGACGGTGCCGACCAGCGGGATCATGATCTCCGCGCGCGGGTCGCCGTTGGCGTTCCGGCGCTCCGCGGCGGCCTCCGCGATGGCCCGTACCTGCATCGCGAACAGGCCCGGGATGACCAGCCCGAGGCGGACTCCGCGCAGACCCAGCATCGGGTTCTGCTCGTGCAGCTTGTGCACCGCCTGGAGCAGCCGCAGGTCGTTCTCGTTGCCGTCCTTGCGGGCCTCGGCGAGCGCGACCCGCACCGACAGCTCGGTGATGTCGGGCAGGAACTCGTGCAGCGGCGGGTCGAGCAGCCGGACGGTGACCGGGAGCCCGTCCATCGCCTCGAACAGCTCCACGAAGTCGGCCTTCTGCAGCGGCAGCAGGGCGCCCAGCGCCTCGTCGCGCTCCTCGTCGGTGTCGGCCAGGATCAGCCGCTCGACCATCTCGCGGCGCTCGCCGAGGAACATGTGCTCGGTGCGGCACAGGCCGATGCCCTGGGCGCCGAAGCGGCGGGCGCGGCCGGCGTCCTCGGCGTTGTCGGCGTTGGCCCGCACCCGCAGCCGGCGGACCCGGTCCGCGTAGGCCATGATCCGGTGCACGGCCTTGACCAGCTCGTCGGCGTCGTCGGCGCCGGCGTGCATGCGGCCCTCGAAGTACTCCACCACCGGGGACGGTACGACCGGTACCTCACCGCGGTACACCTTGCCGGTGGAGCCGTCGATGGAGATGAGGTCGCCCTCCTCGATGACCGAGCCGTCGGCGACGGTCATCCGCCGCTGCTTGGTGTCCACCTCCAGCTCCTCGGCGCCGCAGACACAGGTCTTGCCCATGCCGCGGGCGACCACGGCGGCGTGCGAGGTCTTGCCGCCGCGCGAGGTGAGGATGCCCTCGGCGGCGATCATGCCGTTGAGGTCGTCCGGGTTGGTCTCGCGGCGGATCAGGATGACCCGCTCACCGGAGCGCGACCACTTGACGGCGGTGTACGAGTCGAAGACGGCCTTGCCGACCGCGGCACCCGGCGAGGCGGCGATGCCGCGGCCGAGCAGCTCGGTGGCGGCGGCCTCGTCGAAGCGCGGGAACATCAGCTGCGCCAGCTGGCCGCCGGTGACCCGCTGGAGCGCCTCGGCCTCGTCGATCAGGCCCTGGTCGACCAGCTGGGTGGCGATCCGGAACGCGGCCCCGGCGGTGCGCTTGCCCACCCGGGTCTGCAGCATCCACAGCTTGCCGCGCTCGATGGTGAACTCGATGTCGCACAGGTCCTTGTAGTGCGTCTCCAGCGTCTCCATGATCTGCATCAGCTGGTCGTAGGACGCCTTGTCGATCTGCTCCAGATCGGCGAGCGGCACGGTGTTACGGATGCCCGCCACCACGTCCTCGCCCTGGGCGTTCTGCAGGTAGTCGCCGTAGACGCCCTGCTGGCCGCTGGCCGGGTCGCGGGTGAAGGCGACGCCGGTGCCCGAGTCGGGGCCGAGGTTGCCGAAGACCATGGAGCAGATGTTGACCGCGGTGCCCAGGTCGCCGGGGATGCGCTCCTGGCGGCGGTAGAGCTTGGCGCGCTCGCCGTTCCAGGAGTCGAAGACCGCGCGGACCGCCAGGTCCATCTGCTCGCGGGGCTGCTGCGGGAAGTCGCGGCCGGTCTCCCGGGCGACGATCTCCTTGAACCGGGTGACCAGCCGCTTGAGGTCCGCGGCGTCCAGGTCCACGTCGACGGTGACGCCCTTGGCCTGCTTGGCCTCGTCCAGGGCCTCCTCGAACAGGTCGCCGTCCACGCCCAGCACGGTCTTGCCGAACATCTGGATGAGTCGGCGGTAGGAGTCCCAGGCGAACCGCTCGTCGCCGGCCTGGGCGGCGAGCCCGGCCACCGAGGCGTCGGAGAGGCCGATGTTGAGGACGGTGTCCATCATGCCGGGCATGGAGAACTTGGCGCCCGAGCGCACCGACACCAACAGTGGATTATCGGCCTGGCCGAGCTTCTTGCCCATGGTGGCCTCGAGCGCTTCGAGGTGGGCGGTCACCTCGTCACGGAGTGCCAGGGGCTCCTCGCCGCTCTCCAGGTAGACCCGGCAGGCATCGGTGGTGATGGTGAAGCCCGGAGGGACCGGAAGGCCCAGGTTGGTCATCTCGGCGAGGTTGGCGCCCTTGCCGCCGAGCAGGTCCTTGAGGTCTTTGTTGCCCTCGGTGAAGTCGTAAACGAACTTCTGCTGCGCTTGTGTTTCCGACATCGACTCGACTCCTCCTGGGGTCCCCCCGGACGAGGGTGGGGGGAGGCTGCCCTGACGGCGAGGAACATACCCAGATCGAAGGCTCATCGGTACGTCCACTCGTGCGTCATACGGTCGTAACGACCCCTCTGCCAGGAGATCGAAAGTGGCAGATCAGATGAGCGCACCCCAGGTGTCCGTTCATTAGTCGAACACATACTCACTCAGGGTGGCCGTGAAACGTGGTTCGCCACACCGAGCGTGGCATTCACGAGACAAGTTCGAAGATCATAGGGGTGGCACTCCGTGCCACCCCTATGAGAGATGCAGTCGCTCGAAAATTGCTCATATGAGCAAACCCGGTATCAGGCGTGGCGAGAATCACGCCTTGCCGGATGGCCGGATCCCAGCATTCGGACCCCCTGACGTGATCGAAACGGCGACATCATCCGCCCGAAGTGTCCATTTCTGCACCCTCGCCGACCGATGCGTGCTCATACGGGTCGTCCAACCAGCCGTCCGGTAGCACCACCCGATTGCGCCCCGAGGTACGCCCCCGGGGGCCGTCGGCGCCCGCGGGCCATTTCTGGTCGAGTTCCAGATCGCTCATCAGAGCGTCCAGTTCGTCCAGGGATGAGGTGATTGCCAGGCGCTTGCGCATCTCCGAGCCGATGGAGAAGCCCTTGGTGTACCAGGCGACGTGCTTGCGGAAGTCGATGACACCCCGCTCCTCGTCCTCCAGCCACTCGGCCAGCAGCTCCGCGTGCCGCCGCATCACCGCCGCCACCTGGCGCAGGGTGGGCGTCGCCGGGGCCGCGGTGCCCTCGAAGGCGGCCACCAGATCGCCGAAGAGCCAGGGCCGGCCCAGGCAGCCGCGGCCCACCACGACCCCGTCGCAGCCGGTCTCGCGCACCATCCGCACCGCGTCCTCGGCGCACCAGATGTCGCCGTTGCCCAGCACCGGGATCTCCGGCACGGCCTCCTTCAGCCGGGCGATCGCCTCCCAGTCCGCCGTGCCGCCGTAGTGCTGCGCCGCGGTGCGGCCGTGCAGGGCGATGGCGGTGACCCCCTCCTCGACCGCGATCCGGCCCGCGTCCAGGTAGGTGAGGTGGTCGTCGTCGATGCCCTTGCGCATCTTCATCGTCACCGGCAGCTCCCCGGCGCCGGTCACCGCCTCGCGCAGGATGGCGCGGAGCAGGTGCCGCTTGTACGGCAGCGCCGAGCCGCCGCCCTTGCGGGTCACCTTGGGGACCGGGCAGCCGAAGTTCAGGTCGATGTGGTCGGCGAGGTCCTCCTCGACGATCATCCGCACCGCCTTGCCCACGGTCACCGGGTCCACCCCGTACAGCTGGATGGAGCGCGGCTGCTCGGAGCTGTCGAAGTGGACCAGCCGCATGGTCTTGGCGTCCCGCTCGACCAGCGCCCGGGTGGTGATCATCTCGCTGACGAACAGCCCCTTGCCGACGGCGGCCGCGGTCCTCGGGGCGCCTCCCTGGGCCTCCCAGCCGACACCCGCGGCGAACTCGCGGCACAGGGTGCGGAAGGGCGCGTTGGTGATCCCGGCCATCGGCGCGAGCACCACCGGCGGCCAGACCGTGTGCGGTCCGATCTGCAGCTGCCTCGTCTGGGTCATGGAACCGGCTTCCTCAGGGTGGTACGCAGGGCGTGGCGGACAGGGGCGGACCTCCCATTGTCCCGCACCCGCGAGGCGGCCGGTCCGCGGCCGTACGAGCACGGCGCAGCGGGAGGGGCGTACGGCGACACCGGTGGGTCGGGGCGCACCGGCGGAGCCACGATGCCTGTGGTGGACGGCCCGCGTCGGCGAGCCGGCGGCGGTCCGCGGCCGTGTGCGGCGGTCGTTCGAACGTGAGGGGGAGAGAGGGCGCGAGGCGGCCGGTCCGCGGCCGTACGGCGCCGGGGGCTCGCCTGAGCGCGAGGTGGGAGTGCGGGCCGGCGGAGCCGCCCGCGTGACGCCGGAGGCGGGGAGGCGTGGCGTACGGCAGGCTCTCCGCGTACGGCGGGGTGTCCGGTGTACGGCAAGGGCCCCCGACCCCCTCTGAGGGGAGCCGGAGGCCCTTGGCGCGGTGGTGCCGACGGGGTCAGCAGCCGATGAGGCGGCCGCCCAGGTAGGCCTGGATCTGGTCCAGGGAGACGCGCTCCTGCTTCATCGTGTCGCGCTCGCGCACGGTGACCGCGTTGTCCTCGAGGGTGTCGAAGTCGACGGTGACGCAGAACGGGGTGCCGATCTCGTCCTGGCGGCGGTAGCGGCGGCCGATGGCGCCCGCGTCGTCGAAGTCGATGTTCCAGTGCTTGCGCAGGTCCGTGGCGAGTCCCTTGGCCTTCGGGGACAGCTCCGGGTTGCGGGACAGGGGCAGCACCGCGACCTTGACCGGCGCCAGGCGCGGGTCGAGGCGCATCACGGTGCGCTTCTCCATCTTGCCCTTGGCGTTCGGCGCCTCGTCCTCGAAGTAGGCGTCGAGCATGAAGGCGAGCATGGCGCGGCCCACGCCGGCGGCCGGCTCGATGACGAACGGGGTCCAGCGCTCACCGGCCTCCTGGTCGAAGTACGACAGGTCCTGGCCGGACGCCTTGGAGTGCGCCTTGAGGTCGTAGTCGGTGCGGTTGGCCACGCCCTCCAGCTCGCCCCACTCGGCGCCGCCGAAGTTGAAGCGGTACTCGATGTCCGCGGTGCGCTTGGAGTAGTGGGACAGCTTCTCCTTGGGGTGCTCGTACCAGCGGATGTTCTCCTCCCGCAGGCCGAGGTCCCGGTACCAGTTCCAGCGCTGGTCCATCCAGTACTGCTGCCAGTCCTCGTCCTCACCCGGCTTGCAGAAGAACTCCATCTCCATCTGCTCGAACTCGCGGGTGCGGAAGATGAAGTTGCCCGGGGTGATCTCGTTCCGGAAGGACTTGCCGATCTGGGCGATGCCGAACGGCGGCTTCCGGCGCGAGGTCTGCTGGACCTGCATGAAGTTGGTGAAGATGCCCTGGGCGGTCTCCGGGCGCAGGTAGGCGACCGAGCCGGAGTCCTGGGTGGGGCCGAGGTGGGTGGAGAGCAGGCCGGAGAACTGCTTGGGCTCGGTGAAGCCGCCCTTGTTGCCGCAGTTCGGGCAGTTGATGTCGGCGAGGCCGTTGGCCGGGGCCTTGCCGTGCTTGGCCTCGTACGCCTCCTCCAGGTGGTCGGCGCGGAAGCGCTTGTGGCAGGAGGTGCACTCGGTGAGCGGGTCGGTGAAGGTGGCGACGTGACCGGACGCCTCCCAGACCTCGCGGGCCAGGATCACCGAGGAGTCGAGGCCGACCACATCGTCACGCGAGGTGACCATGGAGCGCCACCACTGCCGCTTGATGTTCTCCTTCAGTTCCACACCGAGCGGTCCGTAGTCCCAGGCGGCGCGCTGGCCGCCGTAGATCTCACTGCAGGGGTAGACGAAGCCACGGCGCTTGCTCAGGCTGACGATGCTGTCGATCTTGTCGGCGGCCACGGTGCTCTCTTCATTGATGACGACGAAGCGAATGCCTCAGGTTACCGGCGCGTGCACCCCCTGGATCAAATCGGATGCGGGTCGGACGGCCCCCGACCGGCCTTGTTGACAATGGTTTCCACTTTTGTTGAAAATGACTGTCATGAACGCACGCCCCCTCATACCCATGGCGGCCGTGACCACGGTCGCCGCACTCTCCATGGCAGCCCTCGGTGGCTGCACCAACCACACCAGCGGGCGGACCGAGGACGGGAAGCTCAAGGTGGTGGCGTCGTTCTATCCGATGGAGTTCCTGGCGGAACGTATCGGCGGCAACCACATAGAGCTCTCCACGCTGACCAAGCCGGGCGTGGAGCCGCACGACCTGGAGATCAGCCCCCGGCAGACCGCCCGGCTCAGCGAGGCCGGTCTGGTGGTCTACCTCAAGGGGCTGCAGCCCGCGGTGGACGAGGCGATCGGCCAGGCGGAACCGAAGCAGGTCGCCGACGCCGCCGACTTCACCCGTTTCGAGGAGCACGGCACCGAGGTCCACGGCGACGAGGGCCACTCCGGAGAAGAGGGGGAGGGCGGGGCGCACGAGGGCCACGACCACAGCCACGACGCCGGGTCCGACCCGCACGTGTGGCTGGACCCGGTGCGGTACGCGCAGGTCGCGCGCGGTGTGGGCAAGGCCCTGGAGAAGGCCGACCCGGACCACGCCGGCGCGTATCGGAAGAACACCGCGGCCCTGGTCAAGGAGCTGGACGCGCTGAACACCGAGTTCCGCGAGGGCCTCGCCGACCGCGCCACCAGCACCTTCATCACCACCCACTCGGCCTTCGGCTACCTCGCCGAGCGGTACGGGCTCACCCAGGAGGCGATCTCCGGCGTGGACCCCGAGTCCGAGCCGAGCCCGGCCCGGATGCGGGAGCTGCACGACGCGGCGGAGCGGGACAAGGTCGACACCGTCTTCTTCGAGACGCTGGCCAGCGACCGGACCGCGAAGACCCTGGCCGGAGACCTGCATCTGAAGACCGATGTACTCGACCCGATCGAGGGCATCGGCGACAAGTCCAAGGGCGACGACTACCTCGCCGTCCAGCGGGCGAACCTCAAGGCCCTGCAGCGGGCCCTCGGCGGGAAGTGACGGAGGCGACGCAATGAAGGAGCCGGTGATATCGCTGAGCGGAGGCACCGCCTCGCTCGGTTCCCGACCCGTACTGCGCGGGGTGGACCTCACGGTGCACCGCGGCGAGGTGGTCGCCCTGCTGGGGGCCAACGGATCGGGGAAGTCCACCGCGGTACGCGCCGTGGTGGGGCAGGTCCCGCTGACCGGCGGCACCCTGGAGCTCTTCGGCACCCCGCACCGCCGTTTCCGGCAGTGGGCCCGGATCGGCTACGTACCGCAGCGCACCACCGCGGCCAGCGGGGTGCCCGCCACCGTCCGCGAGGTGGTCTCGGCGGGGCGGCTGGCCCGCAACCGACTGGCTCCGCCGCGCAGGGCCGACCGGGAGGCGGTGCGGCGCGCCCTGGAGCTGGTGGGCCTGGCCGACCGGGCCCAGGACTCGGTCAACGCGCTCTCCGGCGGCCAGCACCAGCGGGTGCTGATCGCCCGCGCGCTGGCCGGCGAGCCGGAACTGCTGATCATGGACGAGCCGATGGCCGGGGTGGACCTGGACAGCCAGCGGATCCTCGCCGACACCCTGCGCGGCCAGGTCGCCCAGGGCGCCACCGTGCTGCTGGTACTGCACGAGCTGGGCCCGCTGGAGCCGCTCATCGACCGCGCCGTGGTGCTGCGGGAGGGCTGCGTGGTCCATGACGGCCCGCCGCCCGAGGCCGTCGGGCAGCACGCGCTGCCGGGCCACGACCATGTGCACCCGCACGGGCCGCACGACGCCGAACCGATCCGGACGGGGCTGCTCACCTGATGGAGATCCTGAACTACGCCTTCATGCAGCGGGCGCTGATCGCCGCCCTGCTGATCGGCATCACCGCGCCCGCGGTCGGCATCTACCTGGTGCAGCGGCGCCAGGCGATCATGGGCGACGGCATCGGGCACGTGGCGCTCACCGGTGTCGCCCTCGGCTTCCTGACCGGCGCCAACCCGGTGTGGACCGCGGTGCTGGTCTCCTCGCTCGGCGCCATCGTGATGGAGCTGATCCGCTGGTACGGCAAGACCCGCGGGGACCTGGCGCTGGCGATGCTCTTCTACGGCGGTATGGCCGGCGGCGTGCTGCTGATCAACCTGTCGCCGACGGGCTCCAACGCCAATCTGACCACCTACCTCTTCGGGTCGATCACCACCGTCTCCGAGCAGGACGTGACCGCGATCAGCCTGTTGGCGGGCTTCGTGGTGCTGGTGACGCTGGGGCTGCGCAGGCAGCTGTTCGCGGTCTGCCAGGACGAGGAGTTCGCCCGGGTGACCGGGCTGCCGGTGCGGCTGCTGAACCTGCTGCTGGCCGTCACCGCCGCGGTCACCGTCACGGTGGCCATGCGGGTGGTCGGCCTGCTGCTGGTCAGCGCGCTGATGGTGATCCCGGTCGCGGCCGCCCAGCAGGCCACCCGCGGCTTCGCCATGACGCTGGCGCTGGCCATCGGCATCGGGGTGACGGTCACCCTGTCCGGCACGGTCTTCTCCTACTACCAGGACGTCCCACCGGGGGCCACCATCGTGCTGCTGGCCATCGGGGTCTTCGCGGTGATCACCGCGCTGGCGGCGCCACTGGCGAGAAAGCGCGCCCGGCGCGGTACCGAAGCCGAGTCGTCGTGCACCCTTGAATCGAACACCGTGCCGGGCGGTCGGAGCGCCGGAGACGACGTCCGGGTCTGAGGCTCCTGTTGCGGTTGTTGCGGAGGAGTCCGTGCGAACGGGATCACCTGGCACAATGGCCGGGCGCAGTGCGCACGGGTGAGACGAGCAGGCGAGCTTGAGGAGGCAGCTGTGGCTACCGCGGGTCCCCCCGTACGCGGCCGGTCCACCAGGCAGCGTGCCGCGGTGTCGGCCGCGCTGGACGAGGTGAACGAGTTCCGCAGCGCCCAGGAGTTGCACGACATGCTCCGGCACCGCGGCGACTCGGTGGGTCTGACCACCGTCTACCGCACCCTCCAGTCCCTCGCCGACGCCGGCGAGGTGGACGTGCTGCGCACCACCGAGGGCGAGGCCGTCTACCGCCGGTGCAGCAGCGACGACCACCATCACCATCTGGTCTGCCGGGTCTGCGGCAAGGCCGTCGAGGTGGAGGGTCCGGCCGTGGAGAAGTGGGCGGAGTCCATCGCCACCGAGCACGGCTTCGTGGACGTGGCCCACACCGTCGAGATCTTCGGCACCTGCGGCGAGTGCGCGGCGGCGGCCAAGGCCTAGAAAGGTCCGGCTGGGTCGTCCGCGGGCTGTCCGTGGCTGATCGCGCGGTTCCTCGCGCCTCCTCGGGGCGCGCCACCGTGCCGAACCTCGACGAGTCCGGGTAGCCGACAGCACAGGATGTGACGGGCCGCGACCGTCCGCGCCTCGGGGGCGTGGCGGCCGCGGCCCGTCACCGTATTCCGGACGGCACCGCACGTTTCCGGACAACCCCTGGGACGCGCGGCGGGCGGGGCAGGTGGCCTACGTGTCCCACCGGCCCCGCCCGCCGCCGTCCCGTCCGTGCCCCCCGCGCCGGGCGCGGCGGGCATCCGGTGGTGCGCTCAGCCCGCGACGCGCTCCGCGGTGACGATGATGTAGCCCAGCTCGGGCATCTCCATGCTCTCGCCCTCGGCCGGCTTGAGCTTGGCGAGCGCCTCGGCACCCACCTTGGCCTCCAGCTCGGCGAAGTTCTTCATGGCCACCTCGGTCAGGCGGCGCACCGACTGCTTGGTGGTGTGCGCGCTGACGTCCAGCACCTCGGTGCAGCGCAGACCGGCCGAGCGGAGCAGCGCCGGGTACTCGTCGAAGCTGGCGGCGGACTGGGTCAGGTACTTCTTGAGGATCTTCTCGATCACCGGGCGGCGCTCCTCGGTGATCGGCTCCCGCTCGAAGTTGTCGGTCAGCGTCAGCCGGCCGCCGGGGCGCAGCACCCGGGCCGCCTCGGCGAAGGCCGCGGCGCGGTCGGGCATCTGCATCACGGACTCCAGCATCCAGACCGCGTCGAAGGAGGCGTCCTCGAAGGGCAGGGCCATGGCGTCGCCGTGCTGGAAGGTGACCTTGCCGCTGATGCCGGCGCTCTCCGCCAGCTCGTTGGCCTTCTCGACCTGCTTGCGGCTGACGTTGACGCCGACCACCTCGGCGCCGGTGGCCTGGGCCAGCCGGACGCCCGGGCCGCCCACACCGCAGCCGATGTCCAGCACCCGGTCGCCGGGGCCGACGCCCAGGCGCTTGATCATCATGTCGGTCAGCCGGTCCGCCGCGTCCGGCAGCGAGGTGGTGTCCTCCTCGCTCTCCCAGTAGCCGACGTGCACGTTCGGCCCGTAGAGCGCGGCGTCGAATACAGCGGCCAGCTGGTCGTAGAAAGCACCGACCTGCGCGGTTACCGCAGCTGCCTCAGGCGTCGTCATTTTTTGCTCCTGGTACTGAAAAAAGGGATATCTCTTGCGAATGACTCTTACGACGGCTCTTACGGAATACCCCCGCCAAGGACCCGCGTGCGGGAAAAGGCATTTCGGGTGATCGCGAGCCTAGCAGCATGCCCCGACAACGGGGCATGCTGCTGCCGGAATTTCTAATTCCGTTCTTCCAGCCAACGGTGCACCACTTCCGCGGCCTCCTTGGCGTGGTCCTCCAGCATGGTGAAGTGGTCGCCTGGCACCTTCATGGTGAGCTGCCCGGCCCCCCATACCGATTCCTCCGCGACCTGGGCGGATCCGCTGCCACCAGGCGTCTCCGCGGCCGGGGCCGGGAAGGAGTCCTGTGCCTCGACGGACAGCAGCGGGGCCGCCACCGGACGGGGATGCCAGTCGGCGAACATGCGCATATACGCGCCCATCGCGGTCAACCGGACCTCGTCCACCGCCCCGAACATCTTCTCCCGCTCAAACATCTTCCCGGTGAGATTCGACTGGATCCAGGACAGTTCCTCACCGCGCGGCGCATAGGTGTCCATCAATACGACACCGGCCGGTGACATTCCGCGCTCCTCCAGCCAATGCGCCACGGCATGCGCGATCCAGCCGCCCGAAGAGCGGCCCACGAGGGCGAACGGATTGTCCCCCGCACACCGCAGCACCGCCTGCGCCTGCATTTCCACGATGGCTTCCACATTCGCCGGGAGGAATTCCCCCCTGACGAATCCGGGCTCGGGAAGCACCGCCACGTCCCGGCGCCCGCGGAAGCTGGCCGCGAAACGGGCGTACTCACGCGGTCCGGAGATGGCGACCAGTGAGGGGAAGCAGATCAGCTGCGGTCCGGTACTGCCCTTGGAGAGCCGGACCAGCTTGGGCGCCGGGTCGAGTTCCTCGGGCGTGTGGAAGGCGGGCCGCAGCCGGGAGGCGGCCATCAGCAGCTGGGTACCGGCGATGTACTGGCCGTCCGCGCACGCCTGCCGGAACAGCTGCTCGATGGTGGAACCGGCCTCCCTGGCAGGTCCCGTGGGTCCCGCGGGCGCGGCGGCCGGGGCGGCCCCCGCGGGCCGGTCCGCCGCCTGCCCGCCGCCGGCGGCCAGCTGGTCGCGCAGATGCTCGGCCAGGGCCTCCGGCGTGGACTGGTCGAAGACCGCGGTCGGCGACAGGTTCAGCCCGGTGGCCAGGTTGAGCCGGTTGCGGATCTCCACCGCGGTGAGCGAGTTGAGGCCGAGCTCCAGGAAGGAGCGGCCGTCCTCCACCGCCTCCGGCGAGGCGTGCCCGAGCACCGCCGCCACCTCGGTACGGACCAGCTCCCGCAGCACCGCGCCCGCCTCGGCCGCGCCGAGGCCGGCCAGCCGCTGGGCCAGCGGCACCTCGGGCGCCACCGGCCCGGCGGCCTCCGCCGCCCGGCGTACCGGCATCCGCACCAGCCCGCTCAGCAGCGGCGGCACCGCCCCGGACGCGGCCTGCACCCGCAGCGCCGCGAGGTCCAGCCGTACCGGCACCAGCACCGGCTGGTCCACCGCGACCGCGGTGTCCAGCAGGGCCAGCCCCTCCGCCGAGGAGAAGGCGGCCACCCCGGCCCGGTTCATCCGCCGCACATCGCTGTCCTCCATCTGCCCGGTCATCCCGCTGCGCTCGGCCCACAGGCCCCAGGCGAGCGAGGTGGCGGGCAGCCCGCCGGCCCGGCGGTGCTGGGCCAGGGCGTCCAGATACGCGTTGGCGGCGGCGTAGTTGGCCTGCCCGGCCGCCCCGAAGACGCCCGCGGCCGAGGAGAACAGCACGAAGGCCGTCAGCTCCAGGTGGGCGGTCAGCTCGTGCAGATGGATCGCGGCGTCCACCTTGGGCCGCAGCACCGTGTCGAGGCGCTCGGGGGTCAGCGAGCCGACCACGCCGTCGTCCAGCACGCCCGCGGCGTGCACCACCGCGGTCAGCGGATGGGCGGCCGGGATGTCGGCCAGTACCTTGCCGAGCGCCTCCCGGTCGGCCGCGTCGCAGGCCGCCAGGGTCACCGTGGCGCCCAGCGCGGTCAGCTCCCGCTCCAGCTCGGTGGCGCCCGCGCCGGCCCGGCCGCTGCGGCTGGTCAGCAGCAGATGCCGGACGCCGTGCTCGGCCACCAGGTGCCGGGCCACCAGCCCGCCCAGCACCCCGGTGGCGCCGGTGATCAGTACGGTGCCCTCCGGCCGCCAGGCCGCCCCGAGCGGGGCCGTGGCCGCGGCCTTGTCCGTAGCCGTGGACGCGTTCTGGTCTGCCGGTTCGAGGCCCTCGGGGCTCTCGGTGACCGGGACCCGGGCGAGCCGCGGCACATGGACGGTGCCCTCGCGCACCGCCAGCTGCGGCTCCCCCGAACCGAGCGCGGCCGGCAGCCCGGCCGTGCCCGGCACCTCGAGGTCGTCCAGGTCGAGCAGGAGGAAGCGGTCCGGGTGCTCGGACTGCGCCGAACGCACCAGGCCCCACACCGCCGCGCAGGACGGGTCGGCCGGAGCCCCGGCCCCGGTGACCGCGACCGCGCCGCGGGTCACCAGCACCAGCCGGGCGTTCCGGAGGCCCTCTCGGTCGGCGGAGTCCAGCCAGGACCGCACCAGGCCCAGCGCACGGTGTGCCAGCCGGTGCACCGCCTCGACCGCGGCGTCCGAACCACCGGTCGCCACGGGTTCCAGCGCCGCGAACACCAGCTCCGGGGCCGGGGTGCCGGCGTCCACCGCCCGGCCGAGGGCGGCCAGGTCGGCGTGGGGTTCGAGCACCGCGCCGGTGGCGCGCAGCGCCGCCGCCAGGACCGCGCCGGGCGTGCCGGCCTCCGCGCCGTCCAGGACCGCCCAGCGCGGGGCGGCGCCCGGGGTCCGGTCGCCGGCCGGCAGCTCGGTCCACTCCACCCGGAACAGCGACTCGTGGTAGGCGGCTCGGGCGTTCAGCTGCTGCCGGGAGACCGCCCGTACCGCGAGCGAGTCCACCGAGGCGACCGGGCGGCCCGACTCGTCGGCCGCCAGCACGGACACCGTGTCCGGCCCGGCCGAGGCCATCCGCACCCGCAGCACCGAGGCGCCCGCCGCGTGCAGGCTGACGCCGCCCCAGGCGAAGGGGAGCCGGATCCGCCCGGCCGGCCGCGCGCCACCGTCCTGGGGGTCGGCCGCCGGCCGCAGGAAGCCGCCGAGGCCCATGGCGTGCAGGGCGCCGTCCAGCAGCGCCGGATGCACCCCGAACCGGCCCGCCTCGGCCCGCTGCTCCTCAGGCAGCGCGACCTCCGCGAACACCTCGCCGTCCCGCCGCCAGGCGGCGCGCAGCCCCTGGAACACCGGCCCGTAACCCAGCCCGGTGGCGGCGAAGCGCTCGTACAGGGTGCTGACGTCCAGCGGTTCGGCGTCCCGCGGCGGCCACACCGCCAGCGCCCCGGCGTCCGCCTCGGCGCCGCGTGCGGTGAGCCGTCCGGTGGCGTGCCGGACCCAGGGCAGCTCGGTGGCCTGCCCGTCCCCGGCCCGGTCCGCCGACTCCTCGATGCGGGAGTACACGCTCACCGGGCGGTGCCCGGCCTCGCCGGGTCCGCCGACCACCACCTGGAGCTGGACCGCTCCGCGCTCCGGCAGCACCAGCGGCGCTTCCAGGGTCAGTTCCTCCACCCGGTCGCAGCCCACCGCGTCGCCGGCCCGCACCGCGAGTTCCACGAAGGCGGTGCCCGGCAGCAGCACGGTGTCGGCCACCGCGTGGTCGGCCAGCCAGGGGTGGCTGTGCAGCGACAGCCTGCCGGTGAGCAGGAAGCCCTCCGAGTCGGGCAGCGGCACCGCGGCGCCCAGCAGCGGGTGTCCGGCGGCTGCCAGACCGGCCGCGGACACGTCGCCGGGCTCGCCGCCCGAGGACGCCAGCCAGTAGCGCTCCCGCTGGAAGGCGTAGGTGGGCAGTTCCACCCGCCGGGCGCCGGTGCCCGCGAACGCCGCCGCCCAGTCGACCCGGGCCCCGGCCGCGTACGCCTCCGCCAGCGAGCCCAGGATCCGCTCCCGGCCCCCCTCGTCCCGGCGCAGCGAGCCGACGGCGACCGCCCGGGACCCGGTGTCCGCCATGGTCTCGGTGAGCCCCACGGTCAGCACCGGATGCGGGCTGGCCTCGATGAACAGTCCGTACCCCTGGTCGAGGAGGCCCCGGACGGTGTCGTCGAAGCGGACGGTCTGACGGAGGTTGCGGTACCAGTACTCGGCGTCCAGCGCGGCCGTGTCGATCGGCTCGGCGGTCACCGTGGAATGGAACGGGATCCCCGCGGTACGGGGGCTGATCCCGGCGAGGGCGGACACCACCTCGGTACGGATCCGCTCCACCTGCGCCGAGTGCGAGGCGTAGTCCACCGGGATGCGGCGTGCCCGGATCTCCGCCTTCTCGCACTCCGCCAGCAGCTCCTCCAGGGCCGCCACTTCGCCCGAGACCACCACGGAGGAGGCGCCGTTGACCGCGGCCACCGACAACCGCTCTCCCCACCGCTCCAGCCGCTTGGCCAGCTCTTCCCGGGGCAGCGAGACCGAGACCATGCCGCCCAGCCCGGACAGGGCCGGCAGGGCCTTGGACCGCAGCGCGACCACCTTGGCCGCGTCCTGCAAGGACAAGGCCCCGGCGACCACCGCCGCCGCGATCTCACCCTGCGAGTGCCCGACCACCGCCGCAGGCTCGACGCCGTACGAGCGCCAGACCTCCGCGAGCGAGACCATCACCGCCCACAGCGCGGGCTGCACCACGTCCACCCGCTCCAGGGACGCGGCGCCTTCCGCGCCGCGCAGCACGTCCACCAGCGACCAGTCGACATGGGGTGCCAGGGCCGCCGCGCACTCCGCCACCCGCTCGGCGAACACCGGTGAGGAGTCCAGCAGTTCGGCTCCCATGCCCACCCACTGCGAACCCTGGCCGGGGAAGACGAAGACAGCTCGCTCCTCCGCCCGGACCGGGGTCGCGCCCTGGACCAGCTCGGGGGCGGTACGTCCCTGGGCCAGGGCGGTCAGACCGGCCTGGAACCCGGCGCGGTCGGCGGCGATGACCACCGCACGGCGCTCGAAGGCGGCGCGGGTGGCGGCCAGCGAGTGCCCGATGTCGGCGGCCGACGCCTCCGGGTTCTCGGTGGCGTAGGCGAGCAGCCGCCCGGCCTGGGCGCGCAGCGCCGCCTCCGTCTTGGCCGACACCGGCCAGGGCAGGGCGAGGGCGGGCAGCGCCGACTCCTCCGTGTCGACGCGCCGGGGTTCTTCCGCCGGCCCCTGCTCCAGGATGATGTGCGCGTTGGTGCCGCTGAGGCCGAAGGAGGACACCCCCGCCCGGCGGGGCCGCCCGGTGCGAGGCCAGGGGGTGGCCTCGGAGAGCAGCGCCACGGACCCGGCCGACCAGTCCACATGCGGGGTGGGCTGGTCCGTGTGGAGCGTCTTGGGCAGCAGCCCGTGCCGCATGGCCAGCACCATCTTGATGATGCCCGCCCCACCCGCGGCGGCCTGGGTGTGGCCGATGTTGGACTTGATCGAGCCCAGCCACAGCGGCTGGTCCTCGGGGCGCTCCTGGCCGTAGGTGGCCAGCAGCGCCTGGGCCTCGATCGGGTCGCCCAGGGTCGTACCCGTGCCGTGCGCCTCCACCGCGTCCACCTCGGCGGCCGACACCCCGGCCGACGCCAGCGCCTGCCGGATCACCCGCTGCTGCGAGGGACCGTTCGGCGCGGTCAGGCCATTGCTGGCGCCGTCCTGGTTGACCGCGGTGCCGCGCACCACCGCCAGGATCGGATGGCCGTTGCGCCGGGCGTCGGACAGCCTCTCCAGCAGCAGCATCGCGGCGCCCTCGCCCCAGCCGGTGCCGTCGGCCGCCGCCGCGAACGGCTTGCACCGGCCGTCGGCGGCCAGTCCGCGCTGCCGGCTGAACTCCACGAAGGTGGCCGGGCTGGACATCACGGTGACACCGCCGGCCAGCGCCAGCGAGCACTCCCCCTGGCGCAGCGCCTGGGCCGCCAGGTGGAGGGCCACCAGAGAAGACGAACAGGCGGTGTCGACGGTGACCGCCGGGCCCTCCAGACCGAAGGTGTAGGAGACCCGACCGGAGGCGATGCTTCCGGAACCGCCGGTGGCCAGATAGCCCTCGGTGCCCTCCGGGACGGAGCGCAGCTGGGTGGCGTAGTCGTGGTACATCACCCCGGCGAACACCCCGGTCCGGCTGCCGCGCAGGGTGGCCGGGTCGATGCCCGCCCGCTCGAACGCCTCCCAGGAGGTCTCCAGCAGCAGCCGCTGCTGCGGGTCCATGGCCAGCGCCTCACGCGGCGAGATCCCGAAGAAGCCCGGGTCGAACTCGCTCGCCCCGTGCAGGAATCCGCCCTCCCGCACATAGCTCTTGCCGACGGCGTCCGGGTCCGGGTCGTAGAGCGCGGCCTCGTCCCAGCCGCGGTCGGTGGGGAAGCCCGAGATGGCGTCCTCGCCCGCCGCGACCAGCCGCCACAGCTCCTCGGGCGAGCGGACCCCGCCGGGGAAGTGGCAGCTCATGGCCACGATGACCACCGGGTCCTCGGACGCGCCCGGGCCGACCGCGGAGGGCGCGGCGGTGGCCGCCGGTTCGACGGCCGTCCGGTCCGCGAACAGCGCCTGGTGGAGGTGGTGGGCGAGAGCGGCGGGGGTGGGGTAGTCGAAGACCAGGGTGGCGGTCAGGTGCAGGCCGGTGGCCGAGTTGACCCGGTTCCTCAGCTCCACCGCGGTCAGCGAGTCGAAGCCGAAGTCCTTGAACGCCCGCTCCGCCTCGACCGATTCGGCCGTGGCGTGCCCGAGGACCGCGGCCACCTGGGTACGTACCAGGGCGAGCAGCGCCCGCTCCCGGTCCGCCTCGGGCATCCCGGCCAGCCGCTCCCGGAGGTCTCCGTCCTCGCCGGTGGCGTGCTGGGCCGCCGTACGCAGGGTGGTGACGCGCACCAGCCGGCGCAGCAGGTGCGGCACCTGCTGTCCGGCGGACCGGGCCGCGCCGCGCAGGGCCGCGGTGTCCAACCGTACGGGCACCAGCACGGCCTCGTCCGCGGCGCACCCGGCGTCGAACAGGGCCAGCCCCTCGGCCGCGCCGAGTCCGCGCACCCCGGCCCGGCTCATCCGGCGCATGTCCCCGGCGGCCAGGCCGTCGGTCATGGCACTGCGCTCGTCCCACAGCCCCCAGGCCAGCGAGGTGGCGGGCAGACCCTGGGCCCGGCGGTGGGCGGCCAGGGCGTCCAGGAAGGCGTTGGCTGCCGCGTAGTTGCCCTGCCCGGCGCCGCCGAAGATGCCGGCGGCCGAGGAGAACAGCACGAACGCCGACAGGTCGAGCCCGGCGGTGAGTTCGTGCAGATGCGTGGCCGCGTCCACCTTGGGCCGCAGCACGGTGTCCAGCCGCTCCGGGGTGAGCGACTCGATCACCCCGTCGTCCAGCACCCCGGCGGCGTGCACCACGCCCGTCAGCGGACGCTCGGCCGGGATCCCGGCCAGCACCGCGGCCAGCGCCTCCCGATCGGCGGCGTCACAGGCGGCCCACTCCACCTCGGCACCCAGATCGGCCAGTTCTTCGGAGAGCCCCACCGCACCGGGGGCGTCCGCACCCCGACGACTCAGCAGCAGCAACCGCCGCACACCGTGCTCGACCACCAGATGCCGGGCCACCAAGCCACCCAGCGCACCCGCCGCCCCCGTGACCAGCACGGTCCCGGAACCACCCCAGATGGGCGCGGTGCCGGACGACATCTCCGCGTCGGGCGTACGGGCCCGGGTCAGCCGTGGCACCAGCACCCGCCCGTCGCGCACCGCCAACTGCGGCTCCCCGGACGCCAGTGCCGGCAGCACCGCTTCGGCCGACCCGGGCTGCCCGTCGAGGTCCAGCAGCAGGAACCTCCCGGGGTGCTCGGCCTGCGCCGAGCGCACCAGCCCCCAGGAGGTGGCAGCCGTGAAGTCGGGTACGTCCGCACCCTGTTCCGCGGCCACCGCGCCCCGGCTGACGATCACCAGCCGGGCGGGGGCGCCTCCGGGCAGGGAGACCTCCTCGGCCAGCCAGCCCCGCACCAGCTCCAGAGCCCGCCGCACCCCTGCCCGTACCTCGGCGACCGTCATGCCGTCGGCCGACTCCTGGGCCGCGGTGACCGGGGCGAAGACCAGCTCGGGGACCGGCACCTCGCCCGCCTCGATCGCGCGGCGCAGCTCCGCCAGGCTCGGGTACGAGGAGGCTCGCGCGCCCGCCGAGGCGTACGCCGCCAGTACCTCCGCGCATCCGGGGCCCTCCCCGAGCACGGCCACCGACTCCGCGGAACCGCCGGGCGTCGTCGCACCGTCCGGCCCGGGGATGGACGCCGGCTCGTCGGAGGGCATGGGCGTCCACTCCAGCCGGTACAGGGCATCCGCCGGATCCGGGCGGGCGGCGTCGATCTGGTCCACGGTGACCGGCCGGGTGGCCAGCGACTCCACCACGGCCACCGGAGCACCGGTCGGATCGGCCACCGCCAGCGACAGCCCCTCCCCGTCGGCTCCGGTACGGGTCAGCGACACCCGCAGCGCGGTCGCCCCGGTCGCGTGGAGGGACACCCCGGCCCAGGAGAACGGCAGCCGGATCTCCGGCCGCGCCTCAGCCTCGCCGTCATCGCCCCGCGAGGCCGTACCCGCGGCGCCCACGGCGTGCAGGGCGGCGTCCAGCAGCGCCGGATGCACACCAAAGCCACCGGCGTTCACGGCCTCGTCGAGGGCGACCTCGGCGAACACCTCCTCGCCGCGCCGCCAGACCGCCCGCAGCCCCTGGAACACCGGTCCGTACGCCAATCCCGCCTCGGCGGCCTGCGAGTAGAACCCGTCGAACGCCACCGGCTCGGCACCCCGCGGCGGCCACTCCGCCATCGCGGCGCCAGGAGCGGGCCCGGTGTCCGCTGCCGCCACCATGCCGGTCGCATGCCGCACCCAGGCCGCCTGCTCATCGTCCAGCCGGGAGTACACGCTCACCGGCCGCCGCCCGGCGGGGTCGGCGTCGCCTACCGAAACCCGGAGCTGGACGCCCTCGCGCTCGGGCAGCACCAACGGCGCCTCCAGCACCAACTCCACCAAACGGCCGCAACCAACCCGCTCCCCCGCGGACAACGCCAACTCCACGAACGCCGTCCCTGGCAACACCACCGCACCCATCACCACGTGATCCGCCAACCACGCATGCGAACCCAACGACAACCGCCCCGTCAACAACCAACCATCCGAATCCGGCAACGCCACCGCCGCACCCAACAACGGATGCCCCACCGCCCCCAAACCCGCACCCACCACATCACCCACACCAACCC